>JBHHXT010000331.1:0-4857 GCA_046757165.1 bacterium | reverse complement strand
AGTGCAATGCTTCAGCATTGCGACAGTTTAAGTTCGCAAGAATCTGAAAAGCTGAAGCTTTTCACTCCGGGTTGACACAGGAGAATCACTTTTTCTATTTTCTTGATTTTTCATAGACTCGCACAGCCATGAAAACCATGCATAAACTCCTGCTGCTACCGGCTGCATTTTTTTTGTTCTTTGTGGCGTTTACGTTCCTGCATTCAAATAACGTTCCCGTTGACGACGAAAAAACCCTCTCTTCGGACCAGACCCGGTGGCCGGGGAAACATGAGCTGGACCGGGCATTCTGGCAAACGCGAAAACTCTTGCTGGTGTATGCCACCGGCGATGCAGCGGCCGCAGCAAAGTACCGCCAGCGTGCCGACCAATTCGCCGGCCAGGTGAGATGGTTGAAAGTCATGGTGAAGCCTGACACAGCCGTGACCTTCGAGGAGCTGACCTCCCTGCCCGTTTCGTTGCTGGGAGTGGAGTTTTCGAACCCGCATGTGCAGCAAATCCGTGCGGCCCTGCCGGCAAAGTTCGAGAGCGATAGATTCTCAATCCCTGATTTCTTTGAGTCTGAACAGAATGATGTTTATGTGTTGTCCAGCTATCCGAATCCGTTACAGCCTGCCTTCCCGCTCTTGATCGTGACCGGGGTCACAGAAGAGGCGGTCGTGAAGTTTCTGCCTGATCTGCAAAATTTCTTCCTGCGCGCCGGGGATTTCAAGGTGTTCCGCGCTGGACAGGGCATCATCCTGGGGTTTTTTGAGCAGAAAAAGGGCGGTCCCTGGACCATCGACTACAAAACCTCGCGCAATTACCTGGAGAGCAACGACATGGTGTGGGAATCCAAACACTTTGCTTTTCAGTTTCATGGGGAGCCACCTGCCACCACCGACTTGCAGCGTTTGGCTGAGAAATATGAAGAGCGTTTCGAAGCCTTGCGCTCGAGGCTCAGGCAGTCGCCGTCCGGAGAGGGCACCAAACTTAGAGTTCATCTCTACGAGTCCATCGAAGACAAGGGGTTGCGCACCGGAAACACGGACCTGTCGCACGCGGACCATCGCAGGCAAGAAGTGCATGCGGTCTTCAATGACGACTTGCGGGGCACAGATTTCTTTGCCACCGCCAGGCTGATGGTGAAACGATGGGCCGGGGAGACGAAATCGGCGGCGCTGGCAGATGGCCTGGCGATCTCTTTCACTCGGGAGTGGGGGAAACTCGGGTACCGGTTCTGGGCGAAGAAATTTTATGACACCGGCCACGCCAACGCGCTGAACGATTTGTTGGATTCCAACATTTACAGAAAGGAATCTTATCTATTCATGTGGCCACTGGCTGGCAGCTTTGTCGATTTCCTGGTTGAAAAACTGGGGTGGTCGAAATTTCTGCAGGTGTATCAGGCGTGGCCTGCCGCGGGGGTGCCGCAAGGTGATTTGAACGGCGCAAACATGGCCGTTTTGGAGCAGGGCTGGCATGAATTTCTGGCCAACCTGCCACCGGTCAGCGGCCGGCCAGTCCTGGGATCTGGCAAGCATGAGCCCAGGGTCTTCCAAAAAGGGTTCTGCTATGCCCACGAAGGGTACCAGATCTACAACGGTTACCTGTCACGCAAATCAGAGCAGTCGCTCGCGAAACTGCGCGCGCTTGGCACGGACTGGATTTCGATTACCCCCTTCGGATATCTGGATGACCGCAACAAGCCGGCGTATCTCCACTACTCGTCCGGCGCCGGCTCCGAAAATGATGAAAGTGTCGTGACGGCGTTCCTGGCGGCGAAAAAACTGGGCATGCGCTCGATGCTCAAGCCCCATGTGCTCATGCGCAGCGGGCATTTCGGTTGGCCGGGAGAGGTCAAGATGAAGAGCGAAGCGGATTGGCGGGCGTTTTTCAAATACTATACAAGCTGGATTCGCCACTATGCGCTCCTGGCAGAAATGTACGGCATCGACATGTTCTGCATCGGCACCGAGCTGGTGCACACGACCGATGGCCACGATAGAGAGTGGCGGGCCGTGGTGCGAAAAATTCGCCAAATCTATTCCGGTCCGCTGGTTTACGCGGCCAATTGGGGAGAGGAGTTCGAGCACATCACGTTCTGGGATGAACTGGACTATATCGGCTTGAATTGTTACTACCCGCTTTCAAAACAGGAGGCCGTGACGTTGGACGAGCTGAAACAGGGAGCCGCACGAATTGCGGAGAAGATAGAAAGGGTGGCATCGAAATTCAACAAGCCGGTCTTATTGACCGAAGTCGGCTTTACGAGCACCGCCAGGAACTGGCAAAACCCGCATGAGCGCCGCCGCGGCTCACCGGCTTACTTCGACGACCAGGTGTTGTGCTACCGGGCTATGTTCGAAACTTTCTGGGACAGGCCCTGGTTTTATGGCTTCTACTGGTGGAAGTGGCCGACTTATCTCGACTATGGTGGCACGCACCACAGCGGCTTTACGCCGTGTGGCAAACCGGCCGAGTCGGTGATTCTGGAGTGGTACTCGAAAGAAAGAGGGTGATCTTCGTATGGCCCGCTTCGCCGTCATCGGATTCAGTCTGCTCATTGCCGCCAGCAGCTCTTTGGCCAGCAGCCCACCCTTTTCTGGAGCAGCGGATGATGATCTCCTGGAGGCCTATCAATCCCTGCGCAGCCTGCCATTTGATGACACCAAGACCACCCGCATAAAAAACCTGACCCTCACCAGAAACAGAGGCAAACTTCACTTCCTGCAAGGGTCGATTTTTCTCTGCGCGCCTGTGGCTGGCCAGATCACCGGCGCGGTTTTTCTGGGGGAGGGCGTTTTTGAGCTGACGCCGCCCACCAGAATCGAGCGCGCACAGGTGGCCCGGTTCCTGGACGCCGACTCCATTCGCCAGAGTTTTACGGCAGCCTACTTGCGTTTTACGGATGCCACCGCTGCGGAGCTGGCGAAGCAGCTCGATTTCGAGCAGGGAAAGGTCCCCAAGACAGCCGGACGGCTCCACAAGAAAGTGTCAAAAATTCTGCTCGAGCGTGGCGTCAACCTGGCAAGCTTGATCTTGCGGACCCTCGCGAACGCTGACGGCGACGGTCTCTTTCTGGCTGCGCTCGAACACACCGAGGAAAGCTACAACTTCCCGAGCTATTTCATCCTGTCAATCGACCCACACGCAAGCGAGAATGTGGCGGTGTTCCAGGCATATCCGCACCGGCCCAAGAAACCTTTCTACACCTTGTGTTCGTTTCACAGCCCTGGCCGCGACATCCGTGAAACAGCCGATGAGAAAAAAACCGGCCGGCCCGATGAAAACAAGGCCGACTTTCGAATCAGCCACTACAAAATGAATGTCGTGCTGAAGAAGAACGGACACCTCGCTGCTGAAGTCGAGCTATCGATAACCCCGCAAATGGATAGCTTACGCGTCCTGGCGTTCGACCTGTTTGAGGATCTGCGGGTAGATTCCGTCAGGAACGTTCGCGGTGATTCTCTCGCTCTTATTCAAGAAAAAAAGGAAGCAACATTTGCCGTGCTCCTGGATGAGCCAACCACGGCGAACCGGGAGATCAAACTGAGGGTCTGGTACGCAGGAAAGCTCCTCGAGGAGGTGGACGGGGGGTATGCATTCAAGAACAAGCTGTTCTGGTATCCGCGCCACGGCTACTTGCAGCCCGCCACCTTCGACGTCACCTACAAATGCCCAAAACGTATGCAGGTGCTTTCCGGTGGCCAGAGGGTGAAACAGTGGCAGGAGGACGGCGATAGATGTACGCTTTGGGTCGAAACGATTCCGTCCGATGTTTTTGCGTTCGCGCTCGGGCGGTTTGACTCCACCGCGTTTGTCTACCAGGATTCGCTGGCCGTCACGATTTATTCACAGAAGCGCCGGTCCGGGTCGGTGCGGAAAAAGATCGGTGCGGATGTTATCAGCAGCCTGTACTTCTTCCAACAGATATTAGGGGAGTATCCTTATCCGCAGCTTACCGTGGTTGAGATGCCAGGCCGGGTGAGCAACGGCTTTCCCGGCATTCTCTTCCTGACCTCTTTGACCTATTCCACGGAATTGCAGGGCGTGATGCAAGCCCTGCGTGCGCATGAGGTTTCACACCAGTGGTGGGGGAACCTCATCGGCTGGCAAAGTTATCACGACCAGTGGCTGAGCGAAGGGTTCGCCGAGTATTCCGGTGCGCTCATGGTTCAGTTTCTGCTCGATAACGATGAGCGCTTCTTCGAGGCCATCGCCGGATGGCGCAATGACCTGCTCAGCGGCGGTCACATCGGCGTCAGCATGGGGTTGAGGCGGTTTGGCTTCTCCAAATCCGACCTGGCGCACAGCGATGGGCTCGAGGCCGGCCCCATCTGGCTGGGGCAGCGGTTGGGCACCAAGCATCCAATCGACTATTTTGTCAACGTGTATGAAAAGGGGGCCTTCGTCATGCACATGCTGCGCACCATGCTGCGTGACTTCGAGACGGGCAGCGACGCCCGCTTCTGGCGTTTACTGGCCGATTTTGTCCGGACTTTTAGAGGACAAAAGGCCAACACCGCGGATTTCGAGCGCATGGTGGACAAACATTTCGGGCAGGACATGAGCTGGTTTTTTGAGCAGTGGCTCTATGGCACCGGCGTGCCGACCTACGTTCATACCCACAAGGTTCAGCGACATGGCCCGGCCTATTTCGTTGAATTGCAGGTGGAACAAAAAGAAGTGCCGGCTCACTTCAAGGCCTTTGTTCCGGTCACTGTCGTGACCATTGACCGGGAGAAGCGGACCGAAGTGCTCATGATGACCGGCGAGCAGAGAACCTTCCGCCTTGGCCCCTTCCTGAACTACCCGAAAAAGATTGTGTTCAATGCCTTCGAGGGGGTGCTGGCGCGGGTGAAGTCCAGGTAAAGG
>JBHHXT010000330.1:0-4871 GCA_046757165.1 bacterium | reverse complement strand
CCAAAATCAATGATTTATACATCTGAATTTGTGACTAACTTTTTGGACAGCCCCATGAAATGCTAAAGCATTTCACTCCTTACTTGTTGGCCCTTGCTGTGAGAAATTCATGAATTATCCAGGCTAGTAGTGAAAAACCTGAACCCAAAAAAAGTATTGCCAAAAAATGACAGAACTTGACATGTCAGGACTTCATGAGGTGAAGATGATCGCCCGGTTAGCATACGCGTTCGCTTTCCTGAGTTTGCTTATCGTTTACTCAGGGTGCGCCCGAGTCAAAATCAAGACCAACTACGACCATGAGTTTGATTTCAGGCAGTTCAAGACCTATGCCTGGCTGCCAGGGCCAAACAAGAAGCTGGCTCACATCACAGACCCGGTTGCTGTGCGTTTGAAATTAGAGCAACGCATTACAGAAAGAGTAGACCACGAACTGTCAAAGATGGGGTATACGCTCGCCGCGCAAGATCCCGATTTCCTGGTTGCCTATCATACGGGTCTGCATGATAAACTCAGGATTCAGGATTGGGGATATGCGTATGCCAGGAGCAGCCGTTACTGGGGCGGCCGCGACGATATCGAGCTGACCTTTTACAAAGAAGGCACGGTGATTCTGGACTTTGTGGATGCCACGACCAGGAAGTTGCGATGGCGCGGTGTCGCGACCGGGATGTTACCGCAGGGTAAGCCCGATCCGGACCTGGTTGGCGATAGAATCCGGGAGGCTGTGCAGAAGATTCTCATGCACTTTCCTCCGGAGCGATAGTGAGACACGACATCTTATTTTTGCCAGTAGCAGTCGTCTCTGGTGTCTCCATTGCCCCTGTTTCATGCGCTCTACTCCTCTGCCAATTTCTTGGCCAAATGCACGGGCGTTCCTTTTTTCCGCATCCGCATGTTCAACAGCTCCACCATAAGAGAAAAGAAAACCGCGAAGTAAATATACTCCTTGGGCACGTAGGTGTGTAGCCCCTCGATGACCAGCATGAATCCAATCAGAATCAGGAAGGAGAGGGCCAGCACCTCCAGGGTCGGATGGTTGCTGATGAATTTGCTGATTCTGCCCGCGAACGCCATCATGATGCCCAAAGCAATCACCACAGCCACAACCATGATGACGATTTCTTTGGTCAGGCCGACCGCGGTCAGGATCGAATCGAGCGAGAAAATGATGTCCATCAAGATGATCTGAATAATGACGCCTGACAAAGAGACGGCGGGCCCGGATGATTTCTCCTGGCTGGCCCCCTCCATCTTGTGGTGGATCTCCGAGGTGCTCTTTGCCAGCAGAAAGAGTCCACCGGCCACGAGAATCAGGTCGCGGCCACTGGCTTCAAAACTGAAGACCGTGAAAAGCGGTTTGGTGAAGCCGACAATCCACGTCACGCCCAGCAGGAGCGCGATGCGAAAGATCAGGGCCAGGGCCAGGCCGATATTTCTCGCTTTGCTCTGCCGGTTCTCCGGCAGCCTGTTGGACAAAATCGAGATGAAAATGATGTTGTCGACGCCCAGCACGATTTCCAAGAATGTCAGGGTCAGTAAAGCGATCCACCCTTCACCGGTGAGAAAGATTTGCATGGCTGGCTCTGCTGGTTGGTTCGAATCTGAGCTTGATTTTCACGCTGAAACGATTGAAGAAAAGGATTCGGTCGAAAAGAAGCAATTAAATAATGATCCTGGGGCTGTCCAAAAAGATCCCTGTGCCTGTCATTTCGAGCGAATGCGAGAAATCTTCTAGGGCAATGGACTGCGCTGTAAACAATTGTTTCCAAAACCCTACGATTGGTACACAGTCAGATTCCTCCCTTCGGTCGGAATGACATTTCGGGGCTTTTGGGACACCCCCTATACCTCCCGGATTTGTGCGTAAAACACAGTTGCAAACCGTCTTGGATCGAGCTTTAATGAATTATCTCCCCCAAAATAGGGGATACTCAGTCGATGATGGTAGTTATTGACATTAAGCGGCATTATTTGTATATTTGCCGGATTTAACCGTGAGCAACTTTATTGAACATGGAGTAGCAATGCAGCAAGAATTGCCAAAAGTCTATGATCCCGGGGAAGTGGAGGACGGTATCTACCGATGGTGGTTGGAGAAAGGCTATTTTCGGGCGCGGGTGAACACCGAAAGACAGCCGTACACCATTGTGATTCCACCGCCGAATGTGACAGATGTCTTGCACATGGGGCATGCCTACAACAACACCATCCAGGATATTTTGATTCGATTCCGCAGGATGCAGGATAAGGAGGCCCTGTGGCTGCCCGGCACGGACCATGCCGGCATTGCTACTCAGAATGTGGTGGAAAGAAATCTGCGGCAGCAACAGAACCAGAGTCGCCATGATCTCGGGCGTGAAAAGTTTGTGGAATTGGTTTGGCAGTGGAAAGAGTCGCGCGGCGGCATCATCATCGAGCAGCTCAAGAAGATGGGCTTCTCGTGTGACTGGCAGCGGGAGTGCTTCACCATGGATGAGGGCATGTCGCGCGCCGTGCTGGAGGTTTTTGTTCGTTTGTTCAACAAAGGGTTGATTTACAAAGGAAAGTATATCATCAACTGGTGCCCGCGCTGCCAGACCGCACTCTCGGATGAGGAAGTCAACTATGAGGAGCGCGACGGTCACCTCTGGTACATCAAGTATCCGGTGAAGGGGAGCAACCACTTTATCACCGTCGCGACGACCCGGCCCGAGACCATGCTCGGGGATGTCGCCGTGGCGGTGCATCCAGAGGATGAACGCTTTAAGGGTTTCATCGGCAAAACGGCCATCTTGCCGGTCGTGGGTCGGGAGCTGCAAATCATCGGCGACGACATGGTGGAGAAGGAGTTCGGCACCGGCGCCGTGAAAGTGACGCCGGCGCACGATCCCAACGATTTTGTGGTCGGCCGGCGGCACCATCTCGTTCCCATCAACGTGATGAACGAAGACGCCACCATGAACGAGCACGCCGGGCAATTCGCTGGCATGGACCGCTTGAAAGCCCGCAAGCATTTACTGCAGGAGCTCAAGAAGGGAGAGTGCCTCGAAAAAGTCGAAGAGCACAAACATTCCGTCGGCCATTGTTATCGCTGCAAAACGGTGATCGAACCCTATCTGTCAGAACAGTGGTTCGTGAAGATGAAACCGCTGGCTGAGCCGGCGCTGCAGGCGGTCAAGGAGGGTCGCATCAAGTTGCACCCGCCGCGCTGGAAAAAGGTGTTTATCCACTGGCTGGAGAATATTCACGACTGGTGCATCAGCCGGCAGATCTGGTGGGGACACCGCATTCCGATCTACACCTGCAGCAAGTGCGAGACGGTTTTCGCGGCTGTGGATCGTCCCGAAAGCTGTCGAAAGTGCGGCACCAAAGAACTTTCGCAGGAGACCGACGTGCTCGACACCTGGTTCTCCTCGCAGCTCTGGCCTTTTGCCACCCTGGGCTGGCCAGAGGAGACAGAAGATTTGAAATATTTCTACCCGACCGATACCCTGGTCACCGGCCCGGACATCATCTTTTTCTGGGTGGCGCGCATGGTCATGATCGGGCTGGAATTTATGGGCAATATTCCGTTCAGCGATGTGTATTTCAATGGCATCATCCGGGACGCCCGGGGACGTAAGATGAGCAAATCGCTGGGCAACGGCATTGACCCCCTGACAATGGTTGAAGAATACAGCGCCGATGCCGTTCGGTTTTCGCTGCTGGAGTTGTCCTCCGAAGGGCAGGACATCAACCTGTCTGAGAAAGATTTCGAAATCGGTCGCAACTTCTCCAACAAAGTCTGGAATGCGTTCCGCTTTCTGTGGATGAATGTGGAAGAAGTGGACCTGAAAAACGCCAACCTGGGGTTTGTCCGGCAAGCGGTTGCAGAGGGAACCCTGGATCTATCCGACAGGTGGATTTTGAGCCGGTATCAGAAGACGATTAAGAAAGTCACGCGCAGTCTGGAGCAGTTCAAAGTGCACGAGACCGCTGAGGTGCTCTATAGCTTTTTCTGGCGTGAGTATTGTGACTGGTACCTGGAGCTGATCAAGCCGCGGCTGAACAACCGGGATGACCTGCACGAGAAGCGCGTGACCCTGGGCGTTGCGACCTACGTGATGAAGGGTATTTTGCAACTGCTGCATCCCTTTGTGCCATTCATTACTGAAGAGCTGTGGCTGAAAATCCGCACCCAGGACGATGCTGAAAGCGTCATGATTTCACCCTGGCCTGCAGAGACGAGGTCACTTATCAATGAAGCTGCCGAGGATGAGATCGAGGTCATCCAGGCGCTGATTGGTGCCATCCGCAATATTCGTGGCGAAATGAACATCGCGCCCAACAAAACGGCCCAGGTCGTCATCGCGAGCAACGCGAAAAACGGCCTGGATCAGACCCTCATTCTGTCCAGCAAACCGTACTTCGAGCAATTGGCCAAAGTTGACACACTCGAATTCCGGCCAAAAGCAGAACGCCCGGCAAAAGCCGCAAGTGCAATTGTCTACCAGACCGAGATTTTTGTACCATTGGAAGGGTTGATCGATTTCGAGGTCGAGCGGTCTCGACTACAGAAAGAGATTCAGCGGGTTGAAAACCAGCTCGAGGGGCTGAACGCCAAACTGCACAGCCAGGATTTCCTGAGTAAGGCGCCTGAAGATATCGTCAAACGGGAGCGGAAGAAAAAAGACGATTTTGAATCTAATTTACAAAAACTCAAGTTAAATTTGGAAAGTCTGGAATCATAGTGCTTCGTGCAATATCTTGCGTGCTAATGCTCAAGCCCTTGCGAAGGTTAATGTGCGACGCAACTTGCGTTGCAAAAAGATATAGAAAGCCACGGATTCGCACTGATAAACCTGGCGCGGCTTTTGGCCGCAACCAAATAATTGATGCAGCCACGAATT
>JBHHXT010000329.1:0-4906 GCA_046757165.1 bacterium | reverse complement strand
CACATTTCACGTCCCACGTCTCACGTCTAAACAATCGCGCGCGACTTGAACGTCATTTTCTTGAACGAGTGTTTGTAGGGCGACTCGCCAATTCTCCTGATCTTGCCCACGCCAAGTTTGAAGCGGTAGTTGTTCGAAATCGGGTCCGGCACCCGCGGGGTGAGCGAGTTGGCCGGCTCTACCGGATTCAGGAAGTACATGAAGGTCACCCCGGGCTTTGGCACTTCCATGACCATGGCCACGGCTTTCACCTTGGCAGAGACGAACTTGATATGCCCGTCTTTGAGCAGATTCTTGAACAGCAGGTCGCCGGTGTCGCGACCGTAGAAGCCGGATTTCTGCACTGGCACGCGGTCGCTTTCGACACTAACATAGTCGCCGCTCTCGATGCCAAGCCTGGCCGCATCTTCCGGGTTGATTTCGATGAAGTTCTCCGGAAAACGGTCGGTGATGTACGGCCTGCGCTCGACGTCATCGAAGCACGACTGCCAGACCTCGTTGATGCGGCCGTTGAGAATCCAGTACTCGCCCTCGCGCGGCTTGATATGGTCGTAGAAATCGCCAAAGAGGTACCAGGGCGACTTCATGAAGTTGGCCTTGCCGGTCTGGCTCTTGAAGCCGGTCAGCCACTTCTTCCAGACGGTCTCTCTTTCCGGTCCGGTTTCGGGCAGTTTCCGGGTGGAGTCGTGCAGCCGTTTGGTGCCGACCAGCTTGCCGTTTTCGAGCCTGACCGGTCCCTGGATGCCCGTGGTGCCGTACTCGCGCAGCAGCTCGTGGCCCTTCTTGCCCTGTTTCCTGGCCATCTTGACCAGCGGGTGGTAGTTGAGGATGCCCCCCCGGCCAAAGCGTGCGGCTTCTTCAAACACATCGTTCGACTCCTTCCACTCGTAGCCCTCGAAGCCCATCTTCCTGGCGATTTGGGCCACGATCCACCAATCCGGTTTGGCCTCACCCGGGGCATCGTAGAACTTCGAGTAGAGACGAATTCTGCGCTCACCGTTGGCGCGGGAGAAATCACACTCGCCCCACGTCGCGGCTGGCAGGACCATGTCTGCGATCTCGGTGCCGATGGTGCGGCGCAGATAGATATCCTGGTCCACGACCACCATGCCGCCGCTATCGACGCGTTTCTTGAACGCCTCGATGACGTGGCCGACATCTGCCTGTTGCGGCTGGTGCGGATTGCGTGTCACCTGATTGCGAAAGACCTCGGCGAGCTCGCCCGAGCCACACATACCGGCAGTCCAGGTGGTGCCGACGACATACGCAAATCTCACTTTGCCGGCCTGCACCCAGCGGTCGAGGTCCAGCGGTTTGCGCCGGCGTCCGCCGAATTTCTCCGGGGACCGGCCGGCAGGATAACTGCCGCCTTTCATGCCGCCACGCTGATGGCCACCGAAACGGGAAATCATCTGGCCGGGCCGGTTGCCCGCACCGCACAGAAGACCGAGCGAAGCGTAGGAGGAGGTGTTGGTGTAGTTGTTCGACCAGTAACACCCTTTCTCCACACCGAAGGAAGTTTTGGGACGGGTGCCATCCCGACGCGGTTTGGCCATCATCTCCGCGGCCCACTCGATATCTTCCGCATCCAGGCCGCAGAACTCGGCGGCGTAGTTCAGCTCGGATTCTTTTTGGCTCAGAATCCACTTCTTGTAGTCCTCGAACCCCCTGGTTTCAAACTGGCCCCAGGTGGTGCGCCACTGCCAATCGGTGTTCCTCGTCCCCTGGCCAAAGCCGGAATCCGTCTCCCACTTATTGTTCGTGTACCTGGAAATCCATTCCCGGTCCTCCCAGCCGTTTTCGAGAATGACCCGGGCAAGCGCCATGTAGAGCACCGTGTCCGTACCAGGATTGATCCAGAGATGCAGGCCACCGTGCTCCTCGGCGAAAGCCACGCCAGTCGTCTTTCGTGGGTTGATGAAGATGACCTTCTGCTGGTGCTCGGTGATCGCCTTCATGATCCACTCGTTCCAGAGGACGGTCTTGGTCTCAAAAGGGTCGGTGCCCGCGATCACGAGCGTATCCGCCAGGTACCAGTCCTCGTAGGCCGCGGAAAAGTTATCCACGCCAACATCGCGAAAGCCCGGTGTCGAGGGCGCGACTGTCGGATTGTCGTGCCACGCGAACGCAGGCGTGGCAATGTTGCGCAAAGCAAACTTGGTCAGCGCATAGGTGTTTTCAAAGAACTGGTAAGAAAACATTTTCTGCGCCCAGGCGTGCACGCCATGGTTCTCGAGAACATACTTGGAGATTTCAGCGAAAATCGTGACGGCATCGTCCCACGAAATCCGCTGCAGCTTGCCGTTGACCCGCAGTTGCGGGTACTGCAGCCGGTCCCGGGTTGGCTTCTCCGGGTTGTAGCATTTTTGGGCGATGGCCCCGCCGCGAATGGAGTGGTTGCCATTCTTGTTGACCACCTCGGTGTCCGCATCCGGCGCCACAATGACATGGTGCGGCTTCCCCTCGTGCAGCACGATATTGTGCATGTTGGGACTGACCCAGCCGCCTTTGTCCAGCTCGACGGGCAAGTTCCGTCCGAAGGCATTGTCCTTCGCTTTCACGCCGCCCTTCTTGCCCACCGGCCAGCGATAGATCTTGTAGCCGCAGGCCACGATGCAGTAGTCGCAGCACGTCGTCAGCACCTCTGCATCCCGCGGCGGCAGAGGAACCGAATCTATGTATTTTTGTTCACTCATGTCTTATTTCTCCTGTATCCTGGTTTGTCACATCTGTTGTTCACAAACACGCGAGTCCTCGAGCCGCCAGCCATTCATTTGACCCCCGGATTCGTCGCGCCACCGAAAATCAACCCGGCCACCGCCGTCGCATAAATGGCATCCCCCTGCACTTCGAGCACGATTTGTGGCAGGCTTTCCACCGCATGTCCGGCGACCACCATGCCGTGCCTGGTGAGGTCAAAGGTGGTCAGGTGTGAAGGACATGGGCCAGCGACTTTGTGCTCCGGTTTGTAGGACTTGTTCAGCAAGCCTCCCATGTGGGGACACAAGCTGCTGAAGGCCACAATGTCCTGATCCGGGCCAACGCCGCCGCCTGCCTTCTCTCCCAGCTTGACCAGAAAACACTGCGCGTACGTGGGATCATTGTTGGGATACAGAAACTCGACCGGCACATCCTGCTGTACGTCCGACAGCCTGGCAATTCTTCTTCTCGAGTACTTCGCCAACCTGGCTTCTGAAGCAAACGCTGCCGTGGCGCCAAAGATGGAGCTCAAAGCCAGGGTCGAGACCGTGCCTGCGCCGTAGAACAGAAATTGCCGGCGGCTGAGACACCCAAACGCGGCGGATTCGGCCGCCTTTTGTTTCGTCGTTTGTTCTTTCATTGTGCTTCCTCCACTCTTAGGCCATCGCCACGGTCCACGCCGTAAGGCGGAAGCTCGGGGATGTCGATGATAATCTCCTCGCCGCTCAGGCTTTCAAGAAAAGCCACGAGCTGTGCTTTCTCCTCATCTGTCAACCCCAACGGTTTGACAAGGTCGGTCTTGGTGCGGTGTCCCAGCGTTTTCTCAATCTGGTCCTCCCCGCCGCCTTTGTTGTAGAAATCGATGACCTCTTCGAGTGACCACATGGTGCCATTGTGCATGTAGGGCGGCGTGTAGACCAGATAGCGCAGGGAGGGCGTGCGGAACTTGCCCATGTCCTGATTGCGCTTGGAACGATAATACAAACCCAAATCGGTTTTCGTTTTGTGGTAGATCTCCTCGGAGACCCCTTTCGCATACTGTTCGAAGCGGAAGGTGATCTGCTTCAACGCATCCTCCTCGAAGACCGGGTTCTCAGGAACGCCAAGATTGTAGTACTTCTGATCCGTCAACAGGGGGCCGTTGTGACATTGCAGGCAGCCGGCCTTGCCCTTGAACAGCTCCATGCCTTTGATGGCGTCCTCGGACAGGGCGCTCTTGTCGCCCTGCATGTACTGGTCGAACGGCGTATCGCGCTGAACCAGGGTGCGCTCGAAAGCGGAGATTGCGCGCCAGACGTCCCGGATCTCAGGACGCACGGTCCCGAAGACCTCCCGAAAGCGTTTGATGTATTCGGGGATCTGCCGCAGGCGTTCCTCCATCATGTCATCCTCCCCGTTGCCCGCCACACCGCCGCGGGCCGCGCTTCTGGCCTGGCCTTCCAGGCTGCGGGCCGCGCCGGCCCAGAAAAGTTTGTCCAAATAGGCCGCGTTGATGATCGTCTGGCAATTGCGCCAATGCGAGGTGCCCGGATAGCCGCGGCAAATATCTGCGGCATCCTGCCAGCCGAGGGTTGGGTTGTGACAATCACTACAGGCGATGGAGACATCGCCACCGAGGCGAGCATCAAAAAACAGCAGTTTCCCCAGCTCGACCTTTTCCGGGGTTTGTGGATTGTCAGCCGGAATGGGTGGCGCGGGCAGCGCGGCCAGCCCGGGCACTTCCACATTATCCTTGTCGGACGACTTCCCGCTCATCGCGCTGAGCGCAACCGCGAGCAGCAGCAGAACCACGCCCGGCAGCAGCGATTTCATCACGCTGAGCGCTGCAATCGCCCGACCCATGATCTCTTTTGTTTTCATGACCCTATCTCCTACAGGTTTTAGTGCCTGTTCATTATCCATTTGGCATTTTCAAAGTGCACGTGTAACATTGAATCGTCGCCCCAATACTCCATTACTCCAACACTCCATTTCTTGCAAGCGCAGTCTTGCACGAAATCTAGGCGCTTGGCGCCAGACATCGACAAAGTGTTGTCGATAATTTTTTTGGGTCGATCGTTTCAGAAAAGGCCGTCATTTGAGCTTTGCTCGTCATTTGTTGTCATTTGCCCTGCGGGCGTCATTTGGTCATTGCTTGCTCAATGACGCCCACAGGGCAAATGACGGCGCGAAGCGCTAATGACTTTCTTCGCAGCGAAGTCTGCGA
>JBHHXT010000328.1:0-4906 GCA_046757165.1 bacterium | reverse complement strand
GCTGCTGGCTCTTGGCTCTTAGCCTGGATTATTCACAAGAGATTGGCAAATATTCATTAATCGCTTGATTATGCAATAACTTAACGGGATAAAGAGGAGTGCAACGCTTTAGCGTTGCATGAAATGCTAAAGCATTTCACTCCTTACGTGTTGGCCCTTGCTGTGAGAAATTCATGAATTATCCAGGTTAGCTCTTGGCTCTTTCTTTTTCTCTTGCAGCCAATAGCCACAAAATCAAGGAGACGAAACCATGCAAAAAACATTTTTCGTTCTAACATTTGTTCTTTCAACCGTCCTCGCCATCTCCGGTTGTCAAAAGACCGAGGAGCAGGAGCAGCAAGCGGCCGGGGAGGTCGCCTCAGGCCAACTGACCGATGCGCAAGTCGTGCAAGCCATCGAAGCTCATATCCTGGCGAAAGTGGCGGCCGAAGGCGCTTACGCCATCGAAGACGAAGTCGAAGGCCGCACGCGCAAGCTGACCCTTGATTATGTCCACAGCTCCGTTCACCCAGTGGACGACGGCAGCTACTACGCCTGTGCGGACATGAAAGAGGGGGCATCGACGCTCGACCTGGATTTCTATGTGCGGGCCGCGAACGGACAGGCAAAAGTGAGCAAAGTCGTGATCCACAAGATCGATGGAGTGAGCAGGAAGGAGTAAAGGGTGGAGTGTTAATGTAACGCAAGCATCTTGCTTGCGAGAGTGGACTGCAAAGAAAACAAGAACTTAGCTTAAATCATAGGCCTTTTTTGACAAGCCAGATGCTTGGTTTGCCATGTTTTCACACAGGCGCTAAAGCGTGAACACCCTTAGCGAATCCTTTACGCCTGAACCCAACTCAGCGCCTAAGCCGGACAAGCCCCGGCAAAGAGCGCGGGGTTCAAAACCCGGAAATCGAAATCCTGAGCTGCGAATTCGAAGAAAGCTGGGCCACAAAAGAAATTGCGAAAATTCGATGTACAAATTCCTGGCCGCGACCATTGGGTTGAGCAGATAAAGTGTCAGGCGGCCTGCCCGGTGCACACGGATGCGCGCGCTTATGTGCAAGCGATTGCAGACGGGGAGGTTGAGCAGGCCTATTTGATCGCGAGAGCTCCGAATCCACTGGCCTCTATCTGCGGCCGGATTTGCGGAGCGCCGTGTGAAGCCGCATGCCGGCGGGGGGACATCGACAGCCCGGTTCAGATTCGTGCGCTCAAACGGTTTGTGAGCGAGAAATTTGGCGCCGAGGCGGGACCGGCGCGCGTGCAGCAGATGGTGGACTGGTTGCGGGAGCGGTTGAGCGGTGATGGCCCTGGTGCAGATAATGGCTCGACTCGCTCTCTCCGGGACCCGAACACGCGTGCAAGGTTCAAGCGGGCGCGGGGTCAGCGGATCGCCATTGTTGGCTCGGGTCCGGCCGGCCTGGCCGCAGCGCACGATCTGGCTTTGATGGGTTTCCGGCCCGTCATCTTCGAAATGGAGGCGGTGCCTGCTGGCATGCTTGCCGTCGGCGTGCCGGAGTACCGGTTGCCGCGAGACCTGATTCGTGCGGAAGTCAAGCTTATCGAGTCGCTTGGCGTGGAGATTCGCTGCCATATGACGGTGGGGGAGGACGTTTCCCTGTCTCAGCTCGAGAAGGAGTTTGATGCTGTCATTCTCGCGGTTGGCGCCAAGAAGAGCCGCATGCTATCCATTCCTGGCGCTGAGGCCAGCGAGGTTCTGGGCGGCATCGAGTTTTTGCGTGATATTGCGCTTGGGCATCCGGTGAAGCTCGGGTCTCGTGTGGTGGTGGTCGGCGGCGGCAACGTCGCTTTTGATGTTGGACGCTCGGTGATCCGCAACACGCAACGGGATTTGGCGACGGTCGCCGCGCGGCTGGCGAAAGTCAACGAGACGCACATCTGCTGTCTGGAAAGCCGTGGCGAAATGCCGGCCGATCAAGTGGAAATCATCGAGGGGAGTGAGGAGGGCATTGAGCTGCACACCAGTGTCGGTCCCAAAGAGATTCACGTCGAACACGGCCGCGTCACGGGCGTGACTTTCGTGCGCTGCACGCGCGTTTTCGACCAGAACGGAGCGTTCAGTCCGCGCTTCGATGAATCTGAGCAGATGACGATCGAATGTGATACGGTCCTGCTGGCCATCGGACAGCGTTTCGACCTTTCTTTTGTCGAGCCTGAGCGTGATGGCATTGCGCTGCTTGCCAATGGCGCGCCGCAATGCGATCCCGAGACGTTGGAGACCAGTTGTGAGAATGTCTACGTCGCTGGCGACCTTGCCCACGGGATGAAACTGCTCATCCACGCGGTGGCCTCCGGTAAGCAGGTGGCGCGCTCGATCTACCGGAAATTCGTCGGAGAGGAGATTGCACCGCACACCGTCGAGCTGCATGTTCCGCTTTCTGACTATGCGCGCGAATACGACTATGAAGCCCGAAAGCGCGTCCGGCTGCCGGTGCTGCCGCTCGAACGGCGCATTTTCAACCAGGCCACTCAGGTGGAACTGACCCTGTCAGAAGCCCAGGCGCGTTTCGAGGCCAGCCGGTGCCTGAACTGCAGCGTGAACACCATCTTCGACGGCCAAAAATGCATCTTGTGCGGCGGCTGCGTCGACATTTGTCCCAGCGCGTGCTTGAAGATTGTCAGTGTGGATCAGGTGGAGCTGAACGGCGAATTGTCCGCGCTGCAAGGTGCCCCTGAAGGTGAGGAAGGTCTTTCCTTTATCTTGAAAGACGAGACCCCCTGCATTCGCTGCGGCTTGTGTGCAGTGCGTTGTCCGTCAGCTGCGGTTACGATGGAACAGTTTTGTTTGAAGGAGATACTCTGATGCGTCGAGATGTGTCAACAGAAGAGATGACCCGCCGTGGTTTTCTGGGTTGGGGCCTCGCGGTCTTCAGCGGGATGGCGTCCTCGTTTATCTTTTTCCTGAGCGCGTTGCGTATGCCGCTGCCTTCGCTTTTGCCTGGCAAATCCGGGAAGTTCAGAATTGGCCGCAAAGAAGATTTTCCGCCAGGGACAGCCAGGTATTTTCCGGATGAACAGACATACGTTTTCTCAGATACCGAGGGCATCTATGCCATCTCAGCGGTGTGCACACATCTTGGCTGCATCGTGAGCAAGGAAGAGAAGCAGTTTGTCTGCCCCTGTCATGGCTCCTACTATGACCTGGCGGGGAAAGTCAAGAGGGGGCCTGCCCCCCGGAATCTACAGTGGTTCCAGATCCTGCTGGCGCCCGGAGACCGGCTGGTGGTCGAACGCAGCAAGCGCGTTCCCCCGGGAACGAAGCTTTTGGTTTGAAGTCATGATGAAAGACAAAGAAACGACATCCGCCGGCAGCGCGATCAAGCAATATCTCATCAATCTCAAGCAGTTGCCCGGCACCCTGCGCCATTCGATCATCCGGCACGGGGTGGCTGAAACCAGCCGGGCGCGCGCCCAGACGGTGTTCAGCAACATTTTTTTGCACATTCACTCTGTCAAGGTGCACCGATTTTCGCTGCGCTGGAATTACACCTTTGGCCTGGGGATCATGTCTGCAAGCCTTTTTTTTATTCTGACGGTGACGGGTTTATTGCTGATGGTTTACTATGAGCCGAGTACGCTCCATGCCTTCAATTCCATGAAGGACATCATCTATATCGTTCCCTCCGGGCGGTTGGTGCGCAACGTGCACCGCTGGGCCGCGCACTTGATGGTGGTGTGCGTCTTCCTGCACATGGCGCGCGTTTTTTACACCGGCTCTTATAAGAGCGGACGGGAATTCAACTGGCTGGTCGGCCTTCTGCTTCTGGTGCTGACGCTGGCCTTGAGTTTCACCGGCTACTTGCTGCCGTGGGACCAGCTGGCCTATTGGGCGGTGACCATCGGCACCAATATCGCCTCCTCGCCGCAAGAGGTGACCGATGCGTTGGGCATCACCGAAAGATTCGATGTTGGCGCCCTGCAGCGGCATTTACTCATCGGTGCGGACCAGATCGGCAACAACGCCCTGGTGCGCTTTTACTTTCTGCACTGCATTTTTCTGCCGCTTTTGCTGACCATCTTTGTTGCCGTTCACGTCTGGCGCGTGCGCAAGGATGGCGGCCTGTCCCGGCCCGCGACCATCGATCCGGAGTGGCTGAAAGGGCTTCCTGAGAACCGGATGGCCGAACAAACCTTTGCCTCGCCTTCACACAAGACGTACAGTCTGATGGCAGTCGTCAAAGGAAAGCGGCCGGAGTCAAATGGCGCGCCCGAGGAAACTGTGGATGCCATGCCGCACGCGTTTGTGCGCGAATTCACCGCCTTTATGTTCATCCTGGCGGTGACCCTCGCTCTCGCCTATTTTTTCGCCGCCCCGCTGAAAGAGCCGGCCAATCCGGCTGTGCCTGAAAATCCGGCGAAAGCGCCGTGGTATTTTCTCGGCCTGCAAGAGCTGGTGAGCTATTCGGCTTTCATGGGGGGCATCGGCATCCCCACGATCGCGTTGCTCGGGCTGGGATTGATCCCCTATCTGGACCGCGAACGCGGCAGGATTGGGCACTGGTTCGAAAACGAGCAGGGCCGCTTCGTTGCCATTTGGTCCGTCATGTTCTCGGCTCTTTCCTGCGTCGCGGTTCTGGCGTTTACCGTCAACTTTGGCTGGCTGCGCAACTGGTTTCCAGCGATCCCACAAATCATTATCACCTTCTGCAATCCGGGCACGCTGCTGGTGGCGATGTTCGCGATCTGGTCGATTGCCACCATCAAGCGGTTTGACTCGATCCGTATCGGGGCCATTGCGCTGTTCACGTGTTTCCTGGTGGCATTTATGATCCTGACCTATTTTGCCACCGTCCACCGCGGGCCAAACTGGCAATTCTATTGGTGGCCGTCCTTGTGGCCGGGGTATTAGGCGGTTGGCGCCAGACATCGACAAAGTATTGTCGATAATTTTGTTTGGGTC
>JBHHXT010000327.1:0-5041 GCA_046757165.1 bacterium | reverse complement strand
GGCGGTTGAGACAAGCCGGTTTACTACCTGCACGTCTTGAAAAAACTGCCTGCGAGGTCAAATACACCCATCAAAACATCCGGCGGGCACAATACCAAGCCTTTTTCGCAGCGTACGGACAGGCTTCCCTGCAGGTCATCTATCACGCCGGTCAACCACCGAGAATAGAAGGGATGACTTTTTTGCGCTTTTAGTCAGGTCCGATTCCAGTACGTTGGCACTGGTGCCGCTAAATCCGCTCCAGATTCTCCGCATACCCCCGGCTCACCGGCAGCTCCGGCAGGCGGGCACACCTCAACCGGACCCTCGGATTCTCCCCCGGGGGTTTGACGATCTCCTGAATACAGGCCACATTCACGATGCTGGAACGGTGGATACGGATGAACTGCTGCGGGTCCAGCCGGGATTCCAGGCTCGATAAACTCTCCTCGATGACGTACGCCTTGTCGCGGGTGTAGAGCGTGGTGTACTTGTTCTCCGCCCGGAAACATGCGACGGCGTCGACATCGATGATCAGCACGCGCTCCCCCACCCGGACCTTCAACCGGCGCAAAAATTCCCCGGGCTTGATGGCCGCCAGCAGACTTTGCAAGGAGGCTTGCAGATCGTCGTGGGCCTTTGCGGTAATCTTCGTGAGCTTGTCCAGGGCGGCGGCGAGGCGTTTGGCTTCCACGGGCTTGAGCAGATAGTCTACCGAGTTCTCCTCGAAGGCACGCAAGGCGTACTCATCGTAGGCGGTGATAAAGATGACCAGAGGCGGTTCGGAGAGGGCGCGCAGCACCTCGAAGCCATCGAGTCCGGGCATTTGAATATCCAGAAACACCAGGTCGGGTCGCAAGGCCGTGATTTGCTCCAGGGCCTCCGGGCCACTGGCGGCTTCGCCGACGATCTGCACCAGCTCGTCATGGGGCGCCAGCAGCTTTCGCAGCCGTGAGCGCGCAATGGCTTCGTCGTCGACAATTACTGCGCGAAACTTCATAACGAGCCTCCGGCGCTGCCAGCGTCCGCGGACAGCGGCACGCGAATCTCCACCCGGGTGCCTTGTTGCGACGAGTCCAGGTGCAAGCTGGAAGCGCCGTTGTAGAGCGCGTCCAGGCGTGCGCGCACATTGCCCAGCGCATAGCCTGAATCCGCCTGCCCGGGTGCCATGCCCACACCGTCGTCACGCACCGTGATGACGCAGTCTCTGCCGCTGCGACGAACCTGAATCTCGATTCGGCCGCCCTCCATTTTGGGCGCAATGCCATGCCGCACGGCATTTTCCACCAGCGGCTGCACGGACAGGCCAGGGATTTCAACCTCCTCCAGCCCTTCCTCTACGACCAGGTGGAAACGCAGCCGGTCGCCGAGCCGCACGGCCTCGATTTCCAGGTAGGCCCGCACCGCTCCCAGCTCTTCACCCAGGGGCACCCGCTCCCGTTCCGCAGACTGCAGCGAATACCGAAACAAGCCGGCAAGCTTTTCGGTCACCTGTTCGGCCGCCTCCGAATCCTCCGAGATAAGCCCGGCGATGGAGTTCAGTGTATTGAACAAGAAGTGGGGGTTGATTTTGGCCTGCAGGGCCTTCAGCTCCGCCTGCGCCCTCAGCCGCTCCAGCTCGGCCTGGCGTATTTCCTTTTCGCGCACCGCCACGGCGGCTTGCTGCCATTTTTCTCGGGTGGAAAAATACAGGTATCCGCCGATCCCAAACACCAGGGCAAGAAACAGGTTGAACACAAGCTGAAACAAGTGAGCCTTTGCCCCCCAGGAAAGGTCGAAAACCAGGAAAAGCACCCCCATGCCCAGTTCCGAACCGATGAGGCCGCCCAGCAGACAAATGACCCCGGTCATGGTGCCACGAACCCTGGGCCGAAGCTTCTGAAGCCACCCATCCAAAAGGTGAAACCCGGAATGAATGCTAAAGCCGATGCAATTGGCGAACACGAACCCATAGAGAAAATTGCTCCACAGAGGTTGCGGAGAAAGAAAAGACAGCACACCGACGATCAGAACCGTGATCATCAGATTGTAGATAAACGTGTGTCCCAAAGCCTTCCTGGTCATCTGCAAGCCTCTCTTCTCGCGACGCTCCGCACTCAAAAACTCCCCCGCACCCCCAGGTTCACCACCGCATCGTTAAACAGGACGCCGAACTCGCTGCTGTGGCTTCCCCAAAGATACGAAATCCGGAAATAGAATGCCAGATGATTTGAAACCCGGTAGCACGCGTTAGCGATTCCGACGCCACTCCAGTCGTGCAGATTCACGAAAGCCGAGGCGCTGGCCGAGGCGAGCAACCCGCTGTCCGCCAGGCGCAGGAAGCCGTAGCTTCGCATGGCCCCCTGGCCTGAAAGGGTCGACAGGCTCCAGAGCAAATTGCCGCGAGCGGCCTCTCTCGAACCGGGGAAGCGCTCTGGCACAGCCAGCGACGCCTGGCCAGAATGGAATTGTACGAACCGGTACCAGCGCTGCCACTCCCGCTGGGACAGACCGGCGCGGTCGTGGTAGAATTCCAGGATCAGATTCGTGCCCCACGGGAAGGTGTACTGCCCTCCCAGCAAAATTTTCGGGAAGCGCGAAACGGAACGCGCCTGCCGCTGCACGTACGGCCATGTTGGATAGAACGCCGGCTCGCTGTCGTCCGCCACAAACAACGGATACCAGCGGGAGCTGCCGACCTGCAGCAGCATCTCGGCGTGCACTTCCAAGTTGGCGCCGAAGACCTGGGCATAGTTGCCCCCCCAGCGCAGTCGCCGACCCCGGCGGAAGTGCGCCACCGCCGAAAGATCCGCCCCGTTCCAGAAAAGGTACGCCCGCACAGCCAATTCATGCCGCTTGCTCGCATTCGCCGGGTGGTTCGGCAGCGCGTCGTTGACGTACACCGCGTCCAGCGCCAGCTCGCCGAAATAGGCGCTGAGGGCAACGAGATTCCTGCCACGGTACCGACGCAGCCGGTCCTCCGGGTCTGCCGGGTCGCGCACCGGCTCCACCACGCCAGTGGGATTGAAGGCGTAACCGGCGCCCCATTTGAGAATCCGGCGCCCCAATGTCACATCCAGGTGCTCTGACACGGAGGCGCTCAGGTAAAGCTCGCGCACTTTCTGCTCGTAGGTCATGGCCGACAGCTCGGTGCGGGACGCGGAGAGATTCAGCGTGGCGCGCAGGGGGCCGAGCCCGCCCGCCAGGTCCGCGATGGTGGCGCTGGCCCAGGTCGGCTGGGGTAAGATGCGGTTGTTCGGGTTGATCGGCGTGTCAAGGTCGAGCCGGAAGGCGCTCAGCTCATGCAGCAAGCCCATCTCGAGCCAGGGACGGGTTTGGCCCCGGACCGGGGCGCCGACCGTCTGCAAGAGAACGAGCGCCGCGGTCAGGGCGCCGAAAAATTTGCCCGGCGGCCATATCCTCATCCACATGCCTACCGCAGCCTCGGGAGGTAGTTCTTGTTGAAGTATTTGTCCGGAATGGTTCGGGGCCGGTAGCTGGAGAAAGACATGACGGTCTCACGGCCCGGACGCAGCCGGTCGATGAGCTGCATTTCCACCAGCAGCATGAATCCATGCTGCTCTTCGTAGCGGGTGTACCGGGCGGTTTTGTAGTGTTTACCCGATCTCAGAAAGAACTCGGCTTTGACCGGACGGCTGTCGTGCACCCGCACCCAGTACTCGATGCGGTAATAAGTCGCGCCCGCCCGCCGGGAAGCAAGATTGAGAACATAGCATGACTCGCCTCCCAAGGTGTCGGTACGCATCAGGGTCGGCGCATAATCGCGGGTGAAGTTGGTGCGGGCTACGTCGCCGCTGCTGGCATCTCCGAGCAAGCGTTGCAGCGGTGTGATGCGGATGGGCCGGCGTGTATTCGGCATGTAAATCCACATGTCATCGCCCACCATCAGCAGAAACTGCCCTTTCTGGTCCGGACGCAGAAAGCGAACCAGACTGCGCTCCCGGCCTTTGAGCAGAACCTCGTAGTCGGCCTCGTCTTTGCGCTTACCGTCGACGTAATTCTCGATGCGGGTGTGTAGGGAAAAGCTCTCCCAGGCGTTGCGGTAGCGTTCAGACCGTTGCAGGATTTGCCCGGCCGGGGGCGAATCGTCCCGAGCGAATCCCGCCGGGTCGATGTTTAAGAATAGCGCGCCGAAAAGAACGACTCGTGTCAACTGATTTTTCATCTTGGTTCGATTCCTTCAGTGAGTGATTGATAACCTGCCCTGATCCGGACAAGCCGTCTAAACGTGCCCCAGGGCGTCGACGATTTTCATACGCGCCGCGCGCAAGGCCGGAAAGATGGTGGAGAGAACGGTGGTCCCCACCATCAGCACGAACGCGCCGGCGATGATTCCGGGCACCTGGTACACCAGCAGCGGATAGCCCTGGTCGTATCCCGGCGGGGGCGGCATGTTGATACCCGCGTGATTGATGGCGTAGCTCAGCCCGGCCGCGAGTGCCACGCCCAACCCGCCGCCGACCAGGCCGATGATCACGCCCTCGTACAAAAAGTTGACGACCATGCGGCCACGCGACGTGCCCACCGCCAGGAGCGTGCCGATTTCCCGCGTGCGCTCGAAGATCGACATCATCATGGTGTTGGAGCTGGAGAGCACCACGACCACGAAGATGATCACGCCGAGGAAGGCGAAGATGGAGTTGTACAACCCTACCACCGAGCGGTAGTACGGCGCCAGATCGATCCAACGTTTGACGGCCAGATTCGGGAAAAGCCGCTGCAGATCGGCGTACACCGCGTCGGTCATTTCCGTGTCGCGCAGCACGACCACGATTTTGCTGACGCGGTCGGTGACCATCAGGTCCTGCGCCACGTCCAGCCGCACCATCAGGGCGCGGCTGTCATACTCCGGCACGCCCGTTGAGAAGGTCCCCACCACTTTGACGTCCACCGCGTTGAGCGCGCCGCTGACCGTGGTGGTCATCAGAGTCAAATAGTCGCCCGGTCTGGTCTTGAGCGATTTGGCCAGGCCTTTGCCAAGCACGACTTCCGCCTCCAGGTCGCTGTCCTCCGACTGGCCCAGGAACCGGCCCTGGCCCGTGCGCACGAAGAACCCGCTCAG
>JBHHXT010000326.1:0-5139 GCA_046757165.1 bacterium | reverse complement strand
GCACAGCCGCGTTAGGAATTCCCGGCATAAAAATCTTCCACGGCCTGCATGACTTGCTCGACGGGCCCAATGCTCATGCGGCACGCCGGCAGCGACTTGAGAAACACCTGGCCGTAACTTTTCTGCACTACCCGTTTGTCCAGGATGACGATGGCGCCGCGGTCTGTCTTGCGACGAATCAGGCGCCCGAAGCCTTGCTTGAATTTGATGGCGGCCTGTGGCACGGTGTACTCATAGAAGGCATTGCCGCCGCGACGTTCGATGGCTTCCACTCGTGCGGCAATGATTGGCTCGCTCGGCACTTTGAAGGGCAGTTTGCTGATGATGACACACTCCAGGGCCTCGCCGTGGACATCGACGCCCTCCCAGAAGCTATCGGTGGCAAACAGGACCGATGAGATATCCTTTCGAAACCGCTCCAGCAAATGATGGCGATTCTCACTGCCTTGTTTGTAGACATTGTGCCCGATGGCTGTGATCTTACGAGACAGGTTGAAGAAAATTCTGTTGAGCAGGCGATAAGAGGTAAATAGCACAAACGCCCGGCCTCTGGAAACCCGAATGGTATCATAGACCAGGTTGGTAAGAACGTCAAAAAACTGCGGTTCAGTAGGCGCCGGGATGTTGGTGGGGATGGCCACCAGCACCTGCCGTTGGTAGTCGAACGGCGCCAGCAACTGCGCTTCATAGACTCTATCTGCCGCCACCAGGTTGAGGCCCAGTCGCGTCTTCAGGAAAGTGAACCGGCCTTCCACTGTCAACGTCGCCGAGGTCAAAATGACGTTCTTGAACTTTTCAAAAACAGCCTCCTTCAGAATCGGCGCCACGTCCAGAGGGCAGCACACCAGGCGCACAAGCTTCGTTTCCTTGTAGCCCGTCTTGACTTCAAGCCAGCGCACTTCAGCAGCGTCATATTCGAGCAGGATGTGCTCAATACTGGCGGCGACATCGCTCAGCCGCATGAGCTGCGCCTGCAAATCGATGGTCAACGTCTGGCCGTCCTGGCCCAATTTGTGCTTGAAGCGCTCGATTTTTTCCACGATCTTGCTCAGCCGGGCGGTAAAAGCGCGGATTTCAGTCACCAGCTTTTGAGCCAGCTTCAGGACGGTTTCAGACCATTCCGGGCTGGTGGAGGTGTGCTCGGTCAGACGCCGCTTGACTTGTTTTGCATCCCCGTCTCCGTTTTCTGACGCCATGACAATCTCAAAGATACGTTCCATCACAGCCGTCAGGGTGAGCCGCAGCCGCTCAACTCCGGCAACGCCGTGGTCCTCGATGGCGCGTCGTATGCTGGTATACGCCTCACGGTGGATGCGAATCTTCAGCCGGTCCAACTTATGCAACAGGTAGGGCAACAGCCCCTTCTCCATCTCTTTGTCGACGCGGTGCAGCTTGCCGAGCATGCGCAAGGTGCCATGGTAGGTCACCCGCGTCCCGAAGTAACTGGTGGCCACGTCTTCGATGTTGTGGGCCTCGTCGAGTATGACACGCTCGTAGGTGGGCAGGATAGCGTTTTCCGACGCCCCGATGGCCGCCCGCAAGGCGAGATCCGCAAACAGCAGATGGTGGTTGGCCACCAGCAGGTGGGCCCCGGCCGCCTTCCGGCGCGCAGAGTAGAAAAAACACTCCTGATAAAACGGGCACTCCGTCTTCAGTGACGTGTCGCTCTCAGACTGAATCTTCTCCCACACCGCGGGAGTCGGCACGAAATTCAAATCGGATTTGCTGCCGTCCCTGGTGCTCTTTGCCCAGGCCAATATATCGTCCCATTCCGAGAGGCCTTCTGCCTCGGCAAAGAGATCCGGGGCGGTACGCGCTTCGCTGAGCTTGCGTTTGCAGGCGTAGTTGGCGCGCCCTTTCACCAGCACGGCGGTGAACTTCTGTTTCAACACCGACTGCAGAAACGGGATGTCTTTGTTGACCAACTGTTCCTGCAGATTGATCGTGTTCGTCGAAACCACAATTCGCTTTTTGTTGTTGAGCGAATAGATGATACCGGGCAGCAAATAGGCCAGGGTTTTGCCAGTGCCGGTGCCGGCCTCGATGACGGCGATCTTGTCCTCGTTGATGGCACGGCTGACCATCCTCAGCATCTCGACTTGCTGCGGCCGGTACTCGTAATTTTCCAGGTTGCGGGAGAATCGCCCCCCGGGCACAAAGAGTTTGGCGAGCAGATCTGCCTGCAGCGGGACCGTCGTTTGCTCACCAAATGGCTCGATGACCACATAGATGTTGGTGACCTCGTTGTTGACGATGTAAAAGGCAATGTTGTCATTTCCGAGAATGGAGGCGACCTCGTTGTCAGCTGCGGAAGGGTCCAACCTGCCACCGGGATGGTTGTGGATGACGACCTCACCCGGCTCCGCCACCTGCAGGAGGGCGGGCGTCGAGAAGGCATTGCCGCGCGCATAGAGCCGCACGCCGGTCACGACCTTGTCCTGGTCGACGTGGCCCACCAGGAACACTTCGTTGCCCCCTGCCTCCCGGATATGGCTCCGAATTTCTGCTCGGGCTTCTTCGGAAAGATATGTCTCTATGCTGGCCATCAAAACAATGACAGTTGTCGGGTTTCCTGCAGCGGCTCGGCATCGAATCCTAGCTGAATCAGGTGCTTCGCAAACCCCTTGAATCCATGCGTGGTATAAATCTTTTTGGCATTCACCTTTCTGGCATACTCAACCAGCCCGTCGAAGTCCGCGTGATCGCTCAGGGGCAAGGCCTGGTCCACCGCTGCCCGGTACCGGGTTGCCGGGCTCACGGCCCAGCCCGAGAGAAACACGATCTTTTTTTTGGGCAAGCTCTTCACCATGCGTGACTGGATGGCGATGCGGGGAATGATCAACACCTTGCCCTCCACCTCGTCCTTTTTGTACGGCTGCCAGCGTCCAAATTCGACGCCGAACGCTTCATAGATACGCGCCAGCGCCGCGACGGAACCGTGCACGCTCAGCTCGAATCCAGCGTCAGAGAGAATCTTCATCGCCTCTTGTGATTTTCCAAGAACATAGCCGACCACCACGGGAACCGTCTGCTGCTGTAACGCCTGCTGCGCAAAATCTATCAATTGCTGCTCAACTTGCTGGCGGGGTGGAAAACGATAATCCGGCTTGCCATAGGTTGATTCCATGATCAGGATGTCGCTTTCCGGAATCTCGATGCTCTCGGCCGTCAAACTGCGCTCCAGATTGAAATCGCCGGAGTAAAGCAGCCGCACGCCATCTCTTTCAACCAGCACCTGTGCGGAGCCCAGGATATGGCCGGCGGGGAAGAGCGTCACGGTGCAGTTGTCAAAGGTATATGGCTGGCGGTAATCCAGCTCAATGGTGCGGGTCTTGCCAATTCTCTTTTTCAAAATGCGCAGGGTTTTGTCCGTGGCCAGGATGCGCTGGTGTTTTTTGGCATGGTCCAGATGTGCATGGGAGACGACGCAGGTATCCACTCTCCGGCTGGCATCAAGCCAGAGCGGGGTCGCGGCTATTTTGAGGCCATTCTGGCAGAGGAACATTTACTTCGCCGATGTTCACTTGTTGCATCTTCATTTGCACCTTCAGATAGGTTCTCTGTGCTCATCGCTTGCAGAAGAACCGCAAGAATATAGCACTATTTGTAGGTTCATGCAATTTCTTTCTTGGTTTTTGTTGACTACCGAGGGTTGCCAGGCAACTGAGTTAGCCACGAATTGACACGAATGAGCACGAAAGGGTTTCACAGGAACCGTGATTCGTCAATAATCCCGGCTACTCATCCACCTCCGGTTCATTCAACAACTCATAGATCTTCGCCTCGAGTTTGCGTCCTCGTACGTTTTTGTAGCGAATAATGCCATTGCGGTCGAGCAGATAATTCCGCGGTAACGCATTCACCTTGTAGAGTTCCACAACAGGCATCTCCCAGGCCGTGCCGTCGGCGATTTGTGGCCATGGGACGTTGTGGCTGGCAACATATTCGTTCAAATGGTCCAGGTCATAGTCCAGGCTCAGGCCGATGATTTCAAACCCACGTTTGTGAAATTTGTTGTAGCTGCGTTTGAGGTTCTCCAACTCCTGCTCCCAGGGCTTACACCAGGAGGCCCAGAAGTCGAGCAGTACCACTTTGTTGCGATAGTGCTCGAGATCCACCACCTGCCCGGTCACATCCAGCGTGCGGAAGGACGGCGAGCGCAGGTCCGTTGACAACTGCTGTTTTGGGAAAACCACTGTGTCGACTGATGTCACCGAGATCACATCCCCCGAGGGCGAGACTTCTTTGACTCGATACGTCCTGCCGTTGACGGCAAAATAATCGGCAAGGCGAAAATACTCATCCGAGTCGTTCTTGCCGTCAAGAACACCGTCGCGGTTGATATCGATCACCATTGTCCCCTGGCTCAGGTCATCGAATAGTCCGTCCGGCTCGTCGTCAAACAAAGCGATTTTGTAGACCGTATCGTGCAGCGCGATATGCCCTTTGCGGTAGCCGTTTCGGTAGGCGATGACTGATTCCGGCAAGCGATTGCTGTAGCGGTAGAAGGTGATGGGATAGGGCACGATCTGCGCCTCCTCGCCGTCGCCATAGGCAATCTCGACGAGAACCTCTTTCATTCTGAACGTGCGTGTCACATCATCCCAGACTGCCTCGCCATCGTTGGTGAGATCCTCATCGTTGTCGCGATCGACGTAGAGCAAGCTGGCGTTTCGGCTGGTCGCCTCGTCCAACATGATCGATACGAGTGAATCGGAGCTGTTGCCCAGGACCAGCGCACCAAACCTGGGCTGTGAGGACTGCAAGGTCGGCAGCCTCAAGTTCGCCTCCATCGGGGTCCCCCTCAGTCTGATGCGTCTGGGATAATAGGTGTTCACAACCGCCATGGCATCGGATTCCATGACAAGCTGTGCGACAAATTCATGCCGGTCCAGACTGAAACGCCAAATCGTTACGGCAAGCACAGCAGCAAGTGCAGCCGAGGCGGGCAGCAAAAGTTTCCTGAAATCGAGTTTGAGCATGACATTTTTGGGTTGTGCGGTCAAATCAGGTTTCTGGCGATGTATCGACAAATTTACTACTGCCGTTCACGAATGTTCCCCAAACGTAACTTTCAGGTGTTTAGACTGTAGGCTATCAGGCTGTTGGGTTTTGCGCAACTTGTTGCTTGATAGATGT
>JBHHXT010000325.1:0-5176 GCA_046757165.1 bacterium | reverse complement strand
GCAGCAGATTCTCGCGCTCAGAGGCAGGGGCATGAAAACAGAACCCGCGTTTGCCGCCTGTTTCGGTCTCAGAGGCGACCCGTACCGCGCGCTGCTCGATCTCGAAGCACTAAACGAGCAAGAACTCGAACGCATGATACGAAGGGAAAAATCGCTCGACTTATGATGCAGGCATTCAAGAAAGGCACTATCTACGAGCACTTTGTGCCGGCCGTGGACCCCCCGGAGCAGCTCGAGCAGCCGTCGCTTTGGTTTGGCTTCCGCAACACCAGGCTGCTGGTCGAGAACAGGGCGGGCTCGCTGCACGTTCCAGTCACAGACCACCTGGAACGGTGGGGCGTGAGAATTATGAGTCAGCAGTTCCTGGGCTACTACGACCACCAACCTTGCTTCTCGGCCGAGCTGGAAGAATCGGATGACGCGCCGGGCGGTCTGGTCTACATCGGGCTGCACAAGGCGTATGGCCAGCTCAGTGAGCCACACTTCGCTCTGGCGGGCCGGGCCCTCCAGATCGTCGAGTGGGACCGTACGCACGAATTCTGTGGCCGGTGTGGCACCCGAACAGAGCCGATTGCGCACGAGCGCGCCAAGAAATGCGCCCGCTGCGGTCTGACGAGCTATCCGCGGCTTGCACCCGCCGTGATCGTGCTCATCACCCGCGGCGACGAGATTTTGCTGTCGCGCTCCCACCATTTCCCACAAGGGATGTACAGCGTGCAGGCCGGCTTTGTCGAGCCCGGCGAGACCCTGGAGGAAGCGGTGTTGCGCGAGGTCGAGGAGGAGACCGGTCTTTTGGTGAAGAACATCACCTATTTCGGCAGCCAGCCCTGGCCGTTTCCCAACTCGCTGATGATCGGCTTTACCGCCGAGGTCGCTGGCGGAAGGTTGAAAATCAATCGGAAGGAGCTGGAAGATCTGGGGTGGTACACCATCGACAACCTGCCAAACCTTCCTGGCAAGGTGAGCATCGCCAGACGGTTGATCGATTCTTTCATCAGCAAACACGCAGGAGAAAAATGAGAAAAATTGCGCTTGCGACTTCAAACGAATATTCTGACCTGACCCGGGATGACCGGTTGGTGCTGGACAAGCTGCTCTACTGCGGCGTCGACGTGGAGCCGATTGTCTGGGACGCAAAGCACGTCGCCTGGCACCAGTTCGATGCTGTTTTCATTCGTTCCTGTTGGGATTACCATCTCCGGCACGAACAATTCTTCAAGTGGATCGAGGACCTGGAACAGGAGGGGGTGACCGTGTTCAACCCGCCTGAAATCCTGCGCAAGAACTACCACAAGAAGTATCTGAAAGCGCTGGACGAAAAACAGATTACCGTGGTTCCAACCGTGTGGGCGGATAAGAACGCACCACCGCAGCTCGCGCCTCTGCTGGCAGATCAGGGGTGGCAGCAAGCGGTTCTCAAGCCGGTCATCTCTGCCAATGCGAACGAAACCTGGGCCACTTCCACGGCCAGCGCGGCCGCGGACCAGGGCAAACTCGAGGAAATGCTGCACGCTCACTCCGAAATCATGGTGCAGAAGTTCATCGAGGAAATCAAAACCAACGGGGAATGGTCCTTCATTTTCTTCGAGGGAGAATTCAGCCACGCGGTCCTGAAGATGCCAAAGGAAGGCGATTTCCGGGTTCAAGAGCATTTCAGCAGAGAATTTATCGGCAAGAGACCGCCCCCTCACCTGCTCGAGCAGGCCCAAAAAGTTATCGCTGCCATTGAGGATATCTGCCTTTACGCCCGCGTCGATGGCATCGAAGTCGAGAAGCAATTGCTGTTGATGGAGTTGGAGTTGATCGAGCCGTCCCTCTACCTGGACAAGCATCCCAGGGCTCCTGGCCGGTTTGCCGAGGCGATCATTGCGGCCATGAATTCGCTCTCGAGCAAAGAGCATCCGCATTAGCTTTCGCAACCTTCTGCTTACCTTTTCGCCAGGGTGCTAAGCGCTCGGGGTGATTTTCACGGAATCGAAAAAGGAGATCGGCTGCCAATGACAGCCCCCCAAGATAAATACATTCTGGCCATTGACCTGGGGACTTCCGGACCGAAAGTGGCGCTGGTTTCTGCTACCGGGAGCGTGGCCGCTTATGAATTCGAGCAAACGCAGGTGATTCTGATAGACCAGGGCGGCGCTGAGCAAGATCCGGCACAGTGGTGGCAGGCGATCAAGAAAGCCTGTCAAAGGCTGCTTGGCAGCCAGGCAGGGAAAGCCGCAGAGATTGTTGCGATTTCATGTACCAGCCAATGGTCCGGCACGGTGGCCGTGGACCGCGACGGCCAGCCGTTGATGAACGCCATCATCTGGATGGATTCCCGCGGCGCGCCATACGTTCGGCAGGTGACCGGCGGGCTGCTCAGAATTTCCGGCTACGGCCTGCCAAAACTGCTGCGCTGGCTGCGCCTGACCGGCGGCATTCCCGGCCATGCCGGCAAAGATTCGATCGCACACATTCTTTACATCAAGAACAAGCTCCCGGACCTCTACGAACGCACGTACAAATTTCTGGAACCCAAAGATTACTTGAACCTGCGCCTGACCGGAAAATTTGCCGCCTCCACGGATTCCGTCACCCTGCACTGGCTGACCGACAACCGCGACATCTCGAACATCGACTATCACGATTCGTTGCTGGCCATGGCTGGCGTTGCCCGTGAGAAACTGCCGGCGCTCGAGAAGGCGGTCGACATTTTGGCGCCCATCAAGCCAGAGGTGGCCAAAGAGCTCGGCTTGAGCGAGCACGTGCAGGTCATCGTCGGCACGCCGGATGTGCAGTCGGCCGCCATCGGTTCGGGCGCGGTGCGAGACTACGAGGGACATCTCTACCTGGGGACCTCCTCCTGGCTGACCTGCCATGTCCCGTACAAGAAGACAGACTTGTTTCACAACATCGCCTCTCTGCCGTCTGCGATTCCCGGCAGGTACTTTGTCGCCAATGAGCAGGAAAGCGCCGGGGCGTGTTTGAATTTTCTCGAGAACAACATTTTGTTTCACAAAGACGAGCTGACACCCAATGGCGGGGTCGGGAATCCGTACCGGCTTTTTGACCAAATCGCCGACCGCACGCCGGCTGGCAGCGGTCGGGTGATTTTCACGCCCTGGCTCTACGGTGAACGCACGCCGGTGGATGACCACCTCGTCCGCAGCGGGTTCTATAACCAATCCCTCCACACCACACGCGATCACCTCATCCGTGCCGTGTTCGAAGGCGTGGCCTACAACTCGAACTGGCTGCTAAAATATGTGGAGAAGTTTATCAAGCGGCGATTCGAGGCGATCACCATCATTGGCGGGGGCGCCAGGTCCGAGGTCTGGTGCCAGATCCATGCCGACGTGCTCAACCGGCCCGTGCGGCAAGTGGTCGACCCCATTCAGGCCAACTTGCGCGGGGCAGCATTCCTGGCCTCCGTGGCGCTGGGGTACCTGACGTTTGCCCAAATTCCCGACCAGGTCGAGATCGTCAGGACTTTCCAGCCCAATCCAGCAAACCGGGAGATTTACGATTTGCTGTTCCGCGAGTTTTTGAACATCTACAAGAAGAACAGAGGAATTTATGCCAGGCTCAACAAAGTCTCGTGACTCGAGCAGGTCTTTGACTGATTCTCTCATCAATAAACTCGACCGGCTTCCGCCACGCCTCGTCGCCTGGATCGAGAAGCGCCTCAAATCGCTCCCTGCGGTCAAGCAAAAAATCGACCAGGAGTACGAAGGGATTTTGCGGGACCTGGAGCATGAGCTCAAGCCTTATCGAGACAACTTCGCCACGTTTGCCCAACTCCCCGGTTCTGGTCGGGACAAGCAGGAAATCCTTGCGGAGATGGAACAGATAAAGGCCATGGAACAAGCCAGGTGGCAGGATGGGTTCGTCTCCGGTGCTGTCTACCACGGCGATGAAAAACACATCGAGTTTCTCAACCGCGTGTACGCCATAAACTCGCAAAGCAACCCGCTGCATTCCGACTTGTGGCCGAGCGTCAGCAAGTACGAAGCCGAGGTGGTGGCCATGACCGCCAACATGCTGGGCGCTACGGGAGGCCAGCACCCCGACGACATTTGCGGGACGGTCTCTTCCGGCGGCAGCGAAAGCATCCTGCTGGCCATGAAAACCTACCGCGACCGGGCGCGGGACAAACTCTCCATTCGCAAGCCCGAGATCGTCGTCCCGTCAACGGCGCACGCTGCGTTCGACAAGGCGGCGCAGTATTTCAACCTCAAACTCGTGCGTGTGCCGGTGACCGCGGAATTCAAAGCGGACGTCGAAGCGACTCGCAAGGCGGTCACCAGAAACACCATCGTCATCGTCGGCTCGGCGCCCTCTTTTCCGCACGGAATCATCGACCCCATCGAAGAGCTTTCCGAGATCGCATTTGAACGCGGCATCGGCTTTCACACCGACGCCTGTCTCGGCGGCTTTGTTTTACCCTGGGCGGAAAAACTGGGCTACAACGTACCGCCGTTCGACTTTCGTTTGCGCGGCGTGACCTCCATGTCAGCAGATACGCACAAATACGGCTACGCCGCCAAAGGCTCATCCGTGGTGCTGTACCGCGGCCAGGAGCTCAGACACTACCAATACTACACCGCCACCGAGTGGCCGGGCGGACTTTACTTCTCCCCGACCTTCGCCGGCAGCCGGCCCGGTGCGCTCAGTGCCGTCTGTTGGGCCGCGATGATCGCTATGGGCGAAAACGGCTACCTGGAAGCCACAAAGCAAATCCTGCAGACCGCCGCTTTGATCAAGAAAGAGATTGCTCAGATCCCGGAGCTGCGCATCCTCGGCGACCCCCTGTGGGTGATCGCGTTCGGCTCAAAAACGCTGGATATTTACAAGGTCATGGATTTCATGACCAAACGGCAGTGGAACCTGAATGGGTTGCACAAGCCGTCATGTGTGCATTTGTGCGTGACCTTGCGGCACACGCAGCAGGGCATTGCCCAAAACTTCATCGAAGATTTGAAGGCAGCGGTGGCGCACGTCAAAGCCCACCCTGATGAGAAAGGCGGCATGGCACCGGTTTATGGCATGGCCGCGACCCTTCCGCTGAGAGGGATGGTGAGTGATTTGCTGAAGCGGTATATGGATGTGTTGTACAAAGTATAGGCTTCGTATAAGGAATGATTCATCGCCGCAAAAAGCGGGCAATGATCCGACACCGTTTGTAACGGTGTCT
>JBHHXT010000324.1:0-5183 GCA_046757165.1 bacterium | reverse complement strand
TTTTTCTCTTGACTTTTTCCATAGTATCTGCGGGCGAAGCGAAGCATCTCGAGATCAAAGGTACTTCTGCAACGCCCTGTCCACATCCACGACGGTATAATTGATCTCGAACGGATCCGAGTGATAGACATTGCCATGGAATGGCTTTTCCAGAATCACGCCTTTTGAATCGAGCAGCCAGAGGGTCGGCACGCCATATTTTTGCGTTTCGTCATCCGCGCGGAACTTGCTCTGCCACGCGTAGATCTCGCCGTAACCCGCGCCCGGTTTCAACTCCTCGTCGGTGTTGAACAGCAAGCGAAGACGGAGGTCATAATAGGGAGAGACCGGGATGAACCCCGCTTCAACCAACTTCTCCGTGCTCTCAATGAACCTTCTGGCCGCTCGCTGGAATTTGTCGGAGTCATCGGGTTGGTCCAGAAAGACGCGCTCATCCAGGCCATAGTATTGGCTGGAGTAAACAGGCGCACACGCGACCGGGATGATCTGCAGACCGGAGAATTCATACTTGTCTTTGACAAAGCGCATGATTTGCAAATCCTCGAAGGAGTCCCCACACCAAAGGCCTCCGAGTTTGTCGTCGCGTCCCAAGGCGCCGCCACCGAAAATGTAGAGCATGTTCACGGCCGCTTCATCATTGTCATGACAAAGAGACCAGATGGTTTTTCGGTTCAGCGCTCTGTCGACCACAAAGGCATCGGGCGAGATCGTGTCACCCGGCTTGTAGGCGGTGGGTTTTTTTGCATCCCGTTCTGCTGCGGCTGAGAAAAGTCTGGTCGGGAGGGCATCCAAGAAAACGGCCGAGCTCAGCCCAAGACCAGCTTGCAGGAAATGACGTCTGTTCATGGAAACTCCCTTCTTCTTATTAATGGGTGAGTCAACACATTAAATTTGCGCATTTTTTTCGGTTTGGTCAACCAATTTTGTTGACAAAGTGGCGGCATTTTCTAACCTTTCTTGGTTTGGCCCCTGAATGACTGGAGACTATCGATGAATGCTAGCAAGAATGTTGCCTCTTTCATACGCCATCATTTCAAACACTTCAACGCTGCGGCGTTAGCGGATGCGGCTGAGGCGTACCGCGCCCTTGTCGAGGAAGAGGGTCGGGTGCTTCTGACGCTCGCCGGCGCGATGAGCACCGCAGAGCTGGGGCTGTCGCTGGCGGAAATGATCCGGCAGGACAAGGTGCATGCCATCTGCTGCACCGGTGCCAACCTGGAAGAAGATGTGTTCAATCTCGTCGCCCATGAGCATTACGTGCACGTGCCGCACTACCGCGACTTGACCCCGCTGGATGAAGAGGAGCTGCTCAAGCTCAATCTGAACCGCGTCACGGACACGTGTATCCCGGAAGAAGAGGCCTTTCGGCGCGTCGAACGGGCGCTGGTGGAAGAATGGCAAACGGCAGATATCGCAGGGCGAAGGGGGTTTCCACATGAATTCGTGTACGGTTTGCTACGCAGCGAGGTCCTTGCCCCGGGCTACCAGATCGATCCCAGAGACAGTTGGGTGGCGGCGGCCTGCGAAAAAAACCTGCCACTCTACGTGCCTGGCTGGGAGGACTCGACCCTGGGAAACGTCTTTGCCGCACGCTGCATCCAGGGGAAAATCAAAAACGTCGATACCATCAAGTCCGGCATTGAGTACATGATCGATCTGGCGAGCTGGTACCGCAAGGTCTCCCGGGAGCACAAAATCGGGTTGTTTCAGATCGGCGGGGGCATTGCCGGCGATTTCCCGATTTGCGTCGTACCGATGCTCAGGCAGGACTTACATCTGAAGGAGGTGCCGCTGTGGAGTTATTTTTGTCAGATCAGCGACGCAACCACCAGCTACGGTTCTTACTCCGGCGCGGTGCCGAACGAAAAGATCACCTGGGAAAAGCTCAGCGTGGATACGCCCAGGTTCATCATCGAGTCTGACGCTTCCATTGTGGCGCCGCTTATCTTCGCCTATGTTCTTGGGCAATAAAACCCATGCCGGCAAGAACCTCACAGCTCGTCCTGGTTGGCAAGCGCAAGATTGAGTTGTCAAACCTGCGCAAGGTGCTTTTCCCCGAACCCGGCATCGTAAAGGCCGAGGTGGTCGAATATTATTTGAAGATCGCGCCGACCATTCTGAGTCACATCAAAGGGCGGCCCCTTTCTCTGGTGCGCTTCCCGGACGGCGTGCAAGGGGAGCGGTTTTTTCAGAAGAACCGACCGGAGTGGACGCCAGAGTGGTTCGAGCATGTCAAGCTAGGGCAGGAAAAACCACTCGACTACCTGATGGCCAGCGAGGAGGCCTCGCTCGTCTGGCTCGCGAATCTTGCCTGCCTGGAGCTGCACCAACTTCATTGCCGCAACCCGCACTACGACGAGCCGGATTATTTCGTTTTCGACCTGGACCCGCCGGAAAATGATCGCTTCACCCGCGTCGTCGAGGTCGCGCTGAAACTGCGCGAGCACATCGAAACCTTCGGCTACCATGCGTTTGCCAAAACCAGCGGGGGGAAAGGCATCCATGTTGTGGTCCCCATCGAGCCAAAGTGGGATTTTCATACCGCCTTTGAGGCAGCACAGACGATCGCCAGGCCATTCGTGCAGGGCAACAGCAAAGAGACCACGCTGCATATCAAGAAAGAGGCGCGCAAGGGCAAAGTGCTCATCGACATCTATCGCAATCGTTCGGGCCAATCCATCGTCTCGCCCTACAGTATTCGCGGTCTGCCGGGTGCGCCGGTCTCGACCCCGTTGACCTGGGAGCAGCTGGAGCGAACGAGCTCGCCATCCGAGCACGACATTTACACCGTCGTCGATCGAGTCATCCGGCAAGGCGACGCCTGGGAGGCGATGGCCGCGTACGCTGCCCATCTTCACACCCAACGCCGGCCGGTCAGACCGGAGCCAGCTCCGCTTCCCCCTTCACGCAAGCGCAAGACGCCGGAAGCGTTGCAGACCTACGCCCGAAAACGACGTTTCGCCACGACGCCTGAGCCTGCTCCGGAGGTCCTGGGGGGCGACGGCAATGGCTTTGTCGTGCACCGCCACCATGCTTCGCGCCTGCACTATGACTTGCGTCTGGAACGGGACGGCACGTTGAAATCGTGGGCGGTGCCGCGCGGGCTGCCCCCGCGGCCCGGCATCAAGCGGCTGGCCGTGGCCACCGAGGACCATCCGATGAAATACCTGACCTGGGAGGGAGAGATTCCGAAAGGCGGGTACGGCGGCGGCATGATGTGGATTTATGCATTCGGCAAATACGAAATCACCCGGGAAAAGAAAGACGGCTTTTATTTTCGTCTGCAAAGCAAAGCGCTCAACGCCGAATACCGCATCTACCGCACGAAAGGAGCAGAGTGGCTGCTGGAGCGTTTGGACCCCCCGCAGGTTGATTGGCTGCGCGATGAGATCGAGCCCATGCTGGCGCAAAGCCGCAAAACCCCGCCGGTGGGCGAAGAGTTCATCTACGAAGTGAAATGGGACGGCATCCGCGCCCTGATCTCGTTGGACGAGGGAGATCTCAGGATTCGCAGCCGCAACCAGCGTGACATCACCCACCTGTTCCCGGAACTGCTCATTCCGGACCAGGCCTTCCGTGCCAGCGCTGCCCTGTTTGATGCCGAGATCGTTTGCCTGGAAGCAGACGGCCAACCCAACTTCAAGAACGTCATCAGCCGCATTCAGCAGCGCTCGCCTTCTGCCATCGAGCGCAGCAGCCAGACCCATCCTGCTGTCTGCTACCTCTTCGATTGTCTCTATCTCGACGGGCGACCCCTCATCCACGATCCGCTCTGGCGCCGGCGGGAGTGGCTGACGGACGCCATCCGAAAAGAGACGCCCTATCGTGTCAGCGAATGCGTCCGCGAGGGCGTCCGGTTGTTTGAAGCTGCCCGGAAGATGAATCTTGAAGGCATCATGGCCAAGGATGAAAACAGCCGCTACCACCCGGGCAAACGCAGCCCGAGCTGGTTCAAAGTCAAAACACGGCAAACGGCCGAGTGCCTCATCATCGGCTACACCAGAGGCAAGGGGGGCCGCGAGGCGGTTTTTGGCGCCCTGCAGTTAGGCGAACATGACGGCCAGACCCTGCGATATCGGGGCAAAGTCGGGACGGGATTTGACACAAGGTTGCTCAAAAGCCTGTTTGCCGAGCTAAAGAAGCTCGAGAAGATCGACCGGCCGGTGAAAGAAAAACCCCTCGATAACGCCAAAACCGTTTGGGTAGAGCCAAAACTGATTTGCGAAATCGAGTACGCCTCTCTGACCCATAATGGCACCTACCGGGAGCCGGTGTTTGTCAGACTGCGGCCGGATTTGATGGAAGGGTAACCTTATCTCCTTTCGAGTACCACAAAATCCATCTCACCGGCATTCGAGGTTTTTTCGGTGCGCGCGCGAATTTCGATGAACGAGACGCTCTGCAGCTCTGCTTGCGCCTCCACCACCACCTGCTCATCGCGGCTGCCCCCGGTCAGAGTCCACTCTTTGACCTGGCGGCCGTCAATCCACAGGGCGAAGATATTGGTCACGCCTTCATCGCGCTCGACTTTTGCCTTGAAGGTGTAGCTACCAGCCTCGCCACGAAACCAGGCCTCGATTTGTCCTTCTGTTTGCCCTTTGAACAGCTCGACATTGCGCCCGAACTCGGAGTCGTTCGTGTCGTCAATCTTGTAGTTGACCAGCTTGAAGACGGTGGCGGAGTGTTTGCCGGGCCCGATGATGAAGCGCTCGTCGACGATGGGAACAGAGACGGTATCAGGTGCGACCTGGACGAAAATCTGCAGCTCGATCCGCTCGCCATTTCTCTCTGTGAAAACCGTTCGGCTCTCGAGCAATTGTTGTGTCCGCTGGTCGAGCACATCGACCTTTACGGTATCCGGCAAGATCCGGGGCAGACCCGGGCAGTCTGGCAGCGTGTGGTCGATGACGATGTGGTCGCCATTTTTGGTCGTTTCGCCGGTGATCTGGTCGATCTTCTGGCCGTTTTGAAAGAGATTTATCACAAACGTGTCGGTCAGAATTTCCTCGCAATCGAAGAAGTCTGAGCAGCCATTTGAACAGCCGTAACTTCCCAGGCAAAGCACCAGGTACAAGGTCAGTTTTCTCATGGCTAATCCCTCCGTTTAATGTCCTTTCTTTGACAGGATAACAGGATAAACCGGATTTACAGGTTCATTGAACATCAAATCCTGTACATCTTGA
>JBHHXT010000323.1:0-5210 GCA_046757165.1 bacterium | reverse complement strand
ACATTTTTAGCTTTTCTAATGATACCATGCACTCTCAATCTTTTGAGCAGTCTTGCCTCCGGATAGTCTTCGATAAAGTCGAAGGCATTGTCGAGCATGGAAAACTCAATGTCGTGTTGCTTTAACTTCGAGGCAAGCCAATTATGCCCATTAAAATAAATCTGAAGGCGAAAAGGGCACCAGGTCGGTACCCGGACATAGGGATTTTGGGATAGTTGGGTTTGATTTGTTAGCCCTGGTGGCCAGTGAAACGCGCTCAGGCCACACCTTCCTGCACACGTTTACGGCGTGGGATTCTATTGAGTACGATTTTGCCGTCAAGGCAATCGTGCAACAGAATAAACCGACCTCAGTCCCGGATGAGTTGCCTCAAAATGGCGCCGATCAAGCTGCCATTCAAAACTATCCCAATCCGTTCAACCAGGAGACGGTCATCAGCTTGAGACTCAGCGAGCCACAAGCTGTATGGATCAGCATTTATGACATCTCAGGCAGACTGGTACGCAACCTGGTGCAAAATCAAATTCTCCACCCAAATGGTTTCGTCGTTTGGGACGGTAAGAACTCAGAATCCGAGCGCGTAAGCACAGGCATTTACTTCTACACGGTGCGATTTGGACAGACCAACATTCAAACAAAGAAAATGCTGCTGATTCGATAAGAACAAACCCCTCCACCTCAGCCTTCGTCCCGCATTCTCCCTGAAAGTCAAAAAAAATCAAAAAAAATGCAAATGAGGATGGGGGTTGGAGCGCTTTCATTCGTTTATCTATATAGAGGGGCTCACCAGGTTTTTCGTTTCTCGGTGAAACTCGGTGATTTCGGCGAAACTTCGGTGGCTTTTCCAGGCCTGGTGAGCAATCCGGATCAGGTTCGAAAAACGGTAATCCACCGAATTTCACCGAAAGCACCGAAGGGTTGTTTTGAACGAGTTCGCCTTCTTACTTACGCCGAAGGCGTTCGACATCAAAGCCCAGGGTTCGTCGCAGACGTACCCTGGGACAGAAAACGGAACAGATCACCCGAACCCTGGAGGGGTTCAACAAAAGACCCGGGCGGTGTTTTCTTAACCGTTTCGCGGTAACAATTAGCGGTTCCAGAAAATGGATATATTCTCTAAATGGCGTTCCTGAGGATGTCAAAATGACTGAAAGAAACCGGCTCCTTTTTGGCAGCACGTTCCTCTCGCTTGCCCTCGCTCTTTCGACGATGCTGATGGCAAACGAGCCGGGGGAAAGAGAGGCCGAGCACGCCTCTCTCATCAATATCAACAATCTTGCCATGTGGGTCCATGCTGATGGCAGAACGGCAAAGAATCCTTATGTTGTATCAGCAATAGACTCCACTCCGCTTCCCTGGGGCACTATCTATCCTCGCGGCCTGCCCGTCGGTGTAACATATATTGACGGTGTCGTCTGGGGAGGGTGGGTCGATGACGGGCAGGCTCCCGAAATTCGAGTCGGAGGCAGTACGTTTTCGAGCGGATTGCAGCCCGGCGCCATTGTGACCCGTGGTGTGGCAGATTCTCCGTCCGACCCGGCTGCAAGCAGAGTGTGGCGATTCCGGCCCGATTGGCAGACGGCGGATCTTTTGGACGAAGCGTTTGATCTCCTGGCGGCCAGACCGGGCGCAGATTCTCTCGACTATGAATTCACCCGGGAGCAGCTAACGAAGGTTGCCGATTCACTCAGAGCGGCTTATGAATATGATCTGAGCCATTGGCCGTGGCAGAGAGGCGCGCCGTTTTATGATGACAACGGCAACAGCGTGATGGACCCGGGCGAGCTCCCGGGACTCCTGGCGGCCGACCAGGTGGTCTGGATGGTAGCAAATGACCTCGATTCTGCGCTGACAAAATCGTTCTACGGTTCGCCGCCCATCGGTCTTGAAGTTCAACTGACGTTGTGGGGGTATCGTGGGCGTCGAGTGCTGGATAATGTCATCTTCAAGCGCTATCGCATGCTCTACAAGGGCACCAACCAGACACCGGACTCCGCCAACATCAGCGAAATGTACATCTCGCAATGGGCAGACCCGGACTTGGGCTCATGGCGTGATGATGCTGTTGGTTGCGATACGACGCTGGATTTGGGCTACTGCTACAATGCTCTACGGAGTGACCGGTTTTATCGAAAACATGCTCTTCAGCCGCCAGCCTTCGGCTACCAATTGCTGCAAGGTCCGCTTGTCCGCAGCGCAGGCAGCACAGCGCAATTTGGCCTGAGGCCGCGACCCGGTTTTCGAAATCTGCCGATGACGACATTCTCCTGGTTTGGCGCAGGCAGTTCGGCCGGCGATCCTGGGCCTCGCGGAGAATATCGAGCGACGTTGCAATGGTGGAATATCTTACGCGGATTCCGACCACGACCGGAGACACCGCCAGAACCGTGGATCGATGCCATCACCGCACAAACGACGACCTTTGTTTTTTCAGGCGACCCTGTTGAAGGCACCGGTTGGATCGATACTTTTTCTGGTGGTCGCCGGCTCTACTTTGCCAGTGGGCCGTTTCGTCTGGCCCTGGGAGATACTCAGGAGGTGATCATTGCGGTGGTCGCTGGCTCGAGTGCTGGCCGTCTGGAAAGTGTGTCTTTGATGAAATTTCATGCCAAGTTAGCGCGGTTCTTCGTCTCCGGCAACTTCGACCTCGACTATTTTGAAAAAGAAGAAACCATCGATGAGCCCATCCCGGTTTTTTTCGAGCTGCAACAGAACTTTCCCAATCCCTTCAATGGTGACACCGAGATACGATATGACTTGCCCGGCAGACTGCCGGTTAAGCTGACGATTTACAATCTGCTGGGTCAAAAGTTGAAAACGCTGGTGGACGAACTTCAGGAAGCCGGCAGTTACGTCACCCACTGGGACGGAACGACCGAGAAAGGGGAACCCGTTGCAAGCGGCCTTTACCTGTACCGGGTGGACCTGGGCAGGTTTTCTCGAGCAAAGAAAATGCTTCTGATCCGATAGGTTGACCCTGGCAAAAGTAATGAAAAACATTCGGTGCCTCTCGGTGATTTCGGCGAAGCTTCGGTGAAAATCACGGCAAAGGTTGTGGTGCGCCGGATTCCTGTGGATATTCGCGGCCGCAATCAATTGGCTGGCCTCGGCGGTCTCGATGGCGATGCGCGTGCCATCGGGCAGCTCCATCCGAACTTTGGCATTCGGTTCGTCCTTCACTATCCTGCGGACTTCACTGAGCAGGTGCTCGGCTTTTTGTTATTGAAAAAAGGAAATTTTTGAATTGTGCAGAACGACTAAACCCAACATTATGACATTATGTACTAACTAAAATGCTTCATTGATAGTAATGTAAGGTCCCGGTGTGCCGCCCCTAAACCCGACATCGATTCTGATATTGATACCCTCAGCACTGCTGTACAAATAGCGCAGACCCAGGCCAACAGAAATCCTCGCCTCCTCAAAATCAAAACCGTCCAATTCATCAGCCACCTCTCCAACTCCGAGAAATCCGACCAAACCAATGCGACCAACCAGTCGCTGGCGGTACTCTGTTTGCAGAACGAAGCCATGTTTATCCCGGTATCTGCCTTCATAGTACCCGCGCATCATGTTTTGACCACCAAACTGGGAGAGGAGTTGAAATGACGGCCTGCTGGTGGTAAAGCTGGCAAATCCCTGCACAGCGAACACGCCTGAGGCACTTATCGAAACGTATTTCCGCAGATCCAAAACATAACGATTGAAGCTAAACTCGCTCCCGAGTACACTGCCGAAAAATGCCGCTGAGAACTGGTGGAAGCTCCCCCTGGTTGGGTAGAAAATATTGTCTCGCGTATCCCAGTTTACCAAAATGCCTGCGCCGGATACGGTTCCGCCATCACTGCCGTTTATGTTACCCGCTGCCAGGAGGCCGCTTTTTTCTATTTCAGTGATGGAATCATGCCGGTATTCATAGAGCAACCCGAAATTCAATCCTGGACGAACCCTTCTGAACAAATTCAGGAAAAACGCAAATGTTTTTGGTGTGTACTCTTCTTCCATCGCGTCTGTGGTCTTTGAGCCGACGCCAAAGAATTTGTCGGGATACTTCTTAAAGCTGACTGCCCCGTTGAGTCGATAGGTTTCCTCCCGCCAGTACAGGTCAGCAAAAACACTGGTGATAATTTGATTCTTCTGGGTGTAAATGAACGTCGGTTGAATGGTAGATGGACGGACATTTGGCGCGCTGTTGGCACTGCGGTAATAGTAAATGACTGAGGCGCCGCCAGCGATCTTGGTCTCCGGGGTGTAGAAGAAAGCCGGGATAAAAATGAAACCGCTATTCTTGACATTCTCTGAGGCCTTATCATCCTGAGTTTTGGAGAAAACAACTTTACTGTACGTGAAAATCAACAGCACAACGAGTATAGAACAAACCGATGCTTTTCTATGAATCGCGTTCGGCCCCCTGTTCAGGTGCAGTTTGAGCGTCAGCCCTTTCTTACTACCCGTGTTCATTTTTCCAATTGATATATTCACTTATGCGGTCTCCCTGGCTAGATAGAAATTCAACTTCACCATTAAGATTGACTCTAAAAAACCAAACGCGCTCTCCGGTACATCCAGCGGCACAATCAGCCCAACGTAAGTAGTAATCAAACAGAACATGATCAGCCTTTACCGGCTTGGTTTATTTTTTCTTGTACCCATAGATTCAGCAGAGTTTCTTCGCTAATTCCACGCTTTTGAGATTGGTGTTTTACGTGACATACTTTTTCCTTTCTTTTTGTGTCATATCTCTTGCTGAAACAATGATAGCTCGGTTGTCTTTGGCATAGACAAAAAAGACACTCGAGAAACGACCTGTGCGACTGAGGCGCTGCGCCCGACCTCTCAAATAGCTGGCACTGCCACTCAGTACATAAATTCGATGACAGATTCCCTCACGCAAAGTCCGCAAAGCGCGCTGAGAAATGAAGGTCAAAAACAAACAAACGCTTCGATCTTGGCGGTCTTTGCGTGAGACTAACTACATCATCGTATTTACGAATGAGTGTACTTAGAGCAACAATGTTCTCGAAAGCATAAACTGGCGCTAAAGCTCTGTCTCAGGAATTACCGCTGGCACTCTGTCTCCTACCCCGCTCCTCCACCCGAGCCGCCAGCGCCCCCACCGGCTCCCGCTCCCGCGCTCGCGCCGCCACCGGTTCCGGTCGCTGAGCTGAAACTGCTGCTGGCCACGCTCACCATCGAAGAGATGGCCTCGC
>JBHHXT010000322.1:0-5224 GCA_046757165.1 bacterium | reverse complement strand
CAAACCCACCTCTGAAAACGAACAAGTTCGTTTTCGGTCTCCTCCCGGGAGGAGATTTACCCGGTCGCGCCTGCGGTGCTGCCAGAGAACCGGCCGGCACAGCGGTTTTCTGTCCAAAATATTGGTTGAATTTCAGCATAAAGTTTCACTATTATTCAAAATCTTGTGGACGCGGGGTCATATCGGCTTCGCAAAGCTATCCTCGCAGTTCAAACTAAGTAGACGAATTCGTAGATACTATTGTGTACTTAACCTCACGCAAAGTCCGCGGAGCTCGCAGAGATTGCTTGTTTTTGTCCTTCATTTCTCTGCGCGCTTTGCGGTCTCTGCGTGAGGCAACAGACAGGCGAATGTATGAAAAACAGTCCTGAGGAACTCAAATGAAAAAACTGGCTTGCCTGGCCATTCTGCTGCCGATAATGACAAACTGCGCTGGCACGCATCGAGAAGGCGGCGGCAAGTGGGTCGAGCGGACCCTGGCTTCGCTGAGCGTCGAGGAGAAAGTCGGGCAGATGATGGCTGCAGGTGTGCACCCGGATTTCTACAACCAGGATGATCCCGGGTTTCAACGGCTGCTCGGATTGGTTGAAAGTCATCATCTGGGGGGCGTGATGTTCTATGGCGGCATGGTTTACGAAGTGACGCGGGTGATTCAAAGATTGCAGGAAAAGGCACCCATCCCGCTGCTGGTCATGGCAGACGCGGAGTGGGGCATGTCGATGCGCGTGACGCAGAGTACACACTTTCCGCGAAACATGGCGATTGGCGCCACCGGCTCGGAAAGCATTGCCTACGAGGTCGGGAAGATGACGGCCCGGGAAGGCAAAGGCCTCGGTGTCCATATCGCTTTCGCTCCGGTCCTGGATGTCAACAACAATCCGGACAATCTGGTGATCAACACACGGTCCTACAGCGATGATCCCGGGCTGGTCGCAAGACTCGGCAGCGCCTTCATTCGAGGCTTGCAGGAGGGTGGTCTTTTTGCCACGGCCAAACATTTTCCCGGGCATGGCGACACGAATATCGATTCACATCTCGAGCTGCCCGTCGTGACGGTGCCGGTTGCACGGCTTCACAGGGTAGAGCTTCCCCCTTTCCAGGCTGCCGTAGACGCCGGGGTCCGGTGCGTGATGACTGCTCATATTACGTACAGCGCACGGCCGCAGATGCAGGGCCGGCCGGCGACCCTGGACCCCTACTTCATGCAGCAGGTCTTGCGACAGGAGATGGGATTTGAGGGCTTGATCATCTCCGACGGCATGGACATGAAGGGAATCACAAACAATTACTGGTCTGGCGAGGCCACGGTCATGGCGATCAACGCCGGCGTCGATATCGTCCTGCTGCCGGTAGATTTCGAGGTCACGTTCGAGTTCGTGGTGAACGCAGTCAAGGAGGGCCGAATCCCCATGCACCGGATCGACGAGGCGGTGGGTCGTATTCTCCAGGCCAAATTGGACCTGGGGCTGGACCAGCGTCCTTTGATTGCGCTCGATGCCATCGAACGTATGGTAGCGAACCCGGGTCATCTTGCGCGGGCGGAAGAAATTGCCAATGAGGCGGTCACGCTCCTGCGGGATGAGCGGGCGGTTTTTCCGCTGCACGCAGAATCCCTCGATACCGTGCTGGTCGTCACCATCACCGACGAAAGGAACGCGGAGCAGCTCGGGCTTGCGTTGAACCAGGAAATCATGAACAGGATTCCGGTCGTCAGAACGGCGACCATCGATGCCCGTTCCACCAGGCAGGAGGTGCAGCACGTCATCGCCAGGACAGATTCGGCTCGAGCCGTTGTTGTCGGCATTTTCGTCAAGACAGTAAGCTCGAAAGGCTCCATCACCCTGCCGGATACCACGGCCCGGCTCCTGACCGGCCTCTGGCATCTCGACCGGCCCACGGCGGTGATCTCGTTTGGCAGCCCGTATGTCATCCGGCAACTCCCGGCGGTGCCGTCTTACCTGTGTGCCTACGAAACCTCTCCGCTCGCCGTTCGTGCTGCCACCCGCGCTCTGTTCGGGGAAATTCCCATCCGCGGCCGGCTACCAGTGAACATTCCGGGTTATTACAAGGTGGGAGATGGCCTGCGACGGCCGGCGAGAAAAATGGAGCTGGTGCGGTCTATCCAGGACCGCATGTTCGAGCCTGCCTACCGCGTTCTTGAACAGGCGATCCAGGACTCCGTCTTCCCCGGCGCTCAGGTGGCCATCGTCCGTGACGGCCAGCTCATCGCCAGCCGCGGATTCGGGCGCCAAACCTACGCACCGGCTTCACCGGAAGTCGACCCGGAAACGGTTTACGATCTGGCCTCGGTCACGAAAGTCGTCGCGACTACGATGAGTGCCATGGTCTTATGGCAGGAAGGCCGCCTTCTCCTGGACGTGCCGGTTCGGCGCTATTTGCCGGAATTCCGTGGTGGCATGAAAGATTCCGTCACCGTGCGCCACTTGCTGACCCATTCTGGCGGAATGCATTGGGGAGCTCAGTTGTGGAAAAAGGCAAAGAGCAAGCAAGAGGCCCTGGATTACATTTACAGCCTGCCGTTGGATTATGTGCCCGGCGATTCGGTGATCTATTCCGACTTGGGACTGATCCTGCTCGGCGAGATTCTGCAGACGGTATCCGGCAAGCGTATCGACCAGCTCGCAGATTCCATCATCTTTGTACCGCTGGGCTTGCGCAGCACCCGGTACAATCCGCCCAGGAGCTGGCTCTCCAGGGTTGCGCCGACTGAGGTTGGCGGCTTGATGGACCGGGGAGTGATTCATGGCGAGGTGCACGACGAAAACACCTTTTTCTTTGGTGGTGTGTCCTCGCACGCCGGGTTGTTCTCGACCGCCGAGGATCTGGCCGTGCTGGCGCAAATGCTTTTGAACGGCGGCGTCTATCGCCACCACCGCTTCTTCTGGCCGCAGACCATCCGAACCTGGACAGCGCGCCAACAGTTGCCCCCAGGATCGATTCGGGCGCTGGGATGGACGACGCCCGCAGATGAGGGCGCCTCTGCCGGGGACTATTTTTCCAAACGGACATTTGGACACACGGGCTTCACCGGCACCTCGATCTGGATTGACCCGCACCGCAGGGTCGCCCTCATTCTCCTGACCAATCGCGTGCACCCGACCCGGGACCGCGGCGGAATTTATCAGGTGCGCCGGGAGTTTCACAACGCAGCCATGAGATCGATAATCGATGATCGATGATTGTTATGTTATTACCACCCGTCTTTTGCAAAAAAGTGCAAAGAAATGGAACACGGATAGGGCGGATTTAACGGATCGGAACGGATTGGACTTAATCATAATTCACATAATGTGTTGAAGTCAGTGGAATGGGAATCGTGTGGCTCATGAATTTTTTGGTTTTCACCCAAAATCGGATCCGTGTACATCCGTTCTATCCGTTAAATCCGCGTTCCATTCATTCGCAGCTTTGCTGCATTAGTTCTGACAAGTCAAGTTCTGTCATTCTTTGGCAAGACTTTTTTGTGGTTCTGTTTTTTTCGATTTTAGAGTTTTGGATTTTGAATTTCCGGTTTGTCCGGCTTAGGTTTACAAGGAAACATTGAAAATGCAGGATAGGCGCACCAATCTTCGATCTTCGATCCTCGATTATCGATCAAAACGGGAGGCTTGATGGGGTTCTCGAACCTTGATGCCTTGATTGTTGTCGTCTACATGCTGGCATCCACCGGCGTTGGTGCCTGGATCGGCCGGCACCAGAAAGACACGTTAGATTATTTTCTCGGCAGCCGGCAGATTCCATGGTACGCGGCGGCTTTTAGCATCGTTGCAACCGAGACGAGCGTCCTGACCTTCATCAGCATCCCTGCCCTTTCCTATCAGGGCAACATGACGTTTTTGCAGATCGTGTTTGGCTATGTCCTGGGCCGGGCTATCGTGGCGGCATTGATGATTCCTGCTTACTACCGCGGCAATTTGCTGACCGCGTATCATTTTCTCGGCCAACGGTTCGGTCCCTTGATGCGAAAGATCGCCAGCGTCACCTTCATGGTCACGCGGCTGTTGGCTGATGGCGTCCGGCTCTTCGCCACCGCGATTCCGCTGGCTTTGATCATCAAAGGAAGCGGGGCGTTCGGCAAGCTGACGGACGGGCAGTTTTACGCCCTCTCCATCCTGCTGATCGGCAGCCTGACGATGGTCTACACTTACGTCGGTGGCATTCGGTCCGTGATCTGGATGGACGTCGTGCAGTTGGTGATCTATATGGCCGGTGCCGTTCTTGCGGCCGTGATCATCTTGACCCGGCTCCCGAACGGCTTCGCCAGCGTTCTGGGGTGGGCGGCCGACCATCACAAGCTCACATGGTTTTATGTGGGCGGCGATCTGTCCGTCGCAGAGTTTATCAAACAGCCCTACACGTTTTTCACGGCATTGGCCGGCGGCGCTGTCGTCAGTATGGCTTCGCACGGAACGGACCAGATGACCATCCAAAGAGTGCTGGCCTGCAAAGACCAGCGCTCAGGACAAAAGGCGATTCTTGCCAGCGGACTCGCCGTCTTGCTTCAGTTCTTTGTCTTCCTGATGGTTGGCGTCCTGCTCTACGCCTATTATCAAGGTGCCAGCTTGCAGCAGCTCGGCCTGGCGACGGCGGACGGTATCTTTCCCAAATTCATTGTGGAGGAGCTGCCTACCGGCATTAGCGGGCTGATCGTCGCGGCGCTTTTCGCCGCCGCGATGAGCACGCTGTCGAGCAGTTTGTCGAGCCTTTCGAGCACGGTTGTTCTCGACCTTTACGTCCCGTTGCGGGGGCGAGGGAAAAGCGAGCGCCAGTTGTTGCATATCTCCCGGCTGGTGACGCTGGTTTGGGGCGGTGTGCTGGTGGTCGCTGCGCTGGCGTTCATCGGGTGGAAGGGAACCGTGGTCGAGGTGGCACTGGGGATTGCCTCCTATACCTACGGTGGGCTCCTGGGTGGGTTTCTGCTTGGGTTGTTCAACTCCAAGGTTGACCAGTGGGATGCCATCGTCGGGTTTGTGAGTGCGCTGGTGGTCATGACGGTGGTCATTCAGGTGGCGCAAATCGCCTGGCCGCTCTATATTGTGGTCGGAAGTGTGACCGCCGTGGTGGTCGGGACCGGTTCTCACAAGCTGCGTTCCGCCGCCCGCGGGATGTCCGCCGCGGGATGAATCCCGCGATTCAGTTTTGGAAGGACGCTGAAGCGCCCTGTTAGCAGTAATAAAGTAAAGCACTCATAATAAAGAATAAG
>JBHHXT010000321.1:0-5257 GCA_046757165.1 bacterium | reverse complement strand
ACCACTATCCAGATTATTGGCGCTCGGTTCAATCTCAAGCGGATGAGATCGATGGCTTGATTGGTGAATTCAATGCCAAAACAGGTCTGGCTAAAAAACCTCATTATGAAAACACCCTAAGCCGGACAAGCCGGAACCAGCAAAAATAAAGGCGCACGCAAAGGCGCAAAGCCGCAAAGAATAGGCAAAGGATTCTCTTTGCGCTCCCTTTGCGCCTTCGCGTCTTTGCGTGAAATCTTTGGTTTTTGGGGTTCATTTTTCATTTCTTTCCAAAAAACGACAGAACTCGACTTGTCAAATATCATCAATAAGACACCTGACTAAACACCGGGAGACGCAAATGCACGAAATTCTGGAAAAAGCCAAATCGTTAGAAACCGACCACATTCAATTCCTGCGCGATGTCGTCAAACTTCCCCACGGTAGCGGCAAAGAAGGGGAGGTGATCGCGCGCATCAGGCAAGAGATGGAAGCCATCGGCTACGACGAAATCAAGGTCGACAAGCTCGGCAACCTTTTTGGCCGCCTGGGCGACGGGCCGCGTGTGCTTGTGCTTGACGGCCACTGCGATGTCGTCGATATCGGTCAGCGGGAAAACTGGCACCTCGACCCCACCAGCGGAGAGATCATCGAGGGTGAATTGTATGGCCGCGGCGCCTGTGACCAGAAGGGCGGCCTGACCAGTGCGGTGTATGCCGGCAGGATATTGCGGCAATTCGGCGTGCCTGAGGACGTGACCCTCTGGGTCGTCGCTTCGGTCATGGAAGAGGATTGCGAAGGGCTGTGCTGGAAATACATCATCGAAGAGGACCAGATGAAGCCCGAAGCCGTGCTCATCACCGAACCGACAAATCTGAACATCTACCGCGGCCACCGGGGGCGCCTGGAAATGAAGGTGCAAGTGGACGGCGTTTCGAGCCATGGCTCCGCCCCCGAACGCGGGGTAAATGCCATCTACAAAATGGCGCCGATCATCGAGGAAATCGAGGCGCTGCATGGTCGCTTGAAAAAGGACCGGTTCCTGGGAAAAGGCAGCATTACGGTCACAGATGTCCGTTCAACCTCACCGTCGCTGTGTGCGGTGGCAGATTCTTGCATCATCCACCTGGACCGACGCTTGACAGCTGGCGAAACGATCGAGTCCAGTCTCGAGGAAATCCGCAGCCTGCCAGCCTTCCAGGCTGGCAAAGGCAAAGCGTGGGTGCCAGAGTACACCGTTCCCAGCTACACGGGTCTGAGTTATGGCATGCAGTCCTATTTCCCGACCTGGGTGCTCGAAGAAGACAGCCCGATCTTGCAAGCAGCGGTGAAGAGCTACCAGAACCTCTTTACCCGTGCGCCGAAGATCGACAAGTGGACCTTCTCCACCAATGGCGTCGGCATCATGGGACTCTACGGCATCCCGACGTTCGGATTTGGACCGGGCGACGAAGTCTACGCCCATGCGCCCAATGAGCGCATCCCTGTCGACCATCTGCACCGGGCCGCGGCGTTTTACGCGGAGTTTGTGCGGAATTTTTGAGGGGAAAAGGTCACACCGTTTGCATGAAAGGAAGTTGCAATGCTGCAGAGTTTTTGTACCTGCTGAATGATTATCATTCACCATCTGAATAAATTGCACTATCGATGGTAAGGAAAGTCACGTTACAAACTTCAACATACGAATGGAAAGCTTTGAAAATGGACACTTCACTCAAAGGTAAAGACTACATCTCAACGCAGGACTGGACAGAGGAAGAAATCGAGATCGCGCTGCAGACCTCCGCGGAATTGAAGGAAAAGTTCAAGAACGATATCCCGCATCGCTATCTGGCGGATAAGACCATCTTTCTCTTCTTCTTTGACAAATCGACCCGCACGCGGAATTCGTTCGAGGCCGGCATCACCCAGCTTGGGGGGCACGCGCACTTCATCGAAGCCTCGACTTCGCAGGTTGCGCACGGGGAAAGCGCGAAGGACACCGGCATGATTCTGTCCTCCTATGGTCACGGGATTGCCATTCGCCACGATCTGGTACCGGGCGAGGGCAACAGCTATATGCGCGAGGTCGCCAAATGGGCGGACAAACCCGTCATCAACATGCAGTGCGATGTCGACCACCCGTGCCAGACGCTGGCAGACTTGATGACCATTCGTGAGATTTTCGGCAACGACCTGCGGGGCCGCACGATCGCCGTTTCCTGGGCCTATACGCCGTCGTACGCCAAACCCATGTCCGTGCCTCAGGGCTTGATCATGCTGATGACCCGCTTTGGCCTGAATGTCACCCTCGCTCACCCACCGGAATACACGTTGATGGCTGAACCGCTAAGACTCGCAAAAGAGAATGCGGCAAAGGCCGGGGGAAAATTCGAGATCGCCGATTCCATGGACGAGGCGTTTGCAGAGGCCGACATCGTTTATCCCAAAAGCTGGGGCATAGAATCCCTGTTCCACAAGCCCGAAGAGGCGCTGGCGATCGCCGAGAAGTATCAAGACTGGATTTGCGATGAAAGACGCATGCAGTTGACAAAAAAGGATTCCATCTTCATGCACTGCCTGCCGGCCGATCGCCGCTACGAAGTCACAGATGCAGTCATTGACGGTAAGCACTCTGTCATTTACCAGGAAGCCGAGAACCGGCTGCACACGGCCAAGGCCCTGATGGCGCTCACGATGTGACGGATAACATTGAATTGTAGCCCCGACCCCTTGTGGGTCGCTTCTCCGTGCCGCGATTCCTTGAGTCTAATGTAGATGAGTCGGGGCAAGGGAGTATGGCACCGGTGAAATACCATTTTCTCTTTGGCAGCCCCTTCGTCAAAACACGGTCACAGAGCGTGTTGGATCATTTCTGAATTTGCGTTTGGCTTTAGGCATGCCAGGAGGTTAACCGGGCAAGCTGTTTATGCTGCTGGAGAACGCTTCCGGCAGCCAGATTCGTAAGAGAAAGCGACCGTTTTCTCAGGAGAAACCAGATGTCGTCACAGCCATTCGAGCTTGTTGTCCGCCAGGGAAAGGTGGTGACAGAAGAGGGCGTGCAAACCCAAGACATCGGCATCCAAAGTGGTAAGATCGCCGCCCTTGCCCCTTCCCTCGCTGGCGACGCCAGACAAACCATCGACGCCGGCGGCATGCTCGTCTTCCCGGGCTTTATCGATGCCCACACGCACATGGGTATCCCGATCATGAACACCCACTCCATCGACGATTTCGAGTCCGGCTCGGTGGCGGCCGCTTGTGGCGGGGTCACAACAATCATCGACTTTACGGTGCAGGACCCGGGTCAATCCCTGCGGGAGTCGGTCGATGTGCGTCTCGACAAGGCCGCGGGCCAATCACACATTGATTTCGCTCTGCATGTCAATATCACAGACCAACCAGAGAAACGGTTGGCTGAAATCCCTGACCTGGTGGCGCAGGGTCTTACCGCCTTCAAAGTTTTCTCCACCTACAGGCAGGCGGGAATGATGGTCACATGGGAGCAATTCCGGCAGGTTCTGGAGTGCGTGAACGCCCACGGCGGCCTGCTTTGCTTGCATGCCGAGGAGAACGACCTGGTTGAATCCCTCACGGATCAGAATGTCGCCGCGGGCAATGTCACTCCACCCTACCACCCTCGCAGTCGCACCGCTGAAGCTGAAGCCAGAGCCATCGCCCGGGCGGCAGAAATCGCGGGCGAGCTGGACGCGCCGCTTTATATTGTGCATCTGAGCAGCCGCGCCGGGCTGGAAGCCGGACTGCACGCGCGCGAGCAGCGCGTCAAGCTCTATCTTGAAACCTGTCCCCAATACCTGGTACTTTCCGAAGAAATCTACCAATCGGAAAACGGCCACTACTGGATCACCACGCCACCGCTGCGAACGCGCGATGACAACGAGGCGCTGTGGCAAGCCCTGGCAGAGGGTCAAATCGATGTCGTGGCCACAGACCACTGCCCTTTTACCATTGCACAAAAGGAAAAGGGCGGCCAGAGATTTCATCTCACCCCAAACGGTATTGCCGGCGTGGAGACGCTTTTCCCGTTGCTCTACACCTATGGCGTTGCGCGTGGCCGCATTTCGCTCGAGAAATTGGTCGAGGTGCTTGCCGGCAACCCGGCCAGGATTTTCGGCCTGTCCCACCGCAAGGGGGCCCTCAAAGTGGGGGCCGATGCCGACCTGGTCATCTGGGAGCCGTCGGCAGAAAAACCGCTCCACTCCACTCGATTACACGGCAACGCTGATTGGTCGCCGTATGAAGGATTCGGAATCGCGGGGAACGTCACCTACACCATCCAACGAGGACGGATTCTGGTTCAGCACCGAACGTTTATCGGAGAGAATCTCTTTGGAGACCACCTTGCAGCCACACCCTGACAGCAAACGACCGGTCGACTTGCTCATTTTCGACCTGGACGGCACACTGGTCGACACGCGCCAGGACATTACCAACTCGGTCAATTTTGTCCTGACCGAGCTGGGGGTTCCGAACCTTTCCCTGCAGCAGGTGCAGCAGCGTGTCGGGGATGGCGTGCGCAAGCTCTTGCAACGTTCGCTACCCGAGCATTTGCACCATCGAATTGAAGAGGCATTGCCACTTTTCAAAGAGCACTATGGCCAGCATTTGCTGGCGCATTCTTGTTTTTACCCGGGCGTGTTGGACATGCTCGACCATTTTATCGCTAAGAAAATGGCGATTATCTCAAACAAGCCGGCTGCGTTCACCCGCACAGTTGTAGAAGGTCTGGGGGTCAGCGACCGATTCACAGCGATCCTGGGCGGAGATTCCTTGCTCGCCCGCAAGCCCGACCCGCAGCCCATCCTGTACATCCTGCGGGAATTGGATGTCCCTCCCGGGGCAGCGGTCATGATAGGAGACAGTCCGTCAGACGTGGTTGCCGGCCGGGCGGCGGGCGTCCTCACTTGTGCGGTCACTTACGGCTTCAGAAGTCCCGAGCTGCTCAGTGCTGCCCGGCCACATTTCATGATAGACAGAATGACTCAACTGGCCTGGTTTGTCGCATGAAGCCGGAGTCAGGGCTTTCGGTGACCTTCGGTGATCTCAACATCTTTCCCACCGAAGGACACTGAAGTCACCGAAACACACCGAAACTCAGATAGTGTCGGAGTCAAGCGAAAGCCCCCTCCCGGGAGCCCGGGAGGGGACAGGTTCAGACTCGTTCAGAGTCTCAACCTGGGGTGGATCAACATGGCCCGCCGCTTTAGCCAGGTCTGGATTTCAAAGCAACAGTCCCCTCACCATCTCCAATATCTCTGAGTCGAAATTACAAGAGAAC
>JBHHXT010000320.1:0-5262 GCA_046757165.1 bacterium | reverse complement strand
GCCATAAAAAAGTTGATCCATACAGAAATAACTTTCTAACCTGGATAATTCATGAATCTCTCACAGCAAGGGCCAACACGTAAGGAGTGAAAGGCTTTAGCATTTCATGCAACGCTAAAGCGTTGCACTCCTCTTTATCCCGTTAAGTTATTGCATAATCAAGCGATTAAGAAATATTTGCCAATCTCTTGTGAATAATCCAGGCTAACAATAGAAACAACTTTCCAATATCAGAAAGTTTACCAGGTTTCTGATCTCAGCAGGCAGGATTCGTGAAAGCACCGAAACACCTTGTTTATGCAAATTGATGAATGACAACATGGCCGCCTCCACGAGATGGGTGGCGAAAGTGTGTCTCAAAGTATGGCAACCCGCTTGTTTGGTGATCCCTTCGCTTTCTCCCTTCGTCAGAGTCAGAAGTCGTCGCCGCACAGGTGCATGCAATCGAGATTGGAAAATCGTAGTTGGAGTTAGGGACGGGTGAAAAATAGGCAAGCGTGACGAAAATGTCAAGAAAAAGTTCAGGCGGGGATTAAGTGTCAGGCCTGTGCCGGACCAGCCCCGCAGAAGGCGCCGGATTTTGCAACCAAGGACGACACAGCCATGTCTCGCTTCATGGCGTTCTTTCCGCATCCGCATGTATCGAGCTTGACAATGCCGGCCGGTGTCCTTATATTGCAGCAACTATCGCAATTTGCCTGGTGAGACGAAAGAATGAGACCTGCTCTAATTGCCCCCTTTGTGGCCATGCTTCTGCTTTTCAGGAGTGCTTTAGCCGGTGAGTTTGAGTTTTACCCGGCCACCTCCTATGACCTGCAAATCCCAACCTTGAAGCAAGTCGTCGGTCATGACTGGGGTGAGAAAATCACCTCGCACAGCGAAATGCTCGCGTATGTCGCCGCGCTCACGGCTTCCAGCCCCAAAATAGAAAAAATCGAATATGGCGAAACCTGGGAGGGGAGAAAGCTCCTCTATCTGATCGTCGCCTCGGAAGATAATCTGGGCCGCCTGAGCGAAATCAAGGCGGGGTTGCAGAAACTCGCTGATCCGCGCACCACCACCCGGGCAGAGGCAGAAAGCTTGATCGCCTCTCTCCCTTCCGTGGTCTGGCTGGCTTACGCGGTTCACGGCAACGAAATCTCCGGCACGGACGCTGCGCTGCTGACGAGCTATCACCTGGTGGCCGCAGAGACGGATTCGGTCGCCCGGTCCGTTCTGGACCATACGATCGTGATTCTGGACCCCCTGCAGAACCCGGATGGCCGGGACCGGTTCGTGAGCTACTTCCGGCAAAACCGCAGCCGCTGGCCGGATCCCGCGCAGCAGGCCGCCGAGCACAACGAAGACTGGCCGGGAGGCCGCACCAATCACTACCTGTTCGATATGAACCGCGACTGGTTTGCCCTGACGCAGCCGGAGACACGCGGCCGGGTACAGGCCTACCTGGAGTGGTACCCGCAGGTGTTCGTCGATTTGCATGAGATGGGCGCCAATTCGAGTTACTACTTTCCGCCGCCGGCAGACCCGTTGAATCCGGAGATCACGCAATCGCAAAGCACCTGGCTGGCCAGGTTCGGCAAGAACACGGCGCGCTGGTTCGACCACATGCGCTTCGACTATTTCACCCGCGAGATTTTCGACTCCTTTTATCCCGGCTATGGCGAAGCCTGGCCCATGTATCACGGCTCCATCGGCATGACCTATGAGCAGGCCAGCACGCGCGGCCTGGTCGTCAAGCGCAGGGATGAGACCACCCTGACCTACCAACAGGCGGTGCAGCACCATTTTATTGCCTCGCTTGCGACGGCAGAGATGGCCGCCAGGGAGCGGCACGCTTTGCTGCGATACTTCTACGATGCCCGAAGCTCCGCCATCACCGAAGGTCAGAACGAGCCGGTAAAAGCGTACATCCTGCCCCCTGGCCGGGACGCAAACCGGGTGAAGAGGCTGGTGTCGCTTTTGCTTCGGCAGGGCATCGAGGTGAAAAAGTCGAACGCCGCTTTTCGGGCTGCCAGGGTGCGCGATTATGATCTCGGAAAGGTGCAGTCGAAATCCTTTCCCGCCGGCACTTATGTGGTTTCCCTGGCCCAGCCAGCGAAGCGGTTGCTCAATACGTTGATGGCCAAGCAGACAGAAATCGATACTAAGTTCATTCAGGAGCAGTTGCGTCGCTACAAGAAGCGCATGCCCGACCAAATCTACGATCTCACCGGCTGGTCCCTGCCGCTTTTGTTTGATGTGAAAGCGTTCAGGTCAGAATCCCGGGTGACAGGAGACTTCAGCAGGGTGACGGAGGGAGTCGCCAGCAAGGGGAGAATCATCGGCGGCAGGGCAGGTTTGGCCTACTTGATTCCGTGGCATGGCAATTCGGCAGCAAAAGCTCTGGCCAGGTGCTTTCGTGAAGAGATCAAAGTGTACAGCGCCGACAAACCGTTTGCTATCAATGGCGTCAAATTTCCCTCCGGTTCTCTGATCATCAAAGTCAAAAACAATTCGGATGAGCTGCACCAGAGGTTGGCGAAGATCGCCGAGGAGACCGGCGTGGAGATCACGGCCACGCACTCGGCCTGGGTCAGCGAGGGCGTGAATTTCGGCAGCAACGAGGTCAAGTATCTGGAACGACCGAAAGTGGCCCTGGCCTACAATATTCCGACGCACCCCTACTCGGTGGGCTGGACCCGTTATCTGCTCGAGCGTGGCTATGACTATCCGGTCACCATCATCAACACCATGCAGCTTCCCCGCCTCGACCTGACCGACTACAACGTGCTCATTCTGCCGAATTCCGCACAACGCTATGGCAGCTACAAAAAGCTGCTTGGCCAGGCTGGCGCCAGAAAACTCGAGACCTGGGTTGAAAATGGCGGAACGCTCATCACCTTTGGCGAAGCGACGCTCTGGTTGACCGACGAAAAGGTCGGTCTGCTCGCCACGACGCGCGAATTCAAGGGCGGGAAGCCTGAAAAAAAGAAAAAGAAGGATCCGTCCGGGAAAGCTCCAGCCGGTGAACCCAAGCAGAAATCCGGCGAATTCAACATCGAAACAGCCATTCTGCCGGAAGAAGAGCTGCCGGCTGCTACCCCGGGTGCCATCCTGCGCGTTGTGCTGGATACGGAGCACTGGCTGGCGTTCGGTTATGACGGCGACGCCAACGCACTGGTTTCCAGCCGCAACATTTTCACGCCCCTCAAGCTGAACAAGGGCCGGAATGTCGGCACCTACGCTGACAAAGGCAAGGTGGTCGTGAGCGGCTTTACCTGGCCTGAGGAGCAGAAGCAAATCGCCAGCAAAGCGTACTTGATGCACCAACCGCATGGCCGCGGACACGTCGTGGCATTCGCAGAGGATCCGAACGTGCGCGCCTTCATCGATGGCTTGAATCTGCTCTTTATGAATGCGGTGTTTTTGGGCCCGGCGCATTGAAGGTGACTCGTGCGAGCCCTGACCTTTCACGGCAAAACCACGCTCCACTACGAGCAAGTCGCTGATCCCGGCATCGAGAAGCCGGATGATGTGATCGTCAAAGTTCATCTGGCTGCCATTTGCGGCTCGGATCTGCACCCTTACCACGAACGCGAACAGGGCCTGGACCATGGCACGGTCATGGGTCACGAATTCGTCGGCGAAATCGTGGCAGTGGGCCAGCAAGTGAGCCGGCTGAAGCAAGGCATGGAGGTCATCAGTCCGTTTACGACCAACTGTGGCACCTGTTTTTATTGCCGTGCCGGACTCACAAGCCGCTGCCTGCACGGACAGCTCTTCGGCTGGGTGCACGAAGGCAAAGGACTGCGCGGTTGTCAGGCCGAGTATGTGCGCGTGCCGTTGGCCGAATCAACCCTGCTGGAGCTGCCCGAGGGGGTGAGCGCCGAGGAGGGTCTTCTGCTCGGCGACATCTTTTCCACCGGCTATTTTTGCGCCGACATAGCGGAGATCAAACCAGACGGCGTTTATGCCGTCGTTGGCTGCGGGCCGGTGGGGCTGCTGGCCATCATCGGCGCTCGTGAGCTGGGCGGCGAGCGCATCTATGCCATCGACGCCATTGCGGAACGACTCCGCCTGGCGGAAAGGTTCGGCGCCATCGCCGTGAATTTCAAGGAGCAGGACCCGGTCACAATTCTGAAGAATGCGACAGAAGGGCGCGGCGCGGATGCAGTCCTGGAGGTGGTCGGCAGCGCAGCCGCCGCCCGGACGGCGGTGGACCTGCTTCGGCCGGGGGGCATCATCTCCACCGTGGGCGTACATACCGAAGACCGGCTCGCTTTTTCGCCCGTGGAAGCTTACGACAAGAACCTGACCTACAAGGTCGGCCGCTGTCCGGCCAGGCACACCATGGAGAAGCTGATTCCGGTTGTGCAGCAGAAGAAGTACGATTTGAGCGCCGTCTTTTCACACCGGTTTGCCCTGGAGGAAGGAGTGGAGGCGTACCGCATTTTTGATCAGAAGGTCGACGGTTGCATCAAGGTCATCTTGCGGCCTTAACACGATCGCCAACTTTTAAGAGCCACGAATGGACACGAATTTTCACGAATGGTCCTTTCCTTATTTTCATTCGTGCACATTCGTGTTCATTCGTGGCTATTGTGTACATCTTTAATCCATATCGAAATCAATGTTCAACTGCCTGAATGTTTCACCGATCTTATCTTCCAAATCCTGCTTTGAAATCTCTCCATCCCTGGCAGAAAGTTCTACCGCCAAAATGTTGAACTTACTTTGCAGAAGATTCATCACTCCCATGATGCTGGAGACTTTGCCCTTTGGAACGTGAAATCTCAATCTCAACTGGTTCTTGCCTTCACCTGAGATTCCAGGTTCTTTGTTGTCCAGGTCCCCGATCTTTCCCGGTGTTTCCGGTGCAGGAACTTCTTCATAGGGTTGTCTTCCTTCCAAAGATTCGGCTCGCTGTCTCTTCTGCTCGATGCAGGTAGAATCCCTGATCAGAATCTCATTCCCGGTGAATGAGACCGTCGGATATTCTTTGAAATAAATACATTTGGGACTCTCTTGTTCTAATTCACCTAAACCAAACAGACCCATCTGAACCCCTTCAACGATGCCTTGTTCCAAAACGCGTTTGCTCAAAGGCTTTAGAACGATGGGCGCAATTTTCTCCAATATTTCTCCATCCATCCGCAACTGTTCAAATAGCTCTTCGTCGAGGCTGCGATTAACGCCGTAAGTCGGAATGCCCAAATCTTTTTCTTTACAACCGTCCCGGTCCGGAATGGCTGCCGACCGATACAATCGACGTATCGCCTCTTT
>JBHHXT010000319.1:0-5285 GCA_046757165.1 bacterium | reverse complement strand
GCGACTCTACCATTGTGCATGAAGGCGAAAGGACCCCAGATGGTGGCCGTCGGTGACCGGTGAGTTGGATGCCAGGCTGCCGGTATAATGCCCCCCCCTCTTGCGGAAGTTCTTCATGCACCGTCCGCTGCCAGAGGATCTTTCCGTCGTGACGGTTGACTGCCAGGACCACAAACCTGTGGCGGCGCGTCACAGGCGTACCATGATGTGCGCCAGGGGCGGTGTCGTACCGTGGTTCCAAAGCGCCACCGTAAGGTACGGCAGTGGTGATGAAGATGCGATCGCCCCAGACGATCGGCGTGGAATGGCCTCTGCCCGGCAGCGCGATCTTCCAGCGGATGTTTTTGCTCTCGCTCCATTCCATCGGCGGGTTGGCAAACGGTGCGACGCCGGTAGCCCGTGGCCCGCGCCACTGCGGCCAGTTGTGCTCAGCGCCGGCATTCGAGTTTATGGCCGCCCAGCTCAACGAAGCCGCAGCAAACCACTTGAAAAGAGACCGCTGCCCAAGGCTCATCCGCCGGCCTCCTCATTCAGCAATTGTTGAACACTGGTTGGAAATAATACATGACGCCATGATTAACCGCCCTGACTTCAGGTCTATTCCACAAAAGTTGCCCATTGATACAAAAGTAATAGGCGAGACAAAGCTGCCTCGCCTATACCACCCGTTGACTGACATCTAACCCAGTAGCGATTATAGAACCTATTCATTCTGACCAAGTAGGCCCGCCGTCGCTCTGGCCGTTTCAAGCGGCGTCTTGATCATGACTTTGGAGGCAAAAACCGCTGCGATACCTTTCTTGCCATCCTTGGCATATTGAAACTGGGGAATACCATCGTTGTCGCCATCGAATTTGGTGAGGTCTTTCTCACCGGTGTCGATTTCCTCGGCCAGCATGATGCCGCTGCGGTTGACGGCTTGCACGAAGAATTGTTTGAAGCGCTCGACTTCGTCCATGTCCCTGGTCTCCAGTATGATGGCCCGCATGGCGCCATGAACCGCGCCAAACGAGATGGGCGTGTAGATTGATTCGGTGGCGCCGACTGATGAGCAGTAGACGCTGACGCCTTCATGCCACAGCTTCTCGTTCATGAAGCGATAAGCTTCGAGCGCTGCCTGCAAATACTGATCGTCTTTGAACTCCTTGTAAGCGCTCATCAAGCCTTGAATCGCCATCCCTTGAGCAATTAATGTTTTTTCCTGGCCGATTGCTTTTTGCGCATCGAAATCGTAGCCGTCTGGAAAGGAGCCATCGCTGTTTTGCAGCTCATTCACCAGGAAGTCGGCCTGTGCTTTTAACAAACGCCCTGCCTTTTTTTGCACTTCAGAGTCGTACTCGAGGTGGCGATGATAGTTCGCCAAAGCCAGCATGGCGACGCCGGCGTCCAGTAAGCTCACCGTTGACCCCGGACCTGTCCCGGGATGCCACTCTGAAACCAGCGAACCGCGGGAGTCATCCCAATGCATTTTCTCGATGTTTTTCAACAGGACATCCGAGAGGCCGCTGGACAGCGCCGTGGCAAATTGCTGCTCCATGATCGAGCCGTCATACGGGGTGTCCTCGCCGAAAACGTGGTCCCAATTGTCCTTCACGTTCGGATCGGAGAAGTAGAAGTATTCTGAGGTGGCCCAAAGCATGGACGCTTGATCGAACAATTGGCTGGATTTGTCTTTCACCGTGAACCACTCAGGGCGGGGGGGAATATCACCGGGTTGAATCAAACGCACCCCCAAACGATGCGGCAAGTAGGAAAGCTTTTCATCCGGATCGTAATGGGCCGGATTGATGCCGGTCAACTTTTTGCCATCATAAAACAGCGCCGATTTCAGCAGCATCATTTTCGAGACCGACATCAAGTTGAGCATGGCACCCCGGAACCCTTCTTCGGCGTCGTTGCCAAGCAGCCGGCCGGCGTCGTGATTCTGGGTGAAGAAGTACTCCATCCAGAGCGTCTGCTTGAGCAAGGTTTGACCGACGCCGCCCATATCGATGCTTTTGTCGATTTTGCCAGGGTTCCATCTCAGGGTCAAATAAGTATCTTCAAAATCCGGCTGTCCATTGCCGCCTTCGAAGTCGTCGTTCATGTCCACCTTCCCGGGGAGTGTTGGATCGCCGGATGCGAATTCTAACATGATCGGCGACGCGTCCTCAAATCTGCGCGGGAAGCCGGTGCGCGCCAAAAACATCGGGATGATCTGTCCCAAAAGCACTTCGCGATTGGCAAGCTCTCTCTCACCACGATCCCGGTTATAAAAAACGTTGTCTTTTTGCTTTAGTGCTTTATAGGTGAGATAGGGCCCATGGACCAGATGAATGCCCATACGGCTTTTGCCGACCAGGATGGATAGGTTGTAGCGTGAATACCAGTACGCTTCCACCGAAGTCATATAGAAGAAATCTTTGTCATCGACCACCGGCAAGCCGGCCTCGACTGCGTCTTGAAAAAAGAAGGTGCCGGAAAGCATGCTCTGGTTGGCCATGAACATCGCCTCTTTGGGGACAAAACGTCTGTCCAAAACTTTGGCTGCAATCGGTTTTTTGTATCGAGAGTACGCTCTTTGACTGGAGCTGTAAATATCTTGACGGTGATTTTGGAAATCTTTCAGCTCCTGTGCCCACGAATAGGACATCAGAACGCTTCCGGCCATCAACGCGATGAGGGTGATGACAGCTCTCAGGCCTGTCCTGAGCGAAGCCGAAGGGGTTGTTCTTTTGACCATGATTATCCTCCACAAAAGTTGTATCAGTAAGGTTTTTGTATTTTTTCAAAGAGATTGTTCCGTTGCTCTATTGTTGAATTGTTCCTCAGGGCCAACAATGGAACAATAGAACAATTGGCTCAGCACTGGTTCTAAAATGTTGTGGTCAAGCCTCCTCTGACCATCAATTTGGGCGCCGGACCCAGATCAGGATTAATCACACGAATCAAGGTGGATAATTCAAAACGAAGCTGGGAATATGGATTGAAAATAATGCCTGGCGTCATAAAGGCGAACCAGCCACCGCTGAATGACGGACGCGGCGTCGTAAACATTTTCACCGCCATTTCTCCCGTTGCCGGATTCATCTCCATGATCGGCTTGCCAAAACCGGAAGGATCGTCGGTCATCGGATGGGTAAAAGTGCCGGGATAGTGATCGTCGCCTTTCCATTTTCCGTTAAACGCCAGTTCGAGACTGAGTTTGTCGCTGCCGATGGGTTTGACGTAGGAAGCGAAATAGAAGACTTCGTTGCCATTCTTGATGTCGTCGGCGCCGGCGCCTAAGTCATTGATTTTTACCAGAGAGCCGGCATGAAAGGCGCTGCGGCCAAACTGCTTGGTCCCCATCAAAGCGAAAATCAGGCCCACTCGACCGATCCCCGGCTGCAGGGGAGTCGGAAGATTGCCGTCGTCTGAGAAGCGCTGAAACGGGCCGCCGCCAAAGGCGACCACGCCGGTGGGATTCGCCGGGTTGGTCAAAATCAGTCGATCATCAAACTTTTCGCTGTTTGAACCGGTGGGCAGGATGACGCCCAGCACGCCGGCAAAATTGAACCAGCGATTGCCCTGGTCGAAAAGTTTTCTTTTCAGAAAGATGGATACATCGCCAATTTGTACGGTGCTGCCTTCGACATAAAGGTTGAGCGGCGCCACGCCCGCGGGATGCACAGCGCCATAGGAGCGGGACGACCAAACGGGGACGTTGACCCGAAGCGTCATATCATAGTCGAGTCCATAAAAGAAATCAAAATCATATTTGACTCTCTCAATCGTATGGTTTTCGTGCACCGGGTCGATGTCGCCGTGCTTGAAGAAATCGCTCGATTCAACTCTGATCGACTGCGCGTGAAAAGCCGCACGCCAGGTGTTGGGCGGCAAAACATAGCCGTGTCCCACAAAGGCCGGCTGATAAAGCGGCGGGATGAAGGTCAGAATTTGGTTCCTGGTCCGGAAGCGCTCCATCTTCATATAATTCCTGGTCACACCGAAGTCGAGAAAGTCGTACTCGTGCGTAGAAAAATCAGGCAGAGACGGTTTCTGATTGTCAAATTCTGCAAACTCTTCTTCCAGTTCTTTCACTTTGTCCTTTTCCTGAGCAAGGAGCAAGGAGTTTGGTGTGAGTGCCATGAGGCTCAGTGACACAACGAAAATGAATCGTGTTATGGGTGTTTTCATTTTGGCGTCTCCTTATGTTTTGGATTGTGAAAATGTCGTTACTTGCTGAACTCAAAAATGACCGCGGTTTTCTCTCCGGCAGCCACGGTGACTTCCTGTTCGAGGGTTCCGAGCTTTTCGTGCCAGGCTTTGATTCTGTACGTTCCGGCCGGAAGGGAATCAATTTGAAACAGGCCGCCTTCGTTTGTGACCGCGTAGAATGGATTGCCGGCAACCATCACGTACGCCACCATCTCTTGATGAACATCGCAGCGGATTTTCTTCAGGCCGGCTTTCTCTAATTTAACCGTCTTTTTTTTCAGAAACTTAGGCATGGCAAAATTGTAGAGGGTCTGCACACCGCTATACGTGTGAACATTGTGCAAAATCGCATCGTTGTTGCGGAAGGTCAGCTCATTTCCGACCATGCTCACGGAAATGCGGGGAATGTACGTCTTGTTCTTCTGGTCGATTTCGATGGGGTCTTCCCTGAATTCACCTTCGAGACCTTCGATGGTGATGACAACGTTTTGAACGCCGCCCCTTGCGGAGACTGTCAGCTCGGGCTTATTCATGGCTTTGCCATTCGTCCCGCTGACGAGTTTTGCTTTGCCGAGGATTTTGCCGTGTCCGTTAGCAAAAAGCTGCGCATTGACACACATCAAGAATAGTAGACTCAGAAATGATAGCCGTGCTGCTGTTTGCTTCATTTTTTGCATCATTGCCTCCCTTGGTTTCAAGTAAGTGATCGTTTTGACAGTCTCCCATTCACAAATTGTGTACCCCGGGCCGTCCAAGAACAAAAAAAGCCACGTAGGGTGTCCTAAGTGGTTGATCTTTCTGAAGTGAAATTTTCTATTCGGTGACAGCGTTCAAACCGGAGGAAGGTCAGAGTCTCCCAAAAATGTGAGAGAGTCTCCTACTTTTGAGGGACCGAGTTGTATCTGTAGATCGCGAATTGCTAAAGCGTGTGCAGCGAGTAGCTCGCGTTCGTGGTTTGAGCACTGAGAGCCTCATAAATCTTCTAATAGCACAACGTTTGCAGGAAGTCGAAGACCCTGCTAGGCGCTTGGCGCCAGACATCGACAAAGTATTGTCGATAATTTTTTTGGGTCGATCGTTTGCTGAGAAAACCGTCATTTTGAGCT
>JBHHXT010000318.1:0-5286 GCA_046757165.1 bacterium | reverse complement strand
GGGCGCAGCTCACCAAGGCGCATACAACCGTTGGTACAGCAGCCTACATGTCGCCGGAGCACGCGCGTGGCGAGGAGGCCGATCATCGCAGCGACATTTGGTCTTTCGGAGTGGTTCTGTACGAAATGCTCACCGGCAAGATGCCCTTTCCGGGCGATTACGAGCAGGCCGTGATTTATTCGATTTTGAATGAGAAGCCGCAACCTGTTGCCGAACTGCGCGACGATGTGCCGGATTTCCTGGCGCATGTGGTGGTGACGGCATTGGCCAAGCGTCCTGACGAACGCTACCAGGAAATGGCTGTGGTCCTTCAAGACTTGAGAGATGACGCAGCAGCCAAACCGGGCGCGCCAAAAGCAGCCGTGCACAGGAGCCAAAAGGAAAACCGAGGCAAGAGACAGAACAGAGCGGTCATGTTTGCGCTTCTGGCGGCTTTTCTGATTATCGCCGTAGCGGTTGTTTTTTGGAACCAAGAGAAGAGCACACCAAAGGCAGAAATCAAACGAATTGCGGTTCTGCCGCTGGAGAATCTGGGCCCTGCCGAACAGGACTATTTTGCCGATGGCCTCACCGGCGAAATTACCAGCCGGCTTTCCGGCTTGTCCGGTCTCAGTGTCATCGCCCGTTCCAGCGCCATGCAGTACAAGAAAACCACCAAAAGCCTGCGGCAAATTGGGGAGGAGCTCAATATCGACTATGTTCTGGAAGGAACCCTGCAATGGCAGGAAAATGCGCAAGGTGTTAAGCGTATCCGGGTGAATCCAGAGCTTATCAAGATTGCCGACGCCACCCAGATCTGGTCGCAGCCCTACGAAGCGGATTTCTCCAACGCCTTCAAGCTGCAGGCGGACATCGCGGCAACGGTTGCCGAAGCCTTGAATATTACGCTGGTGAAATCAGAACAGCAGGCGTTGCGGGGTGCGCTGACGACTAATTCCAAAGCGTACGACGTCTACTTACGTGCGCAAGAGTACTCGCTTGACATCACCGATGAAAAGAAAATACGGATCGCGGAACAGTTGTTTCGACAGGCGATTGTCCTGGACAGTAATTTTGCGGCTGCCTACGCAGGCCTTTCCAGCCGGCAGTCTGATATCTACTGGTCGTACTTTGAACGTTCTGAAAATATTCTCGAGCAATCCAAGACCAACGCCCAAAAAGCCTTACGCCTGAATCCCAAATTACCCGAAGCCCATGTCGCCATGGGTGATTATCATTATCATGGTAGATTAGATTATAAGGCTGCTCTTGACGCATATAATGAAGCCCTGAGATTGCAGCCAAACAATGTGAAAGCCATCAATGGTATTGGATTTGTTCTAAGGCGGCAAGGTCAAATGCGGGAAGCCATCACTAATTTCAAAAAATCCTTGAAGCTGGATCCCATAAATTATGAAACTGTTTTTTCAGTCGGGGAAACATATCGTCTTCTGAGAGAATATGACCTTGCCATCCCATTGCACGATAGAGCGATTTCCCTGGCGCCGGATGTGATTGCCCCCTATGAGGGCAAGGCAGACATTTATCTGTTGAAAGATGGTGACATAAAAGAGGCACGTAACTTTATTTCAGGTGTTTGGAAAAGAAAGATAGGCCTGGATTCCCCTCTATTGAGACGGAATCTTTTTTTATGTGATATTTTTTCAGGCGACCTGAATCAGGCATTAGAGCAGATAGATGGCATCGAACAAATAGATTACCAATTCTTTTACACGCCAGAAGACCTGTTTGTTGCCCATGTTTACAGATTGATGAATAACAAGACCCTTGCCAAAAAGCACTATGAGTCTGCAAGAGATATCTTACAGGAAAAAATCAAAGACCACGCGGATGACTCGCGGTTATACACTGCACTCGGAATCGCCCACGCCGGACTGGGCCAAAAAGCGGATGCCATCCGGGCAGGCAAGCGCGGCGTTGAGTTGCTGCCCATTTCGAAAGAAGCGTGGCGCGGCAGTTTCCGCCTGTTCGATCTCGCCAAGATTTATGTAACGGTCGGTGAGCCGGACTTAGCCATGGACTTGCTGGATGACTTGCTGGGAAGACCCACAGATGCCATATCTGTCGCGCTGCTCAAAATCGACCCGACCTGGGCGCCACTGCACGGGCAGCCGCGTTTTCAAGAGTTACTGAAGAAATATTCGTCGGGAGAATCTGAATGATTGCAGGGATAGATTTTTTGTTTACTTTGATGCACAAATACCGTACATTCCTGCATCATGATAGACAGAATTGTCTCATTGCCTGAACAGGGCTCGTTTTTTCTGCTCGGGCCGCGGCAGACGGGGAAAAGCACGCTGATTGACGCCAGGTTCGTCCGCCGCACCTGGAAGCTGGATCTGCTGCTGAGCGAGAACTTTTTCACTTATTCAAAAGATCCCGCACTCTTTCGCCGAGAAGCGCTTGAAAAGCTGAATAGCGGCCAAATCGACACCATTTTCATCGATGAAATTCAGCGCGTTCCCATGCTGCTGAATGAAATCCACTTCCTGATGCAGCAGCACCCCGGCTGTCGTTTCGTCCTCACGGGATCGAGCGCACGCAAGCTCAGACGAGGCGGAGTGAACCTGCTGGCAGGCAGAGCGGTTGAACGGCGGCTCTTTCCTTTTGTTTACGAAGAAATCAGCGATGATTTCAATCTCGATGAAGCGCTGCTTTTCGGCACGCTGCCGCCGTTACTCGGTCGTGATAGAGAAGAGAAGAGAGATATTCTCGAGGCGTATGTGCACACTTACTTACAAACAGAGATTCAAAGCGAGGGGATCGCCAGAAACCTCGGAGGGTTTTCAAGATTCCTCGATATGGCGGCCAGCCAGTTCGGCGAATTGCTCAACTACACCGCTATAGGGCGCGAGTGTGGTCTACCGACACGCACGGTTCAGTCCTACTATGAAATACTGGCAGACACCCTGATTGGGTTTCGTCTCGAACCGTACAGAAGAAGCACACGAAAACGATTGCGGGCACATCCAAAGTTTTATTTTTTCGATAATGGCGTGGTTAACGCGATCAATCGGTCCTTAACCGGTGGGTTGACGCCTTTTATAAGGGGGAAGCTGTTCGAACACTTCATCGTGCTCGAGACCTATAGAAACCTGCACTATAGCAGAAGTGAAGCTCGACTCTATTTCTGGAGAACCAATCACGGCGCTGAGGTCGACCTCCTCATCGAAATACACGGCAAAATTATGGCGGCAATCGAGATAAAGTGGTCGCCAAGAGTGTCCGGTGCGGACCTTTCCGGAATCAACGCATTTCGACAGGAGCATGCCTCCGTGCCGTGTTACCTGGTTTCCACCGTTGAGAACGCATTTGATCTGCAAGGGGTGAAGATTCTACCGTGGCAGGAGTTTGTAGCCAGGCTGGATGCTTGGCTTTGAAATGGCGATTTGGCTCAGTCCAAAGCAGCAAGTCTAAACCCTCTTTCGGACTTACTAACTGAGAGTTGATTCTATCATCGGCAAAACCATACTCATCGGAACGGTCGCCTACATGTCACCTGAGCAAACAAGCGGAGCGCAGGTCGACCAACGCGTGGATATCTGGTCTTTCGCGTGGTTTTGTATGAAATGTTGACTGGAGAGCTGCCATTTCAGGGATTGTTTTATCAGATCCAAAGAAAGATATTGCAAATAAGCAAGCTATGTTGTAAATAATACTGTCTATTTTACAACTATAATCAATATTATACCAATTGGATGCCCTATTACTATCGACACCTCCACGATAAGCTCGTCTCATCTGTGAGTCACAACAAAGTGCGGCTCATTTTTGGGGCCAGGCAGGTCGGGAAAACGGTGCTGATGAACAACATCATTCCGGCAGACCGGGCGATTTCTTATAATTTGCAGGATGCTTCGATACGGCGGCGTCTGGAAAGAGACCCGGCGCTCTTCACACGTGAGCTGCAAGCGCTGCCTGGCGATATCTCACACGTTGTGGTTGACGAAATTCAAAAAGTACCGGCGCTTCTCGAAGAGGTACAGTTCCTTTATGACCGGGACAAAACGCGATTCCAATTCTTTTTGACCGGTAGCTCGGCTCGCAAGCTGCGCAGCCGTTCAGCGAATCTCCTGCCCGGCCGTGCCCATGTCTCCCCCCTCTTTCCCGTCGCCCTGTGCGAGGAAGCGGGGCGTGCCTCCATGCTTGGTCACCTGAAGACCGTCCCGGGGCAGCGTTTTCCAAAAAAATCACTACATGCGAAACTCATTCTGGGCAACCTCCCGGGCGTTCGGGATGAGCCGTTGTTGACCGCTCAGCAAACCCTGTCTGCTTATGTGGATAACTACGTGGAAGAGGAAATCAGAAAAGAAGCGATCGTGCGTAATACAGCTTCCTTTGGGGTCTTTCTGCAGCTTGCCGCGCTTACAAGTGGACGACCGGTCAATCTGAGCAAGATGTCGCAAGAGAGTGGTATTGCGGTTTCGACCTTGAAGAATTACTACCAGGTTCTCATCGACACTTTTCTGGGGTACTGGCTGCAGAGCTACAAGAAATCGACACGGAAGAGATTGCTGACCACACAGGCATTCTACTTTTTTGACCTGGGTGTCCGTAACGCAGCGGCCGAGCTGACGCTGAATGAGACGTTGCTCAGCACGGTGGGCGGACCGCTTCTTGAACATCTGGTCGGTCTCGAATTGATTCAGAAGGCGGCTTATTTGGGCAGAGGATACAAAGTCTCGTTCTGGCGAACGGTCAGTGGGGCCGAGGTCGATTTCATATTTGAAACTCCGGAAGAGGACATCCCGATTGAGGTCAAGTGGACGGATAATCCGACCCAAAAGGATGCACGCCATGTGAAGAAATTTATCGAGCTGAATGCGGACAGGGCGAAAAGAGGCCTCGTCCTGTGTCGTGTTCCACGCGCACAGCAATTGAGCGACAATATCATGGCCATCCCATTCGAGCAATTGTAGTACTCTCGAAAAGCTCGTCGAAGGCGGGCTCCATGAAGTCAGTGTTTGAAGCAACAAACGGAAGGTGTGAAGAATGATGGGTAAAACCATTTTGCACTACAAAATCACCGAAAAACTTGGCGAAGCCCGCCTGCTACCGATGTCGTACTCGAAAGTTCAGGAGTTCATATGCGTGAATTGATCGGCAAAACTATTTTGCATTATCGGATATTGGAGCAAATCGGGCAGGGCGGCATGGGCGTGGTCTACAAAGCTGAGGACACAAAGCTTAAACGCGACGTTGCCATAAAATTCCTGCCGCGGCAGATTGCTGCCAGCGAGGAGGAACGCGAGCGCTTCAAAATCGAAGCGCAGGCCGCGGCGGCGC
>JBHHXT010000317.1:0-5334 GCA_046757165.1 bacterium | reverse complement strand
GCTGTTGCCCAATTCACTGACGATTTCTCATCCCCCACTCTTGATCCAGCGTGGACGGTTGTGCAGACGTGGCCCGGAGGCTCTCCCAGGGCGCATGGCATTACCGACCCCGGCAATCGTTTCTCCCTTACCGCAAACCCGGGCCATCTTCGATATTTGCTGGACCGGATGACCCACTACGACGGCTATTTGAATGGATACCAAAGGGCAATCAGGTTCTACAGTTGCTGCGACCATGACGCGGGCCTTGAGTTGCTCAGAACTTTCAGCGGAGAGAATTGGCTCTTCGAAACCAAGGTGAGCTACTTCATGCCATTTGCCAATGGAAGGTTCTTCAATGTCCGTGTCTACTTTGGAGACGGAGGCGTCGGCACGATTTACGTCGCTTTCGAGCGCCTACGAGATGGCCCCTGGCCTCAAGGGACTCCTGAGACTGTGCCAGTCCGAATACGTATGTCCAAGAAATTGGTGCCACCTCTACCCAACGGGGGCCAACCCGTTTCTAACATAGAGTTTGTGCAGGTGTCGCCGAACCCTGCTGGTGATACCTACTCCTTCAGGCTGGAACGTTCAGGGAGTATCCTGACGGCGATGTGGAGTTACGATGGGGTGACATGGAACACGGCTTTCACCAGAGATATGGGCGCCGAGCTCGACGGACTGACTCAACTGGTGGCCGTAGCTGGAATGAGTTGGTTTGTTCCCGCCGGGTCGTTTGCTGACTATGACTACATCTCCGTGACGCCCACAGTGATACCTGTGGAACTCGACATCAAGCCTCGGTCTTGCCCCAATCCCCTGAATACCAAGAGCCAGGGCACTCTTCCGGTGGCTATTCTGGGGACCGTGGAATTGGATGTGAACAACATCGATGTGTCCACCGTGAAACTTGAAGGCATATCTCCTCTGCGAAGTGACATTGAAGATGTGGCAGCACCGGTGACCAATCGAGAGGACGTTTGTGACTGTAGTACCGAGAATCCGGATCTTACTCTTGATCTGACTCTCAAGTTCGATCGTCAGGAAATCCTCGAAGCCCTGAGGGATAAAGGAGAACCGTTAAACGACGGTGACCAGGTGATTTTGACCCTCACGGGAAAACTTATTGCTGGCACGCCAATAGAAGGAAGGGACTGCATTATTGTCAAATCTAAGGGTAAGGGAAAAAATGGCAGTAATCTTTCTAAGGTTGCGGCCACGACTTTGCCGGAAAGCTTCTTCTTAGAACAGAACCACCCCAACCCCTTCAATCCCGAAACCGAGATTCGCTTTCAACTGCCAGAAGCCAGTCATGTTGTCGTACGAATTTTCAACACCATCGGACAGGAGATTCGCAGCCTGGCAAATGCCCGGTACGAAGCAGGCTATCACAGTCTGCACTGGGATGGCAAAGATAATAGTGGTCAACCTGTTTCCAGCGGGGTTTATTTCTACCAGCTTCGAGCCGGAGATTTTTCACGGATCAGAAAAATGAGTCTGGTTCGTTAAGAAACCGCTTCTAACTAACTGTCTGAAAAGTTTGCTGGAATGAAATTCATCTTTCACAACAAGAATCCACCCGTTATCGGATGGAACCTGAAAGGGCGCGATTTCGGGCACCTCCGCGGCCAGCGACTGGCTAATCATAGCCATATTTTTTCATCTTGTACCTGAGGCCGCGGTAGGTGATGCCCAGCATTTCGGCCGCCTTCGTGCGGTTGCCGTGCGCTTCTTCCAGGGCGCGGGCGATCAGGTGTTTTTCAAGGCATTTGAAATTGTCAGAAAGAAGAAGATTTGCGCCAAAGGCACTTTCGGTCAGGAGAGATTCTGCCGGTGAGACGTGCGGAAGAAGTTGTGCGGTGTCTATCCAGGGACCCTCCGCCATGATCACTGCTCTTTCAACCAGATGTTCCAGCTCTCTGACATTGCCGGGCCAGGAATAACTCATCAATAAGAGCATGGCTCCGGTCGTTAATCCCTTTATGCTCTTTTGGGTCTGGTTGCTATACTTTCCGGCAAAATGGTCGGCAAGCAGCGGGATGTCTTCTTTGCGTTCTCGTAACGGTGGCATATAGATCGGCACCACGTTGAGCCTGTAATATAAATCCTCCCTGAAATTCTGCCGCTTCACTTCTTCAAACAGGTCTTTGTTGCTCGCTGCTATGATTCGAACATCAGCCTCGATCGTTTCGTTTCCGCCAACGCGCTCAAATTCTTTGTCCTGCAAAAACCGAAGCAAGCTGACTTGAATGGTTGCATCGAGTTCTGTCACATCGTCGATAAACAGGGTCCCCTTATCTGCCGCTTCGAATTTTCCAGACGTTCTGCTATAGGCGCCGGTGAAGGCACCTTTTTCATGTCCGAACAACTCACTTGCCAGGAGACTCTCGGGGATGGAGGTGCTGGCGAGGGTGATGAAGCGGGCATCTCTGCGGGGACTGTTAAAGTGAATCGCTTTTGCCACCAGCTCTTTGCCGGTACCTGTCTCGCCAAGAATCAGGACAGTCGCATCGGTTGGCGCTACCTTCCGGATCTTGTCGTACATTTCTTGCATTTTTCGACTCTTGCCGACAATGTTGCCCAGGCCGTATCTGGACTGCAGCTCTTGTCGCAGTGCTGCGACCTCCTGGACCAGCCTGTTCTTTTCCAGTGCCTTGTTCAGGCACAAGATCAGCTCATCGATATTCAAAGGTTTGGTTAGATAATCGTAGACGCCGCGCTTCATGGTTTCGACCGCTTCTTTGACGGTAGCGTACGCAGTCATAACGATGATCTGTGCATGAGGAGCGTGTTTGATCAGGGCGTCGATTAAGGATAACTCAGAGACCCCTTTCATTTTCATATCCGTGAGGATGAGATCTACTGAGGACTCCTGCAGGTAGCGCAGTGCTTTCGCACCATTCGCTGCCGCTTGAATTCCAAATCCATGTCTTTTCAGAAGGTCAGCCAGGCCTTGCCGGAGATGATGTTCGTCTTCGATGAGCAGGATGCTGCCCTTGTCAAGGATGGTTTTCGCTTCTCTTTGCATAAGAATCGCCCCTCTTTCTGGGCAGCCAAACCCGGACACATGTCCCTTTGTTTTCCTCGCTTTCTATCTCGATCCTGCCGCCATGCTGCTCGATCACCCATGCCGCGAACGGGAGTCCAATTCCAAGGCCATGGACTTTGTTCGTGAAGTAGAAATCAAAAACTTGCGCGAGGTCTTCACGCGGGATACCACAACCTGTGTCGCAGACTTTGACCAAACTCCAATTGCCATCTTGTCGGATTTCTATGCTCAACTCGCCCACAGAAGATATGGCTTCCACTGCGTTTTGGGTCAGGTTGGAAAACGCCTGGATAAGCTGTTCCCGATCACATTCGACGCACACGGCCGGCGATTGGAAGTTTTTCACCACCTGAATCGACTTCTCTTTCAGGAACAGTTGACACCTTTCCACGGCAAGGTTCATAATTTCGTCCAGAGGATAAGAACATGTCGTCAGCGCGATCTTCCGCGGGACAATAGACCTTAGAAAGTTGTCCACAAGATGATTCACCCTCACGCTCTCCGCGGCGATCATTGTGGAGTATTTTTCACATTCTTCGCATCGCCCGGCCCGCTCCTTGATTTGGTCTTCGAGGTTTCTCGTATTGACACCGATAGAAGCCAGAGGATTCTTGATTTCGTGAGCCAGTCCCGCTGCCAACTGACTCACCGCAGCCATTTTTTCAGAAATAACGAGCTGCCGTTCGAGGCGCCGCTTTTCCCGCAGGTCCTCGAGAATCAGCACAACCCCCTGCCCGTTCTCGTCTCTGGCATCGATTCTTCGGAGCAACATCGACACCGGGATTTGCACTCCCACTTTTGTTATGAGCGCCGCCTCTTCAATGGTTTCTACGTAATTGTGGGAAGGAACTCTCTGAAGAGCCAGGCGAACCTTGCTTGCATCGTTGAATAGCGTGAGGACGTCGGTGCCAACCGCCTCTTCCACTGAATAGGCAGTCAACAACTCCGCCTGTCTGTTGAAGCTGCTGATCAACCCATCTTGCCCCACCGCGACGATGGCATTGGGAGAACTATCCAGAATGCTTGCCTGATAGTTTTGCAGCCAGCCAAGATGTCTATTGGATTCTTGAAGGCGCTGATATCCTCTGATGATCGCTCCAAACAGGAGATACAGCAGGACCACCAACAGCAAAGTCAAGGGTATCATTTCAATCAGCAAAATAGCCCTGGTGGGTAGGAGTAGGAAATGCTCCAGGAGTTCCCAGAGCCACAAGATCAAAACCAGGAGGCCAATGGTGATGAGCCTCAACCGCTCGAGATTTTTGGCTACTATCAACATGGAGTGCCTCACACGAAAGGGTACATTCTGCACCTAACCCCTTGCCATGCATGACGCGATGGTATCAAGCGCATCGTACTTGTTTTGCGCATATCGGTGCCAATAGCTTCTTCACGCACGCTTCGATGAAAGCGCCATGACACCATACCATCGACCATCATCCAGGCCAGACTCCGATAGCCATCTTTGAGATGCTCTAAGGCAGTTGATGATAGGCGAACCCTGCCACTTCTCCGAGCCGGAAAAACGCGGCTTGGTGCCTATCCAAATGTTTTTTTGAGACGACTGTTTTGCTTTTGACCCCTCCTGGTGTAAAATAAGTGAAAAAAGGGTATATGGCAAGAGAAACTGTTAAGTTAAGCAAACTAAAATCACCGGTTGCAATACGCGTGGCCGAAGCCGAGGGCATTGCAACCCGCGTTGCATTTGCTTGTTATACAATTTTGGTACAACCAGTGGGCTTCAGGATTCGCTTCGTAGACGCGGGATACTTTGTCAAAAGTGTTGCGGGCCTGATTGGGCGCTGAACCAAATTTCCACCGCAATTTGGACATTTACCTCCCGGTATTTCGTCGGCGCAATTCTTACAGAATGTACACTCGAATGTACATATCAGTGCTTCCTCTGATTCGGGCGGTAAATCTTTGTCACAGCATTCACAGTTTGGTCTGAGTTCGAGCATGTCTATTTCAAAAGTTCCAGCATCCCTGCCGTCCCACACCACCTCGAACGCACCCGGAGCATGAGTCATTTTCAAACAAGCGGTTTCTGCCGCCCGCATTTGAAATGAACAAATCCAAGTCGCCGTCATTGTCATAATCCCCCCAACTGGCGCTGAGGGATCGATTTGATCCGGTCGTGACGGGACTGTTTGTAATCCGTGTGAACGTTCCATCGTTGCGATAAAGGGTGTTGGGGATGCCGTAATTCGCCGCGCAAAAATCCATATCGCCATCGTTGTCGTAATCGATCCGGCTGACGCCCCAGGTGCCGCCGTTATCTGCAAAGGTCGGGCGCATGGCAGGCT
>JBHHXT010000316.1:0-5343 GCA_046757165.1 bacterium | reverse complement strand
CGCGATCTTGGCGGCACCTGCAATGATGTTCGAAGCCGTGATGAGCACAGGCCCCGTGATCGGCATGAAATATTTGTCAAAGATTTCTTCAATTCTGTTTTGAGAGTCTACGGCCGACAAGTTTGCCAGGATACAAATAGCGGTCCATTTGAAAATGTTATTCTCATTATCAAGATGCCCGATAAAGAAATCCATTTCTGGATAGAGCAGGGCAGGCTCCTTTTCACTGATCAGGCGAAGAACCTTGGCACAGCCAAACTTGATATTAGCCGAATGAGAACCTAAGCCCGTCATCACGTCTGAAAGCAATTCTGGCTGCTTGATAACTTCATCCGCGATGTCTTCTTGGTCGATTTCTTTCTGCGCAATTTCTTGGATTACTCGAGATTCTGACATCGTGCCTTCCTCTCTCTTTGACCATTTGTTCTAAATCCAAACCTTGCGAAGGTTCGAAACCTTCGCAAGGTTGCTCGGTCACTTCCGGGAAAAGCTCTGCTGTTTTGGGATACAAAACCACTGGGCACAGTGGACATCCTTGGGACTGCGTCCAGTCTCCGGTCCCGATTGGCCTGCCGGTTCTCCGAACCGTTTTGCTGCACGAATGCGATTTTCATCATGGTCCTGAGCGGAGAACCTATTCCGTTTGCCGGCAGGTTATGCATTTGAGGGGATCGATCACGGAAAAAAGTAGCGAATCACTGAATAAAAGTCAAGCGCATTCCCTACAGCCCAAAAAGTCTACAGCCTATCTATCTGACTAGCGTCTTTGTCATTTTTTGCTTGATTTGACAGAAAACACAAGCTATTTTAGCGGTATATGTTATAATAGAGTAAAGAAAGGCGATCAAATGGTAAAAAAGCTCGATAAATCTGACAAAGAATGGCGCGAGCTTCTGACACCGGAGCAGTTCATGGTCACCCGCCGGAAAGACACGGAGCGCCCTTTCGAGGGGGAGTACACGGCATGCAAAGAGAAAGGCGTTTACCGCTGCGTTTGCTGTGGCAATGTGCTCTTTCGCTCCGATGACAAGTTCGATTCCGGATCCGGGTGGCCGAGCTTTACCGCACCGGCGGACGAGGCCAACCTCAGTGAACGGCCCGATGCCAGCCATTTCATGGTGCGTACAGAAGTGGTTTGCAGCCGCTGCGACGCCCATCTCGGGCACGTTTTCGACGATGGGCCGGCCCCCGCCGGCAAGCGGTATTGCATCAATTCGGTGGCGCTTGCTCTGGATAAGCAGGAGAGCTCACCTGATGGCTAGTTGGAGGTTTGCTGGAAAAACTCGGCAAAGATATCGTAACGCAGGCATCTTGCCTGCCTGGTTTGAGCTCTCCAGGAAGGAAACGCCCAACATAATTCACATCTTCATAAAACAAAACACAGTCAGAGACTGTGTTGGATCTTTTGCACCGAGTCAGACGACTCCAGGTATCAGGTGAACGAACAAAAGATGTCAGCAAACCAAATAACCCTTGAACAAGTCGCTGAAGGCCAGTACCGCTTTCACTATCCAAACTTTGTGAATCAGCTCGATGACATGATATTCGATGCGGTTGATTTGATGGACGCCGACGAATATGTCAAGGCGAAAGATATTCTGCACTCCATCATCGACACGTTTCCTGAGCACATGGACGCCATGCACCACCTGGCGGTTTGCTTGAAGGAGCAGGGCGAATTCCAGGTGGCTTTCAATCTCTGGCAGCAGGCGGTGGACGTGGGACTGAAGTGTTTTCCGCATGATGTGCCGATTTCTGACATGCGGCTGGAGTGGGGGTGGCTTGAAAACCGGCCGTTTTTGCGGGCCTATGAGTCTCTGGGGGTCGATCTCTACGAGCAGGACCGCCTCGATGAGGCACTTGATGTGTTCAATCACATCCTGAGTTTGAATCCCAATGACAACCAGGGCATCCGCGCCCTCGCCATCAAGGCCAACTTCGACCTGGAGCGGCCGCAGGAGGTTTTGGATATCTGCGACCGATTTCCGGAGGACGCGCTGGCTGACACCTTTTATGGCCGGCTGCTGGCGCTCTACCAATTGAACCGTCTGGACCGGATGGAGCAGACGCTAAAAGAAGCGATCGAATTCTTACCTGTGATCGCGCAAGAGCTGGTGAAGAAGCGGCACACGGAATTTGACAATCTGCTGGAGCCAGAGTTTGACGACGAACAGGAGGAGGCGATCTACTACTGGGAAAATTATGGCCAGTACTGGCGAGAAACCAAAGGCGCGATAAAATTCCTGAAGGATGGCCTGTCGAAGTATGCCTGAAACCATTTAACAGCGGGAAAAGACGAATGACCCTTCCAAGAGTCGGCACGCAGGTCCCCGGGATCGATAGTAAAGTAGCACAGTTTCTGGGCAAATGCGTTCTCCGAGTAAGTGGTTGGCAACTAGTGGGAGAGGTGCCGAACTTGCCCAAGTTCGTGTTGATCGCCGCTCCCCATACCTCGAACTGGGATGCGTTTTATGGCTTCGCGGCGATTCTGGCGCTAGGCATGAAAGTCAACTGGGCGGCCAAGCACACCCTTTTCCCAAAGCCGCTCAAAGGCGTGCTGCACGCGCTTGGGGGCATTCCGATTGACCGCACCGTGAGTCATGGCGTCGTTGACCAAATGAAGGAAATTTTCGCACGGCGTGACAAGCTCGTTCTGGTCATCACACCCGAAGGCACCCGCAGACGGGTGCCAAAATGGAGGACGGGGTTCTACCATATGGCCTGCGCTGCCGGCATTCCCATTCAAGTCGGGTTTCTGGACTATTCGCGTAAGCGCCTGGGATTCGGCCCATTGATCACCCCCGGCCGGGAGATGGCTACCGATATGGCGAAAATTCAGGACTTTTACACAAACATCGGAGCGAAACACCCGGAAGCGTTCAATCCCGACATCTTAGGGGAAGCGGCAGAAAAAGCGGCGCAATGAAAGAGCTGTCAGCGGGCAGCGCCGGGTCATGGGGGAGTGAGGGAACGAAAATGGCAAAACAAAACATCTTCACGGATATTCCGGACCAGTTCTCAGAAGAGATTCTCGAGAGTCTTGTCGAAACCAACCAGTTTGCTCTGAAACGCATTCTCTCGCGTGGGCAGGCAACGCCACGCGGGCAGTGGTACGACCAGGAGCGGGACGAATGGGTGGTTTTGCTTTCAGGGGCCGCCGGACTTTCTTTTGAAGGGAGTCGCGAGGTGATGACCTTGAGGCCGGGAGATTACCTTCACATCCCGGCGCACAGGAAACACCGCGTTGAATGGACAGACAGGCAGCAGGCAACCGTCTGGTTAGCTTTGTACTTTGCAGGGGACTAATACCATGTTGCATATCTTGAATGGTGACGGCATCGCAGTGACGTTTCGAAAAACCGGGCTGCCAGGGACGGTCTTGCCGTGGCGCGAGGCGCTGGTGTGTGGCCCGGCTCCGGCGAATGTCTCCGGTGACAAATGGATAAGAATGCGGGCCTCGCATCTGTCTGAAGCGTATGGGCAACCCTTTGACACATGTCGCAAATCGCTGATACAGATGGAAGAGAGCGTGCGCTCCACCTCAGACTACGATGAAGTTGTGCTCTGGTTTGAATCTGACCTGTTTTGCCAGGTCAATCTTCTTTACGTGCTCCACCTGCTGGCGCAACAGGAACTCCGAAACACCAGCCTCACGCTAATCTGTATCGACGCGTTTGCTGAGGTGGAACCATTCTACGGTCTGGGCCAGCTCAATCATGAACAATTGGCCTCGTTGTTCAACGAGCGGCAAACGGTTTCGCCCGCCACGCTCCGGCTCGCTGGCCAGGCGTGGCGAGCGTACACCTCACCCAACCCGCAAACCGTGCAGGAATTCCTGCAAAAAGATACCACGCCCCTGCCGTTCATCAAAGCGGCGTTTCAGGCGCACCTGGCGCGCTTCCCATCCGTTCACAATGGACTCGGCCGGATTGAACATGCGGCGCTGGACTTGATCGTTGGCGGTGTGGACGAGTTCAAGCCCCTTTTCCCCATGTTCCGGGAACTCTACCCTGTCTACGGGCTGGGAGACGCCCAGTTCTGGAACCATTTGCGCTTCATGAGCGAGCTGGGCACGCCACTCCTCAACATCCTGGATCTGGAACAGCCTGGAAGCCCGTTCTCCGGCCGCGGCTATGACGATGGGTACTTTCGGCTGACCGAGGCCGGTAAGGCTGTGCTGGTCGGCAACAGCGACAACCTGAACTTGAACAAGATCGACATTTGGCTCGGTGGCGTGCATTTGAAGGATGAAAATCCTCTCTGGCGTTGGGATGAACAAACAGAGCAGTTGCGACGTGAAAGTTAGGCATGCCCGACTCACAGAAAGCCTCTCCTTTTGCCAAATTGCGGCTCATTTCTGCCGTCTCACATCTCAACTACACCGGCCAAATGTTTTCCGCACTCCTGGGCGTGCACACGTAATCTTCTAACGTTTAGAAAGTTCGGGTCAAGACGATACTAAAGCCAGGGAAATCAATTCATCTCAAAACTTTGAGGATTGGAGTCGACTTATGAATCGAGATACGATTACGATTGTTTCGGGCCTGCCGCGCTCAGGAACCTCGATGATGATGAAAATGTTGGAAGCAGGGGGCATCGAGCCGATGACCGACAACATTCGCAAGGCGGATCAGGATAATCCCAAGGGATACTTTGAGTTGGAGAAAGTGAAGCAGTTGGATAAGAGCGAGGACAGGGAGTGGCTGAACCAGGCACAGGGCAAAGTGGTGAAGATCATTTCCCAGCTTTTGAAGGAGCTGCCAGCGAACCACACCTACAAAGTGTTGTTCATGCGGCGCAAGATGGAAGAGATTCTGGCCTCACAGAAGCAGATGCTCATTCGCCGCGGTGAGCCCACCGACAACATCAAAGACGAGGAGCTGGCGAGACTGTTCGAGAAGCACTTGCTGCAAGTGGAAGAGTGGTTGCAGAAGCAACCCAACTTCGATGTGAGGTACGTGCCCTACAATGATGTGCTCAATCATCCCGCCAGGTATGCTGAAGAAATCAACACCTTTCTCGGCGGCGACCTGGACACCGGAGCAATGGCAGCGATGGTGGACAAATCTCTGCACCGCCAGCGGGTTTAGGGCGACTTAAACATACGAGGGTTGCCTTTGGCAACATTTTCCGTTCCCCCGAGGTTTCACATTCGCCCAACCCCGGGCGGGTCGTCAGCGCACTCCCAATGGGTGCCCGTTCGTACTCGTAGCCGCCACCCCTTGTGGGTGGCTTTTTTCTTCCCGCAGGCGAGCCGGTGGATGCCCCACAAGGGAGCATGGCTACATTTGTTTTGCATTTTGAGCCAAATTGGACGGTAATGAGCGGGGCTGCGCCGAGGCC
>JBHHXT010000315.1:0-5369 GCA_046757165.1 bacterium | reverse complement strand
GTCTCAATCCCATCTCCAGTTAGGTCTCAATTCCGACAGCTACCCTTGCAGGCCCAATAAAAACAAATATCTACAAAGCCCATTGTTCTAACCTCCTTTCTCGGGGTTGTTTTGGTGTCATTTTTCAGGACTCCTGTGAATTACGTACAGCATTAAATCTCCTATTATCAACAAGATAGGTCAATTGTTCTAACCTCCCCCTTTTCAGGGCCTGAAAACAGCGTTTTTGGGCGCATTTCGTCCCTAATCCGGACAAGCCCCGCAGAAGGCGCGGGAAAATCGAAAAAAAACCGAACTACAAAAAAGTCTTGCCAAAGAATGACAGAACTTGACTTGTCAGCGCCTAAACGAGGACGGAATCCGGGGATTCCTTCATTTTTGCGCCCGGTTCACATCTTGCTTGCCCGGCCTCGACCTTGATTTTGCCGTTGCCAAAGACGGCGGCCTTGCCGACATGCACGCGCTCACAGGTGTGCAGCAGGCCGGCGAAGGGGGCCAGGGCGCCGGCCAGGGTCATGGAGCCCACGAATCCGCCCATCTTCATGCTGGTTTTTTGCCGGTTGGAGCGGCGCTGCCAGTCGCTCCACGCCAGGTTGCGGTCGGTAATCTGCAAGCCGTCGGCGGCCACCAGCAGGTCGTGAAACTCCCAGTCGATGTCAGCGCCCGGCATGTGGAAGTGGGCCAGCTCCAGCACCCGGCGCAGCATTTTGAACACCAGCATGCGGAAGGTGAACTCCACGGTCAGCTCGTTGCGGAATTTCAACCGGGTCGGGGTCAGGAATCGCAAACAGGCGCGGCCATCGAGTGTGGCTCCGTTTGCCGGTGGCAGGGTTTGCGGCGTGGCATTGGTCACCAGCCGCCCGGCCTGGCCGTCGTAGAGTTTTTGCCGGCGCCGGCCGGGGGGTGTCTCGCTGGCCGCGGTATCGTTTTGCTGCCAATCCACCCGGGCGAGCCGGAAGCGGTGGCGGCCGTGGCCCAGGCCGGTTTGCGCCATGCACTCGATGGCGTAGATGGCGTAGGGATACAACTCTGTCGCCTGGCCGATGAGCAGCAAGTCAAAGCGCAGGGGCGCGCCGGCGTCGTAGAAGGTGCGGGTGTCAAAGGGTTCGAAGACGTAGGGCCGGGGCGCGGTGCGCACACCCTGCAGGAAACGGGGGGGCGCATCGTCGACAAAAGCTTCAAACAGGCGGGTGTAGATGCACTGACGCTGGAGCAGACAACTGTCACAGGGCTGGCCGGGGCCCATGACGCAGACGGTGCGGCGCAACGCGTGGCCAAAGGCGCCGCGCAGCAGCGAACCTTTGAACGCCGGCAGATAGCACGGGCGTTCCGCCGTCAATTCGAAATGCAGCTCGAGACAGGTGAGTTCGGGTAACTGATAGAGCTCGTGGTCACTCATCCGGCCGGTCCATTCTTGAGATCACAGCGGTTGGTTTTGACAAGAAATCATCAAGCTATGGGAGAATCTGGCTGTTGAGGGGGTCACTGACTGGGCAGAAGTTCGGGAGCTCCCAGAGCCGTGCATTCATGATACGAATCGCAGCGCAGGAAGTCAAGGTTATTTTGACCAAATTGTCTCAAAAGCAGTCAACGGATTCGTCAAATTGTCTCCAACTGATAGAAGAATCCAACGGTTTTTTGGCCAGAGGCAGGGAGCTAAGGGACAAACGCGTATTTTGGTATTTGAAGATTTTGTTTGACATTCAAGTTAATTATGAATATTATGTTACATATTATTACGGGACTGTTTTGTCCCAATTTGAAGGACTACCCTCACATCTTTAAAAAAGCACCTCAAATTTCTCTGAATAGAATGAGAAACAAAGGGGGCAGGTTCGATTCACGCAAATGAATTCTCATGATATTTCACCCCTAGGGGGTTCGCTAACAAAAGAAAGCGACGTTTTTGCAACCAATAACCCCGTAGGGTGAAATCTTGCTGCTGCGTAGGACGGACCCTGCACCCCAAATAAAGAATTCATTTCGGACTCATTGATTCGTCGTGCCATGCCCAGGCTTATTGTCAGAAGAAAGGCCAACATCATTCAGGAGTTTCTCATCCGCGCAGAAAAGAAGTATACGACCGTTGGCTCGGGTGCAGATAATGATCTGTGCCTGTCAGATGAGGGCATTGCCGTGGAACATCTCTACCTCGAGAAGCAGGAAGATGGGTATTATGTCGAGGATCTGGGAAGCCCATTCGGCACCCGGGTAGATGAGGCCAGAATCGTCTCCAAGACAAAACTGGGCAACGGCGGCCGTATCGTCATCGGGGAGCACACGCTCATTTTCAGAGTCGATCCGTCGAAACCCGAGGGGAGTGGCGAGGGAAAAAAAGCTGCACGAGAAGTCCCGGTGCCGGCAGACCGGACCGTTGTCAGAATGCCGCGCAAACGCTTTTACCTGCTGGCCATCTACGGCCCGTACCTTGGCAAACGATTCAAACTGAACTTCGATAGAAACCGAATTGGACGTGATGCGGAGCTCAACGATATTGTCATCAGCCTGGACACCAAAGGCGCGCCGGATACCAGCGTTTCGCGACGACATGCGACGGTCTTTTTCAGGCAAGGGCAATTCTTTGTCAGCGACAAACGCAGCCTGACCCGCACGAAGGTCAATCGCGTCAAGCTGACTGAAGCAGACGAAGTGCCGATTGCTGCGAGAGATGAGATCGAGATCATCAGTGATACGACCAGTACGATTTTTCGTCTGGTCGAAGAGGGGGACTGGCATTTTTCTCCTCCCAACCGGTCCGGCTCACTGTGGGTCAGATGGAAAGACCGGCTTTTGAAAACGGGTTCCGCTTTACTGACGCTCGCAGCCATCGCTCTTTTGTTTGCAGCCTGGAGCAGGCGCACTGTGGTGAACCAGAGGCCCGGGCGAGTCGTTGTCCGGGTCGAGCCCTGGGCTGAGCAGCCATCAGAAACAGGCACGGCGGAGACAGCGCCGGGCAAAGCATGGCCCATCGTGCCGACGCCCATCCTGTCTGATCTCGACCGGGATGGCAGCCCCGAGGTGATCATGGTGGACGGTCGGGGCCGCATCAACGGCTACAGCGGCAGGACTCGCGAAAAAATATGGCCCGCATCTCAGGATGCGCTCGTGCAGCTCCCCCTGTCGCCGGTTCTGGCAGAGGTCACCGGCGACGGGTTCAAAGACATCATCCTGGCTGCGATGGATTCCAGACTGTACGTGCTCAATGGCTTGACAGGAAAGGAGATCTCGAGCAGCGAGCTTCTGGGGGGGAAACTTTCTTCAACGCCACTGGTCGCCGATTTCGATGGCGATGGTCAAAAAGACGTCCTGGTGTGCTCTGAAGACGGGATGATGTATCTGGGGCAAAATCTGGCAGCCGAAGTAGAGTGGCAGCGCTTTGACCTCGGGCAAGCCGTCCATGCAACGCCTTCGGCCGCAGACATGGACGGGGATGGCGTTTTGGAAGTTCTGATTGGAACGGACCGCGGCGAAGTCCTGATATTTGAGGTGACAACCGAGAGGATAGAGCGCCATCTTTTGCTGAGTGATTATTTTCAGGAAACAGAACCGCCGGCGGATCATCAGATCAGAAGCCACCTCGGTCTCGGTGACATCAATGGGGATGAAATCATCGACCTGGTCATTGCCACCCGGCAGGGAAGAGCCGTCGCCATAGATGGGCAGTCTCGCAACCGGATTTGGCAGCAACTTTTCGACGGCAGCGCGGAACCGCCCGCATTTTATCATCCGGCGCCCGTGCTGGCAGACCTCGATGGCGATGGCATCCTCGACGTCGTATTGAGTTCTGCGTCAGGAACCGTCCGGGCGCTGACCGGGGTCAGCACAGGCAAGAGTTGTTTGTTGTGGGAGCACATCGAGCCCAATGAAGCATTCAGCAATTCTCCGGGTTTGGCTGACCTGAACAAAGATGGCACCGTGGACGTCGTTCTTTCCGGTACTCACGGGACACTTTGTCTTCTGGATGGCAGAACGGGGCAATCGCTTTGGAAGGGAGACCGCGGCCCCACCCTGGTGCCCGGGACCACCCCGGTTGTTGGAGATGTTGATGGCAATGGCACTGCAGATGTTCTCTGTGCCAGTCTAACCTCGAGCGCAAGCTATTTTTTCGAAACCAATGCCAGGGTTTTGCCCGGAACGGTCCTGTGGCAGCAGTTCGCCAACGGCCCGGAGCATACCGGCACGGCAAGACTGGTCAGCGACCTGTGGAAGTACAATATGGGGATCCTGTTGGGACTCCTGACCCTGTGCGCTGTGGCGACCACAAATGTCCTGTATTATCAGAAGCGAAGGAGGTTGCTGCGGTCCTGAGCCGGAAACAACCGCAAATCCCAAAATCCAAATGACCAAATTCCAAATAAATCTCAAACATCAAAGCTCAAGAAATTTCCAAAACAGTGCAGGAGTGATTTGATGGAACTCTTGGTTGCAAGCTCCACGGATGCCGGCCAGCAACGTGAGCTCAATCAAGATGATGTTCTTATCCGGGAGGACAAGAACTTCGCGGCGCTGTTTGATGGCATGGGGGGTCAGTCAGCCGGTGAACTTGCCAGCAACATGGCCGTTGAAACCTTTGCCCCTCTGGTCGTCAACCCCGGCATCGGGGCGTTGGACAGGTTGTCAGAACAGATAGAGGGTTGCTATCCGTCATTCGTTCTGGACATGGTTCAAGCCATAAGATTGACCAATCGCAGAATATTCAACCACGCGATGGAACACCCGCAGATAAAAGGAATGGGCACGACAGTGGTCGCCATCCGCTTAGAAGACAATTTATCCTGTATCGCGCATGTTGGCGACAGCCGCGCCTATAGAATCCGCGACAGCAAACTCGAACAGCTAACGAAAGACCATTCATGGCTCAATGAATTGCTCGAAGATAATGAGATCTCGCTCGACGAGGCGGAGACCTTTGCGCAGCGGAATGTCATTACCCGCGCCCTCGGTATCAACGGAACCATCAAAGTGGACATCCGGGTGGACCCGGTCAAAGAGGGAGATTGCTTTCTGCTCTGCTCGGATGGCTTGACCACCCCGGTGCGAGATCAGAACATTCTCGAAATTGTGCTGACCTTTCGGCAGAACTTAGCCGGGGCCGCGGCGCACCTGATTCAGGCTGCCAATGCGGCGGGCGGCCCGGATAACATCACGGTCATTCTGATGCACGTGGTGAAATTGGACCCGCAGCACGAACATGACTCTGTCTGCGCGATGACAATCCCGGAAGAAAGCGAGAAGGACTCTGTGGTCGAGGATAAGATAATCAAGAAACTATATGAGTCCGATTCGGCAAGGGGCTCGTTTTTTCGGCGCTTGTTTTAGCGGCGGATTTACACGGCACGGCGTTCGGGCCGCAACCCAATAATTGATTT
>JBHHXT010000314.1:0-5400 GCA_046757165.1 bacterium | reverse complement strand
CTATTCTGCTGGCTGAGAATGTCTGCGAGCTCGAGCAGTTGCTCGAGTTTCTGGGGCTCGATTTTTCTTTCTATCGAAGCCCCGCGTTTGTCGATCATTTTTCCAACCCCATTCGCTTCAAGAGGCCAAGGTATCTCGGAGCCTGGCGCACATCCCTGAATCGCCGATCAATCTTGATGGTGAGCAAACCCATACTATGCAGCTCATAAGCTTTTTCAAGCCACTGAAACGCTTGCTCTTTATCGCCGAGCGCAAGATAAATGGCAGCGATATTGTACGGATAAAAGCTGTTCCGCTTTGATTGTTTGATTTCCGAGATTATCTGCCGCGCTTCACTTTCCCTTCCGGAGAGAGCATAGATACACCCAAGCTCCCATTTCGCTCTTGATTGTTGATACGCTTTGATGGCTTCCTCGATCCGACCCTTTTGCTCAAAGCACCGCCCTAAGCCCATATGAGCTCGCCAGTGGTTGGGGGCTGACTCCAGCGTTTTGCGGTATTGTTCAATGGCTTCGTCATATTGGCCCATATAAAAATATGAATCTCCTATTTGAGTATGTTTCCTCTCCGAAAGCGGATCCAGCAGCAAGGCTGTTTTTTTCGCTCCGAGGCTTTCATCGTGTCGCCCCTGCCATTCCAGTAGATTCCCGTAGAAAATGTGAGCCTGGGGATCATTGGGGTTCAGACTGATTGCCTGGCTGTAAAGCTTTTCGGAAGCAGACCAGTCCCAGTCATAGAGCGCTTCGTAACCCGCCAGGCTGGTGTAAGCCTCCCCGAGCGTTTCATCGATGTCTATTGCCTTCAATGCGGCTGTCTTCATTCTCGAGCCGGCTTCGTCGTGCGACAGTCGTCCCTGATAGCCAAGGGCCCCATAGACATGAGCCAACCCTGCGTAGGCCTGTGCATAGTCTGGATCTTTTTCGATAGCCCGCTGGTAATATTCGAGGGCTTTGTCAAGGCTAAGCTTATTCCACTCGTAACGCGCTCTCAAATACAATGTGTAGGCCTCGAGGTTTTCGGTTGTTTTTTTATCAATTTGCTGCTTTTCAGCCGTTGCCAGGCTGATTCTCAAGGCCTCAGCAAGCTGTTTGGCAATCTCACTCTGAACAGCAAAAACATCCTTGAACTCTCTGTTGTAGTCCTGTGACCACAAAAGTTCTTGACTCCTGGTATCCACGAGTTTCACGTTGATGCGAAGCCGGTGTGCAGCGTGGCGCACGCTACCTTCAAGAACGGTTCCAACTTGCAATTCCTGTCCAATTTCAGCGATACTCTTCTTACTATTTTTGTATCGCATGACAGAGGTCCGGGCAAGAACCCGTAGTTCGGAAATTCTCGAAAGAGTCGAAATGAGCTCCTCTGTCATGCCATCGGTGAAATATTCATCATCGGGATCCTGGCTGATATTGACAAACGGAAGGACAGCGATACGATGTCTATGACTGACTGTACCTTCATAGGTTTCAAGAACTCGAGTAAGATAGCGATAGATGCCGGCAAGGGTAAGCAAAACGAGGAAAGCAGCAACTCCGCTGACAAACATTTTCCGGCTCATTCGCAGCCGCCTGACGGCCGTCGGTTTGACTCTTTTGGAATCGCCTTTTCGTCTGGTCAGCGACTTCAAATCCTTTATCATCTCGTCCAGGCTCTGGTAGCGGTCATTCCGATCCTTGGCCAGGGCTTTATCGATAATTTGCTGTAATTCCGTGGGGATGTCGTCTCGCAATTCCCTTATCTGCGCTTGCGCTTCATTCACAATCGAATACATCACAACCAGATCATTATCGCCTTTGAAGGGCTGCTGGCCACTCACCGTTTCATAAAGAACCGCGCCCAATGCCCAGATGTCCGTGCGATGATCCACCCCGGCACCCTGTGCCTGTTCCGGAGACATGTAAGCCACCGTGCCTAAGGTGGTCCCTTCTTTGGTGAGCTGAGTCACTCCTGCCAATTTAGCGAGGCCAAAATCGACTATCTTGACTTCATCGCGATGGGTAATCATAATGTTAGCCGGCTTGATATCACGATGGACGATTTTTTCTTCATGTGCCCGTCCCAACCCTTCCGCGACCTTAATGGCAATGTCGACGGCAGCTTCAATGGCTATCGGGCCACCATCGATCTTCTCTTTCAGCGACTCGCCGTGGTAATACGCCATAGCGATGAACATCTGCCCCCGACTCTCCCTATTTGTAGTAGGATCAATGAGTGTCGGGGTCTCGTCGATTTCATGGATGGTACAGATGTTTGGATGGTCGAGCGCTGAGGCGGCTTTGGCTTCTTGCATGAAGCGATTCTTTTCTTCGTCCGCTTTACCGAGATGGGAAAGCAAAAACTTGAGAGCGACAAAGCGATCGAGTTTGGTGTCACGGGCTTTGTAGACGGTACCCATTCCGCCACTGCCGAGTCTCTCGAGGATTTTGTAGTGAGAGATTGTTTTGCCGATCATTACATATTCCTTCTATTCTAAGCCAACCAATCCTAACGACGGTCGGGAGTTTTAGATGAAAGGTTTTCAACATACGCCTGGAAATCCCGAATCTTGACGGTTCAGAGTAGCGCTCGCGGTCTTCTTTCCGAATGCCTTTGATTGCGACATTTACAAAGCCTTGCCCAATCATTATCTCATCCAGTAACAATATTTTAGGATTTCAATGATAACCAGATTTTCAAACAGATTGCCTCGCAGATGATGGGCTTCAAGATGGGAGATTCAAATATGGTGAAATTTCTCGAATAATCATGTCAATAGTATAGGCACTTGCCGCGTATTTTGCAAGTTATACTTTCAATTCAAAATACAAGTTGCGCTGTGGATCTTTTGGTCTTGCGGTGGGACCCTGATTTCCGACCTATCGATTTCGTAGATGGTGCAAATGTTGGGATGGTGCTGCGTCGAGGCCGCCGTGCGGGATGGCTTTGTGGATGAAGCGCTTCGTATTCACCTCATCCTGACTCAAGTGCGGCGGCTCATGTTCAACGACTTCGGACGTCAAACGCAGCGTGACCATTCTCAATGTTTGTGAGCAATCAAGTTGGGAGCCCGGTCGGGAAGACGCTGGCCGATTCGTTATGAATCTGAGACATAGTGAAGTCTAGCCAGCGCGTGACGATGAGCCATGTCAAAAGCGTGCAAACATGGCCCATGATGTGACCTTTTCATTGCTCATTCAAACAAGAAACGGATATTCGAAATGAAAAAAGATATTGCTGCTGGAATGATGTTCTGTGGTGTAGTGCTTTTCTTCTGTCAGTTAGTAGGTTTAAGCTTAGCCAAAGGTGAGAACAATAAGTCATTTGTTTCAAAGAGTGCAACCGAGAATGCGATGAGGTCAACACATTCAACCGGGACTTCTCTATTCGATTCTCTCGAGGTTGACTTCGGAACCATACCTTCGGCAACTGTGCCATTGGACCGCTGGCTCAAGCATCGTTTTGAAGTGCAAAATATCAGCAGCGACACCATGAATATTGGTTTCTCTGTTTTTTGCGTGGAAACCGATCAAACTTTACCCGCCTGGCCGCAACCCAATGATCTCTACCTTGAACCTGGTGAGGAACAAATCATCATTACATTCATGGACGAGCTGTGGGGAAAAATCCGCGACTTATCAGTTGGGCAGCATACGCGAACCCTGGAATACCGGTTTTCCAGCAAATCGGATACTTCAAGCATTATGTATACCCAGTCCTATCTCATCGATGTTTTGGACCCGACGCAAGTCAGTGGAAGTTTTTTGGTCGCTGGCGTGGTGAAAGGTCCAGACAATCAGCCCCTTCAGGGAATGAACGTCAGTCTCAGCACCGGAAATGGAGGTTTTGGTACAAACGAAAATACTGCGAATGACGGCAGCTTTTCCTTCAATGTCCCACAAAGAAGCGACTGGACACTTGAAATCAGGGCACTCGAGTATGCACCCGTATGCATCTATGTTGATAGTTCACAACATAATTATGATATAACCCTTGAATCACAGAGTTTGGATTCAACAACCTATGTTGCGACAGAACTGGTTACAACCAACATCGGATTCTGGCGCGGAGAAGTGAGCGATGATGAGCAATCTGTGCTCATCGTCCAGGGAATGGAGAATTGGTCTGATTGGAGTTTACATGATCAATCAAAGTTGATGATGTACACCATAGACGGGCAGAAATTATGGGACTATAATTTAGGACAACAAGCATGGGGCGCCTCACTCAGCCGGGATGGCAAGTACGCAGCCTGTGTGACCACGGGCCCAACAGGCGTTTCCTCATTAGAACCGGGCGATATTTCGGTCTTTGAAGGCGCCACCGGTACCCTTTTGTGGCAAAAAAACATCGAAACTGCATTTGGTAGTTCTGTCACCAATAATCGTATGGGTAGTTTCGAAGTCAGAATTTCGAGCCAGAACCAATATCTGGCCGTGGGCACCGGGCCCGGGGACTTACTTTTTCTCGATCTACTGACCGGCCAACTCCTATGGCGGACTTTTCTCGAAGGTCAAATTCGGAATATCCAGTTCAGCGCCGATGACGCTTACGTGTATGCCGGCAGCGGCGATGGCAGGCTTTACAAGTTGAGCACCACAGATGGAACAATCATCTGGAAAACGCATGTGTGGGCCTGGCCTTTTGTCAGCGGGTTACAACTATCGCCCGACGAGAGCACCATTGCGGTAGGTGTCAAAACCGGGGAGGTCTCTCTTGTACGTACAAGCGACGGTGTTCGACTCTGGACTTATGACATGAAAGGCACCGCCCACTGGCTTGATTATTCACCTGATGGCACCTATCTGGTGGTTGGCTCCGGAGGGCAGGGCGGCACCACGCTTTTTGAGGTCAGCACTGGAACGCCTCTTTGGACCTTTTCGTTTTTTTCAGCTTCAGGTGGGTTTACAGGCGATGGTCAATATATTCTTATTCATGATCAGCCACCCGTGATTCTGGGCCTGAATGGCCATGTTGTTGAAATGTTGCCACCGCTGCTTGCCGGCAGAGCTCAGTTTTCATATATCACCAAAGATAAATCACGCTTCGTTGCGGCCGCGCGGGATATGGACCCAAATGGAACCGGGATCGTTTTCTATGAAGGAGGAATCGTAAATTATACTGTAGCCGCCCCCTCAGCACCGGTGCTGTTGAGCCCGGAGAATGGTTCAACCGTGCAAGAGCTCTCGCCTACCTTGAGCTGGAGACACGTCAATGGCGCAACATCATACCAACTGCAAGTTGCAAGCGATAGTGCGTTTACCAATTTGGTGTTCAATGAATCATCTCTCCCGGATTCATCAAAGCAGATTTCCAACTTGGATGCGGGGACAGAATATTATTGGAAAGTCAAGGCGAAAAATGACGGAGGGACCTCGCCCTTTTCCGAGGTCTGGCAGTTTACGACTTTTTCTGCAGGACAGCCGC
>JBHHXT010000313.1:0-5458 GCA_046757165.1 bacterium | reverse complement strand
AGCGAAGCTTTTCCCCTAATACTGGCGCATATCCCAGCATATTGGTGCCCACAGAAATGCCCCAGAGAGCCAGTTGATCCCAGGGCAGGAGATAACCGGTGTAACTCAGGAGCAGCGTCAACAGAAAAAGGACCACACCGACCACCCAGTTGAACTGCTTGGGAGGGCGATACGCCCCGGCATAGAAAACACGCAGGAGATGAAAGAAAGCAACAGCGACCATGCCGTGGGCGGCCCAGCGATGAAAATTGCGAATGAACTTGCCGCTCGACACCACAAACTCGAGATCTTTCATATCCCGATAGGCCTGCGGCACAGAGGGGTGATAATAAAGCATGAGATAGATGCCGGTGATGACCAGAAGAACAAATAAAGCAAAGGCGGTGATTCCCAGATAAAACGTGGCCGAAAACTTGAGCGACTCCCGCCGAACTTTGACTGGAAAAACATGAAAGAAAAAGTTGTTGAAGATCAATCGTGATTTGTCAAAATTCGATTCCGGAAAGCCCGTTCTGAAGATGGATTTCCACGCTTTCGACTGCATGATTTTTTCGGTTAATCGATTCGGCATGATCTTATACCTTGAGTATATAGTCTTCGTTTACCAGCTCGCTTTTGTCGACCACCAGATGTCCCCGGTCGTCCAGGGTGATGAGCAAATGCGGCAAGGGTCGGGGCGCAGGTTGCTTCGTCACTTCACCGTCCTTAGCAAACCGGCTGCCATGACACGGACAGGCGATCAGGCGTTCATCTCCCTTCCAGAAGGTCAGGCAGCCGAGGTGAGTGCAAACAGCGGAGAGACACGTAAAGTAGCCTTGCTCATCCCGCAAGATGAAGATCTTCTTTTGCGAATCCAGAGTGACCGTACCCGGGGCATAATCTTCCGGCTTTCCCACTCGAAATTTTAGAGGAGGTTCAAACAACACTTTGGGAGAAAGATAATCCCAGCTCACAGCGGTCGCCCCCAGACCACTCACCACCAAAGCGCCGGTCCCCACGGTATTCAAGAAATCCCGGCGGGATATGACCACCTTTTTTTTATTCGCATCGTCTCTATGCTTATCCTTCATACGCGACTTTCTCCTCGATTTCAAATCCTTCCATCTTGATACAGTCCACAGGACACCGTTTGGCGCAAAGCCCGCAGCGAATACAGATCGTTTCATCTTTCAGCATCACCGCTCCCTCGACTTCTTCGCCCGTACCGGTCCGGCCGCGTCCCAACAGAAAATCCTGAGAGTGTTCTAATTCTGCCATCGTTTCGGGATCACTGACAAGCCGATGCAGCGAAACCAATGCAATACAATTCTGCGGGCAAATATCAACACAGCCGCCGCAGAGGATGCATTCGGAGCCGGTTTCTTCTCGTCCGTCAAAAACGGTGTTGATCCAACAGCGTAGACACCGCCGGGCTTCCAAAACAGCCTGTTCTTCTGTATACCCAAGCTCCACTTGCGCGACGCCGACCCGGCGGTCAATAGGCAATGCCGGAATAGCCACGCGATCGACTTTCTCAAAATCCGGCTGTTGCTCATATTCATACGTATCATAAACCCTGACATGGATCTTCTTATCTTCGTGCTTCTGTCCGGTGAGAAATTCATCGATAGAGCGGGCAACCCGGCGTCCATCCGCGATTGCATCGATAGCTAACCGGGGTCCAAAACAGACGTCGCCCCCGGCATAGATTCCCGCTGCAGTTGTTGCGAAGGTTTCAGGATCGATTTTGATAGTATTGCGAGGCGTGATCTCCACGCCATCTTCCGGATGTAAGAAGGAGAGGTCCGAAGTCTGCCCGATGGCCATGATGATGCTGTCAGCGTCGAGGATTCGTTCTGTTCCGGATTCAAACTGCGGATCAAATCGCCCCGTAGGGTCGAACACGGAAACGCAACGAATGGTTTCCAATCCGCTGACTCTGCCATTTTTGCCGACGATTCTTTTTGGCCCTAAGGAATTGTGAATTTGAATGCGCTCTTCCTGCGCCTCTTGAATCTCCTCCTCTGTCGCAAGCATTTCTTCGCGGGATTCCAAAACCACCATATTCACTTCCTTGGCGCCAAAGCGCACCGCCGACCGGGCGACATCCAGAGCCTGCGTGATATCCGAGGCCACTTCCTGGACGCGCTCCTGGCGGGCTGCCGTACGCGCCACGTCGATGGCCACGTTGCCGCCGCCGATCACCAGAATCTTTTTGCCCAGGTCGACTTTGTACCCAAGGTTAATATTTAAAAGAAAGTCAACGCCTCGCAGTACGCCGTCCAATTCCACCCCTTCGATTTGCAGGTCGCGGCTCTTGTGCGCGCCGATGGCGAGAAAAACCGCCTCATACCCATTCTCTTTCAAATCCCGCAAGCTAAAATCGACGCCTAAGCCTTTGCCCAACTGGAGCTCCACACCTAAATTAAGGATGGCGTTGATTTCCATGCGGACGAGCTCCCGGGGGAGTCGATACTCCGGCACGCCCAGGGTCAACATGCCGCCGGGCACATCATGCTTTTCAAACACCGTCACTTTGTATCCCAGCAAAGCCAGGTCATGGGCACAGGACATACCCGCCGGGCCGGAGCCGATGATCGCGACCCAACGATCCTTCGGTTTGATTCTTGGTCCCAGAGCTTCGTAAATCTTGCGGATATCGATCATGCTTTCCACGCCGTAGCGCTCGCACACAAACCGTTTCAGCGCCCGAATGGCGATGGGTTTGTCCAACTCACCGCGCCGGCAGGCTGTCTCACAGGGCGCTCCGCAGATCCGGCCACAAAGAGAAGCAAAGGGATTGGGGGCACGCGCCAGACGATAAGCGTCCTCAAACCTGCCCTGGGCGATCAGATTCACATACCGTCCCGCTTCCGTATGAACCGGACAAGCCCAATAACAGGGAAAATTTTTCTTCAGCCATTCAGCGTTGACGGGTTTTGTTTTCATTTCAGGCTGTGCTGATTAAAGACAAAATTAACTCTATTATAGATATTGCCAGAAACCTGAACTTCCTTTGTTTGCGTGCCAAAATACTCATGCCAGACAGCAATCTCATACGTTCCTATAGGGACATCTTTTAACTCAAAACCGCCTCGCTCATCAACCTTTGCAAAATAAGGGTGTTCAGCAACAACAATATAGGCTGTCATCCAAGAGTGACCGGCATCGCACGCAAATTTAACAATGCCTTTCTCCGGCAAATTGCGGACTATTTTCCTTACAGCTTTTATCATGGCAACATTAAATAATGTCTTGCCCCTTGCGGGTAGACTACTCGGGTAGAGCACAAATTGAGTATCATAGGGAAACAAATAAGCATGAACGTTATGCCAAATCTTATCCTCGTTCAAGATCTTTAATGTGGAGCGCTCTGGCACTACCTGAACATGAGGATGATAAGCACATCCCCTCTGTTCCACGACAGCCGGTCCAGCAACTGGAGCAAAGGGCTTACCCCTTTTGATGTCGGTGAGATAAACGACCGCATTTCGCAGAGCCCCATCGATGCCTATATCAATGGCTTTCAATTTTCGTGGTTCTGAACCACAGACCCTTTCATCCTTGGTGATTTCTATCGATGGCAGCTCAATAGCTGCACCGGTATAGGTCACTTTACCTCGAATATGTCCTCTGTGAAGGAGTTCAACAGAACGGTAGCCTTTTGTGGTTGAAACCTGTGCAAAGACGGTTTGCGATAGAAGGCACAAGGTCACCACTCCTGCGGAGAACATGCTTTTTTTACACATTTTTTTCTCCTCCGATGTTTGTTCTTCTTGGCGATTCGACGTTAACGGATTTTGTCGTCTTCTCAATCTCGAGCATGTTACGTACGCTCCGCAGGTTCACTCATATTCTTCCCAGGGATACTGATTGATAAGGTAGGCCAAAATCGCATCAATATCCTCTGATGAAAGCTGCTCCTCCCATGCTGGCATATGCAACGGCGGCTTCGGCCCGTCCGGGTCCAACATCTGTAACGAAGGCGCGCCATTGAGAATTTTCGTACGGATGGAATTGTATTGCGCTAGAAACCGGGAGTAACCCCCAACTGGCGGATCATCCTCCAGACTTTCCAAATCTGTATCCGACTCCATAAGTCCAATCAAAATGTCTGCATCCTCTTTCCAGTCGATTTTCATTTTCTCGGCCAGGGTGTTCAGTTGTGGTACATACTCTTTAACGTAGTTGGGATTATACACGCCTCCCTTGCCGCCTTCTCCATGGCAGGTCACACAGCCCTTCCACTTGTACAGATATTCACCTCGGTCAATGAAAGAGGAAAAAGTGTTGGATGGGTTATGGAATTCACAGAACTTATCCGATCCTCCCACATCCGCATCCACATAAGATACCAATTCTTCATCCGCAGTCAACACTTTCACGGTTCCACGCATGAAATAATGACAGTCGCCACAAACCAGAGTACAGTAATAAGTGTAATCCCCAGCTTTCGTGGCTCTCAAAGAGACTTCCACGGTGTGCCCGGATTCTACTTTAATAGGACCTAAGTTCAACTCAGGCACATAAAAACTGTGCGTCCCGTCCGAGCTGGAAAGACGCAATACAACCTCCTCTCCTTCTCGCAAAACAATTGTCGCAGGAGGGAAGGTCTTCCGCCAATAGTTCAGGCCTGTTACCTCCTCATCGGTCCAGACGCCATTTTTCATCACACCGGTTAGATGGATGACACGAGTTGACCCTCTTGCTACCCAGGGACCATTCTGAAAAATGACAACCGGCAACGCTATTAAGAGCACGATCGTCACACTCATCGCCAGAAGCTCCTTTAGTCCCGTTTTCATAACGCGCCATCCTTTCCATTGTCAGGATGCAGGACCCTAACGCCTGGGGTCTCTGCAAAACATTCTTTGACCAAATGACAATCACACAGCATACACTCGCCAACGCATTTGGGACACCGAACGACGATGGTACCGTCTTCGAGTTCTTCAATAGGAATATCTTTTTTGCATTGGTTACAGTATACGGTTCTTAGTATATTGCTCATATGCACCTCAACAAATTTTTGGTAACACGTTCAAGTTCTCCTGTCTATGGCGGGATGATTCCCGCTGTCTGGGACTGTAGAGACAATATCCGTTGTCTGTAGATCTGATGAACTGTTACCGGTTTTGTTATCACAGCTTTCTCAACCCACAAAGAACTGCAGGAATGCCAGGGTTACTGCCACTGAGAAGGCGCCCACAGGAATCAGACCCTTGAGGGCAGCTTGTGGAGCGCCAAATAGGCTTTCGCCAATCTGGTAACCACGATTCAGAGCATAGTACAATCCTGTCAGGAGGAGCGCGATTTGAACGAACCCAAGGTACTCTGGCCACAGGGGGCGCCAGGGGAAATCGGCGGTTCCGAACAAGTCCCATCCCCAGCCCAACGGGTCGGATATGACTGAAATAATATAGGACCCGTTCACAAAAAGCAAGGGAACACTAAACGCGATCCACGCTAAGAGACCTAA
>JBHHXT010000312.1:0-5466 GCA_046757165.1 bacterium | reverse complement strand
CTGACGGGTTTTGACGTGTACTGCACGGGCTCGCCGCCATCGAGTGACGTGACCCAGATTTCCGAGTAGGCGCGGCCGGGTTTGTCGTCTTCATCGCGAGGCACGCTGAGCACAAACGCGACTTTTTGCCCGGACGGGTCCAGAGCAGCCTGACGCACGCGCTCGAGACTGACGACCATCTCCGGGGTTATTCCACTTCCCCGGGATTGAACGAAGTTTGGTACGAGCAAAAGGAAGCAACCGGTCAAACAGAACCAGAATCTCAGGTGTGCTCTCCGCATTTTCATACAGTAGTCTCCATTTTGAATTCACCACTGAAATGACCGCCAAAGTTGCAGAGAATGTATGCACAATTATTCAAAATGTCAAGCAGGCAATCATTTAAAGTCCCCCCATTTTGGCTTATCGTTACCCAGATCTTTCGCTGGACACAGGGGGTTAATATTGCACTCCTGCGGAGTGCTGTCTGTTTATGGGACGAATTGGCTATGAATATGTCACCGCTACGCGGTTTTGTACGCCCTACACGACGGTCAACGCCGTAGGCGTGAAATGTTTCTAGCACCAGTGCGACAGAAAAACCAACCTAAGCTCCTTTGAGAGCAAGATGTTAACAACTGTCCCTGTGCCCAGCAATATTTGTGGGACACGATAGACACTAACGGCACGAAGCTTCTTTGCGTGATCAAGAACTTTCTCATGCCTCGATGGCAGATTCCAGATGTTCGGGCTGCTCTATTTGATCCTCAGACTTGTTTTTGGTGAGACGATGAAATCTCAAGCTATGTAACACGGCCGCCACACTCAACCCGGCGATGAGCCCGATCCACAATCCTTCGGCCCCCAGACCCATGACCATGCCCAGGCCATACCCGGAGGTGAACCCGACCAGCCAGTAGGATATGATGTTCACCACCATCGGTATTTTGGTGTCTTTCATGCCGCGCAGCGCACCAAACGCTGCTACTTGCAGACCGTCGGAGATCTGAAACAAACCAGCCAGGAAAAGCAGCTTCACGGCCAGCTCGCGGACCTGCACATCTTGCGTGTAGATGCGCACAATGACTTCAGGGAAAACAATCATGACAAACGCCGTGACACTCATGATGGCCAAAGAAAGCCCCATCCCGATAAACCCGAACATGCGCGCCTGCTGCAGATTGCGCCGGCCCATGGCAAAGCCGACACGCGCAGTGGTGGCGATGGACAACCCGAGCGGCAGCATGAACGTAAAAGCAGCAAAATTAATGGTCACCTGATGCGCGGCCACGGTGATCACCCCCATCGAGCCCATGATCAAGGCGACAATCGCGAACAGGGCGACCTCGATACTGAAGCTCATTCCGTTGGGGATGCCGACCCGCATGATCTCCTTCAAATAATGCCACTGCGGCCAGTTTAATCCGGCGCGGATATGGAATTGTCTATCGCTCTGCCTTCGAAAAGTAAATCGCGCCATGCAGGCGAACATCGTCCACTGCACCAGGGCTGTCGACCAACCGGTGCCGACGGCGCCCAGTGCCGGAAACCCGAAGTGGCCGTACATAAAGGCATAATTGCCGGCGACGTTGACAACAGACCCGACGAGCGCGATATACATACTCGGTTTTGCAATCTGCAGCCCTTCGTTGAAGAAGCGCAGGGCAAAGAATCCGAAAGCCGCTGGCAGACCGCATGAAAACGCATTCAGGTAACCCTGGGTTATGGGGATCAACTCTGGATTGATGCCAAACAGGAGCATGACCCAGCCCGCATTTCGCAAAGCAAGAAAGACGGGAATGACCATGATTTGGCTGAGCCACAGACCCTGCCAAAGATTCTTGCCAATCTCCTCGGGTTCGTCGGCGCCGCTCAAATGGGCCACAACCGGATTGATGGCAACCAAAACGCCCATCCCGCCCAGAAACACCGGGCCGATGAGGCTGCCTCCGACCGCGACCGCGGCCAGGGCTTTCGCGCTCAGGTGACCGGCCATAACAGCGTCAACGAAGCCCATCGACATCTGCACCAACTGCGCCGCCACGATGGGTGCGCCGAGGCGTATCGTGTTGGCCGTTTCAGTTTTCAGCTTTTCCAGGGTCATATACTTGTCCGGATAACGTCTAAAAAAGGTCTTCAGTTTTCGAAATCGGCCGCGCCACCACGGTCCCCCTTGATCACGATAGGGCGTTGCAGCAGCCTCGGGTGTTTCGCAGCAAGTTGAGCGAACTCGTCGACGGTCAGCTTTTTGTCCTGCAAGCCAAGATCCTTGTATTCTTGCTCGTTGGTACGAATAAACTCCTGCAACGGCTAGCCGCTCATTCGAATGACCCTGGCCAGCTCTTTCGGGTCGATCGGTTCTTTGAGGTAGACAAAGACCTCCAGGTCACACTTTTCTTGCTGGAGTCGGCTCTTCGAGCAGCGCGGATTGTGCCAGATTCTTACGGTTGCCATACGGGTTCTCCTCCTTTCTGTACAACAAGCCAATTTTTTTAGGCCTCGACAATTCATGAATCTCGCCCAGCAAGGGCCAACACATAAGGAGTGAAATGCTTTAGCATTTCATGGGGCTGTCCAAAAAGGTTCCTCGTGCCTGTCATTTCGAACGAAGCGAGAAATCTGTTCGTGCAAGAATTTCGATGTAAGCAGTTGTTTTCGTGAGTCCTACGATTGGTGTCTTGTCAGATTCATCCCTTCGGTCGGAATGACATTTCTGGTCTTTTGGGACAGCCCCACTCCTCTTAGCCCGTTAAGATATGCATCATCAAATACTTACATGAATACTTGCTAATCTCTTGTGACTAATCCAGGTAAAGGGGACCAAAGTTCTGATTGGTGTGAATTCGTGTCCATTCGTGGCTGAATTACACCTCCCGCTCCTTCCACCGCCCGCGACGAAACAGAATCACGCCCGCAAAGCCGAGCACCGATTCAGCCGCAATGATCGCGATAAACACGCCGGATTCATCCAGTCCAAGCTCGAGCGCGAGCAGATAAGCCAGCGGGATTTCGAACAGCCAGAAGCTGAAGAAGTTCATCCGGGTCGGCGTCGCTGTGTCTCCGGCGCCGTTGAAAGCCTGCACCAGGACCATGCCATAGGCATAGATGGGATAGCCATAGCTGATGTAGCGCAGGCACTGAGCCGCCACGGCGACAACCGAGGGCTCATCAGTGAACAGCCGCACGAGGAATTCCGCAAACACGTTGAAGACGAGTCCGATCCCGCACAAAAATATCATGTTGATGAGTCCACTCATCCAAACGGATTTCTCGGCGCGCTCCGGCTTTCTGGCGCCCAGATTCTGGCCGACCAGCGTGGCGGCCGCATTGCTCATGCCCCACGATGGCAGGATAGAAAAAATGATGATGCGCACAGCAATGGTGTAACCGGCAAGTGACTCGCTGCCGAAGACTGCCATGATGCGCATCAGGCCGATCCAGCTCGAGGTGGCGATAATGAACTGGCCGATGCCCCCGAGGGAGAGTTGCAGCAGCCGGCGCATAACGTCGAGGTCAAGCTTTAAGTTGTGACGTGCGATGCGAACACGGCCAGAGCGGTGCTGCAATTTGTAAAGCTGGTACAGCACCCCGACGCCGCGGCCGATCGCAGTGGCCACTGCTGCGCCTTTCACGCCCAGCTCCGGAAACGGCCCGAGACCGAATATCAAACACGGGTCCAGGACAATGTTGATGAGATTCGCCAGCCAGAGCACACGCATTGCCACTGCCGCGTCACCCACGCCCCGAAAGATGGCGTTGATGACAAACAGCAGCATAATCACTATATTGCTGGCCAACATGACGGTGGTATACATGGAGCCGGAGTCGATGATCGCCTCAGAGGCGCCCATCAGGCGCAACAAGACCGGGCCGAAGAATATCCCCAGGATCATGACGGGCAAGGAAATCACACAGCCTACCAGAATCGCCTGGACGCTGGCCGTGACAGCCCCTTCCGGGTCCTTCTCGCCGGTGCGCCGGGCGACAATGGCGGTCGCTGCCATGCTCAGCCCGATGGCCACCGCATAAACAAGCGTCAACATCGACTCGGTGAGCCCGACGGTGGCCACGGCATCCGAACCGAGCTTCGAGACGAAGAAAATGTCCACAACTGCAAAAACAGACTCCATCACCAGCTCGAGCACCATCGGGATAGAAAGCAGCAAAATGGCCCGGCCGATGCTGCCTTCGGTGAAGTTCTGCTGCGAACCGGCGATGGCTTCGCGAATGTCTTGCAACAGGCTTGCAACGCGATGCCCGCCACTTGCCGGTATGTGTTCGGAACTCAGAGTGTCTGGTTTCATCACTTTGCTCATTGTCTCTTCTCAGAAGATTAGGATGAACTCTCAATTCGGACTTGAAAACAAGACGCCGCAAATTGAGAATATTCTCGGTTATTAAAAAGGGAATCGAAAAGGATGGAGAAGACAATCGCCTGGCGGCTTGAAGCTGCGCACCAGTGTATAAAAAGTCAAAGACAACTTTACGCTTTGTGGAGCTGAACAGGCGTAATTGGGTGGTGTGATGCCGAACTCGAACCGACTGGGGACTATCTTCCTTCCTTGCCTACGGTGACGGTCGGAAACTCAGGTCGCATATTTCTTCTCCTTTTGAAGAGCTAAACCATATATTAGGCGCTGAGTTGTAAAGTCTTGCCAAAAAACGTCAAGACTTTACAACTCAGGGCTGCTGATGACGCTATTATGTAAGTTACAGCGATAATTTTTTTCTAAACTTTTCAAAAAACCTTTTTGGTTCCGGCTTGTCCGGGTTAAGGCTTAAAGATAACAAGAAATAGATAAGAAGCAAGAAAAAGTTTTTCGGAATCTTTTCTGGCCGATGTGAGAAGAAAGGAAGAATCGGGGAATCTAAAGCTATTCCTCATCTGGACGAGGTGAGGGTATAGTAAATTAAGGGAAAATCATTTCAATAGCAACAGAACCTAACCGACAGATAATAGACCTTGGGAACACAACAAGTTCTTTTGCTTGTTTTGAGCACGTTCCTTGTTGGCGTTGCAATTGCTGTGGGGCTCAATCTGGCTCAGATACCCGCCGATGAGGCCAATAGAGATGCACTCATCACTGAGCTCAACCAGCTCAGCTTCGTTGCACAGGCCTATTTTATGAGGCCAGCAGTCATGGCCGGAGGCAGTGGCAGCTTCAACAATTTCAAAATCCCTGCCTCTTTTTTGAACAGTTCAAACGGCAAGATTGAGCACATCAAGCAAGCTCACGGCAAGGACCACATCCACTTTCAGGCAGTTGGCAGAGCGACGGGAAAAGACGGTGTGAACCCGATCATGATTGAAGTAAGAGTCGAGGTTCATGAAATCAAGTACTTTGAGCACAACTGAACTCCGCCATGAGTGGAGTCGGGTCGGCTTCTCTTTTTTCTTCTTGTCGCGCTCAGCGGTTTATCCGCTGAAGCGCTTTGTTAGCAGTAATAAAGTAAAGCACTCATAATAAAGAATAAGTGGGTAAACTG
>JBHHXT010000311.1:0-5476 GCA_046757165.1 bacterium | reverse complement strand
TCCCGCGAAAGCGGGAATCCATTTAACAACAGTATCTTAACTTGGCCTATGGATGCCCGCGTTCGCGGGCATGACAAATTATCTTTTGCCACTTCTTGGCAAGACTTTTTGCGTCGTGGACATCATTGCATCTGCTGAGTAAGGTTCGGTCGCGGACGTCGCCCGGGAGCCTGTCACACGAACCCTGACCGGGTTTCCTATCGGCTCCCTCGCTTCAGCTTTTCGATCTCCGTTTCTGCGTAAAAAATTTGGCCGCGGTGCTTCTTGGGAACGCGGCTCAAAAACTGCTGAAACGCGGCGATCGCCTGTTTCGACTTGCCAAGATAGGCGAGAGAATACCCTTTCCAGTAATAGGCCCAGAACATGCTCCTATCCTGCCTGATCACTTTGTCAAACTGAGCGACCGCTTTCGTGTAGTGGCCGAGCTTGTAGTAGCTTTCGCCCAATTTGTAGCGGAACTGCTTGTTGCCGGGCTCGCGCGCCAGAGCTTGTTTCAAGTCTTTGACAGATTTTTGATAGTGTTTTCTTTTGAAATGCGTTAGCGCCCGTTGATAATAGGCGTCCGTGAAATCTGCCTTCTTGTCGATGCAGGTGGTAAAATCGACGAGGGCCGTGCTGTATTTGTTCAGCCGTCGATAAGCCAACCCGCGACTGAAGTAGGAATTGAGGAATTCCGGATTGATCTTGATGGCACGATCAAAATCTTTGACAGCGCCGCGGTAGGATTTTTTCTCCAGGCGCTGAATGCCGCGGTTGTGGAACGCCTCGTTGACGACCGTGCTTTTCTCCCAGTCGGGATACTGCTTGATAGCCGCCTCGAAATCGTGAATGGCGTCGCTGTACTCCCGTGCCAGGCAATAGGCGAATCCGCGCTCGAAAAGGCTGATAGCGCTGGCGCCATCGACTTGGATAGCCTTGCTAAAATCCGCGATCGCTTGCTCGCGGTCATCGTTTCTGGCATGAAACTTCCCTCGGAAAAGATACGGGAGCGCGGCATTGCCGGCAAGCGCGATGGCCTCGGCATAGGCCGCCTCGGCATCATCCTGCTCCTCCAGGTTGGCGAGCGCCTCGCCCTTGAGAAGGTAGACCGGGAAATAGGTCTTGTTTTTCTTGATGACTTTGTTGAATCTCTTCACCGCTTTCTTATGTTTGGTGTTGAAATCCTCCTGAACGGCCTTGAAAATATTCACCGCCGTTTTTTTCTCGAGCGTCCTGGCATTGACGTCGTCCAGGATCTTCAGGAACAAAGCGCCGCTGTGGTGTACCTGCCAATAACCCAGGGCGGTTTCGAACTTTTGACGTGCCGCCGCGAAATCCTTCTTTTTGCCCAACGCGACACCTTCGACGATGACGGAGCTGGGCAAAAAGTCGCCCTCGACATCGCCACTATTTCGTTGGCCATAAACGGAAGAATCAGAACCAGTGAGAAGTGTAACCAGGATGATGACAAAAAGCAGAAGTCTCGATCTCATATGTCGCCCTCGATGCGTTGATTCAATCTCTGTAAGCATGTCTTCAAGATGATGTGGTAAACAATATAGTGAAAAAGAGGGACTCGAAGCAAGAGAATGTTAAGAGAACTTAACCCTTCCTTGACTTCGGTGGTCTTAAGATGCTTCCCACCGAAGGACGCGGAAGTCACCAAAATGCACCGAATTGGGTTGCGGCTTTGTCGCGCCGGGCAAGTCAGTGGCTTGTTCTTTTCTGGAATGTTTACCCTGACAAGACGTGCGCATCACAATCCACTTGCAAATGTCTCTCTTTTTTGATAGTTTTGCCGGTCGAGTTGTGAGGACTTTGGAAGGCGTTGCAACTTGATAATCGCGTACTTACAAGGGGTGCACTCCAAGTCCAGACAGGATCCAACACCGCCTCTGACCGTGTTTTGACGAAGCAGGCTATCCTTTGATTAACCGTACTTAAGAAGACACCGCTACAAACGGTGTCGGATCATTCCCGGCTTCTTGCCACGCGATGAAGTATCCTTGAGCAGGACGAGCCGGAACCCAAAAGGTCTTTTCCAAACTGAGCGGTTCCTGAGTGGGGGGATCGGTGTACGAGCTTCAGCTTGCTGGGGTGGAGGGAAAACACGCTAAAGCGTGAACACCCTAATTCTGAAGACCTGAGCCCGTTGCGCAACAATTTTGTTCAATTTCATTTTGCTGATCCCGGCCGCCCGCATTCCTCCGGTCCTGGCGGTAGTCTTCAGCAGTGTATGAATCCAGCCTCGAGGAGACAAGATGTTTCTAAGCCATGATATTCCCCAGCCCTTGAAGAGAATCCTATCCACCAGTCCCAAGACGTTAGACCTGACGAACGAGGCCCATCTCGAGCAGGTTCTGGCCAGCGCCGACCAGATTTTCGATCTCTATCCGGACCGGGAGGGATTGGAGAAGGTGGAAAGAGAGCTTCTCGCTGACAAAGATTCCGTGCCTTTGTTGCCCCATTTGGCTGTCAAGCTGGCAAAATCGAAACGAATTATCGCTTCAATGCCCGGCAGGACACATGTTTCCATCGTGTTTGCCATGTACAAAGAGCACAACCGTCTCAAGACCAGAGAGGAGCATGAGCACGGTGAGAATCTTCTCATCAGAAAGATCCATCAACTGAACTGGTTGTTTGCGGACCAGGCCAACTTTACCTGGGATTTGTCTGCTGTCGACGATGGGTGCCCGGAGCACAGCGGCGACATTGCCCGGCAAATTTTCGAGTCACAGTATGAAGGAGACAACGTTCGGGTTTTGTTTCTGCAGCAGGGCATCGAAAAGGGCCTGGCGGTCACACAGCCGCTGGCCTCGACTGCGGAGAGTCAAAAAGGCGGCTCCATACACTACGGCTTATGGCAGGCCGCACAGCAGCGGCGTGAGTCCAACCACATCATTCTTTTTACGGATGCAGATCTGTCGACCCATCTCGGCCAAATCGGCTTGCTGATCGATGGCATTGTCAATCAGGGCAAGGATGTGGCGATCGGGTCGCGCAGAGAGGAGACTTCGGTTGTGGTCAAGAAGGGCCTGCGCAATATCCGCGGCAAGTTGTTCATCTATTTGTGGAAGCGCTTGATTCCTGACTTGAATTACATTGTGGACACACAGTGCGGCTTCAAGGCCTTCAGAGCAGAGACTGTCCGAACGATTATCGATGATTTGATCGAAAAGAAGTTCGCTTTTGACATCGAGCTGCTGCTCAAGGCCGAGCTCAATCGCAGCCATTCGATCTCCCGCGTGGCCATCGCATGGATCGATAGCGAGGCCGCATCGACCACCACGGACCTGCAGCCTTATCTGCCGATGCTGAAGGCGATTGTCAGGATGTATCGTACCTATCTGCCGGAGAATTCCGAATCGGAGTCATTTGCACAATTGATCCAATCTCTGGATGAGGAGGCCTGGAATGCGATCATCGAAAAGATGCCTGCCGAGATAGCCAACGGCGATCCGGCGGAATTTGGCACCTTCAACGAGGTGAAAGCGTCGGCGCTGCGAACACTCATCGCGGGATGATTTCCGATGGCATTGCGCTTTGATGATTTTGACATTCTCATGTTTGATTGCTACGGCACGTTGATCGATTGGGAGAGTGGCCTCCTGTTTGCTCTCAAACCGGTTTTGAGCAAGCACGGTGTGCAGGTCGCGGATGGTCCCCTTCTGGAAGCGTACGCTGAGCTGGAGACCAGATACGAAGCCGGCCCCTATCAGCCCTACAAGTCGGTGCTCCGGTGCGTGCTGAGTGGATTGGGCAGCCAGTTTGGTTTTACACCTTCTGAGGAGGAGCTTGCGCTTTTTTCACATTCGGTCCGGAACTGGCCACCGTTTGATGACTCCGCGGCAGCGTTGCAGGTGCTCGAGTCCAGGTACAAGCTCGTTGTCCTGTCCAATATCGACGACGATTTGTTTTCTCACTCAGCAAACCATCTGCAAGTCGAGTTTGACAGGGTGTTCACGGCACAGCAGATCGGCTCATATAAACCGTCATTTCGAAATTTCGAGTATGCCCTCGAGCGCCTCGATACTCCCCCCAAACGCATCTTACATATCGCACAGAGTCTTTTCCATGATATCAAACCAGCGCAGGCGCTCGGCTTGTCGACGGTTTGGGTCAATCGCAGACAGGGTCGGGAAGGGTTTGGCGCCACACCGCCAGCCGACACCGAGCCGGACTATGAGGTGCCGGATCTGAGGTCGCTGGAAGCGGCGATGTTCAGGTAGATAGGCCGTAGCCTTTTAGGCTGTAGGAAGAACCGATGAGAGATGAGACGAAACTTCGAGTTTTTGAGTTAGCCGACGAATGGGCATTGAACACCTATTCAGCATCAAAAGCATTGCGCAAAACCTGACGGCCTAAGCCGGACAAGCAAATTCGAAATCCTAAACGCCAAGTTCAAAAAAACCCTCGTCAGCGCCTAAAGGTCTCCAGTATAAAAACCTGAATAGTAGGAAGCCTGCACGCGCAGCCAGAGCTTGACATTGATGTAGCAAATATCTATATTTAGGCGTTTTTTTGACTTAAATGACACATCAAGAGTCTGCAGAGACACCGACACCATCACCTTGCACATCCAGCGCGCTCTGCTCAAATCATCATGAGAAGAATTCACCGGAGGGGACTGAAAAATGGACTTTGACCTGAAGCGGCGGCTTATCGACGCTTTTTGTTTTTCGGGGGCGATAGTTATCCTGTCTTTTCTCCTGGCCTGCGATGACCACGGAGTCGAGGCCAATTTCTTCAAAGGCACGGTGCGTGGCGAGCTGCAAATCAACGAGGTCGTGCCAGACACGACCGACGAGCTTCGGGTGGCGCTGGTCAAGGATTTCCCGCCCAACAGCTTGCAGGGGCTGATCACCAGTGATGTCATCCGGGCGAGCAAAGATACCAATGTGACGAGCCAGCGGCCCCAATTCGAGATGAGTGCGCCGCTGGGCACGTACGAAGCCGCCATCGTCATCTGGAAAGCCAAAGCGCAATCCTTTCAGCTAACCGATATCGTCGGCGTATTCGGCAACCTGGAGCAATTCGAGCTCACGCCTATCGTTCTCACCGAGGAAAATCCGATGCTGGAAAATGTCAACATCCCCATCGACCTGGAGCGCGTCAACCGAACCTCCAGCATCAGCGGCAGAATTACGTTCGTCAACGGGCCCTGGCCGGACAACACTTCAGTCGTGGCGATCATCGTGCTCAAGGAACTCGCCGACCTCACCACCGGGATTCCACCGGCCCTGACCTTTGTTCCACGTGACTCCGAAACATTCGACTACCGTCTCGGTCTGGCGCCAGGGACGTACAAGTTCATCTTCGTCGCCTGGTTACCTGTCGGTGAATTTAGCTTCGCCAATGTTAGGCTGCTCGGTTTTTTCCCGGACCCGGAGACACCGGAGCTGGCCGGCGTGGTTACCCTCGCTGAGAATGAGGACATTGCCGGGATCGATATCATCGCCGATCTCGATGCGGCGAGAGAGTGAGTGGGTGTGTAAAG
>JBHHXT010000310.1:0-5488 GCA_046757165.1 bacterium | reverse complement strand
TCTTTCCTTGAAAAATGTATATACTTTTCGTATATTAGACGATGAAATTTGAATGGGATGAACATAAAAATGAAGCGAACATAAAAAAACATGGAATTGCATTCGAGGACGCGTCGAAAATCTTCCTACGCCCAAGAATTGAGAAGCGTTCTGACCGTGGGGGCGAAAGGCGTTATATAACTGTTGGGGAAGTAAATAATCGCATAATCGCAGTTGTCTATACACCAAGAGGGGACAAAATCCGAATAATCTCAGCAAGAAAGGCACGAAAAAATGAAGAAAGAGAATATCGCTCAATACAAGGCTGACGAGTTGCCAGAAACCACAAAAACCGACTGGAAGCGGCTTGACGCCCTGACCGATGAGGAGATTGATACCTCTGAAATTCCTGAATTGGACGAAGAATGGTTCAAAAACGCAAAGGTCGTTCTTCCGCAAAAAAAGAAAGCCATATCCTTGCGATTGGATGTGGATGTGTTGGAATGGTTTAAATCCAATTCCAAAGGTAGAGGTTACCAAACGCTCATGAATGCAGTCTTAAAAGCATACGTCAAGGCACAAAAAGGGCGAACTCACCTTTAGGGAAGGAATTAGCTGCCGGCAGTTAGGTGGGGCTTCTTCCGAGCGTAGTGGCAAAGCAATTTCTATTTCAGTGGTAGCGAAAACATTGAAGAAAATCATTTGACCTGAATAATTCATTAACCGCCAAGACGCAAAGGACGCAAAGTATAAAAAACAATATCTTATGATGATCTCACATTCATCGAGATTGAAAGTAGTTTTATTCTACAAACCATATGTAAGTTCTATTTCTTGGCGACCTTAGCGCCTTCGCGGTGAGAATTTGTGAATAATCCAGGTTGACAAAGGTTTTTTTGTATTTCAAAATGCCGCCCCCTCGTGGCGGGCAATTGCCATGACCGAACCCTGACACTTTGAGAATCCCGCTGGTCAGGGCCTCCGTAAGCGATTTCGTGTCCGGGGCGATGCCCTGGATCGGAGCGAACGCGCCCACCGAGTCGGCAGCGACTTGCTGCACCATGAAATTGAAGGATGGCCGCAATTCATCGAGCGTATTCAAAGAGGCCAGCAACAGATTCTCCCGGCGCACAGTGGTGTTGCCGGTCACATGCGCGTATGGCCCATTGCTGGCAGACGAATGCGGCTCAGCGGGCTTTTCAGTCTCAGAGGAGTTGTTCTGACGGGTAAACTGCTCGCCACTGGAGTTCTTGTCAAACTCGAAGTCCTCGTCCGCCACCAGCTCAAACAAGACTGCCTTATCCTCGAAGAGCTGTACTCCCGTGATCTTGTCGATGTCGATAAGCGCCAAAAACCCGGCGCCGACCAGATGCAAAACCAGAGAAACGCACAGGGCGGCGCGTGGTGAAATTCCGTGTGCCAGCCGTTTGCTAATCATCTTCTTCGCCGTTAGAAAAGCTCTATTTGCGGAGTCTTCTGAGGTCCCTTCTTCTTTTCCTTGAATGGCCTTTTCTTGACCTCGACCAGGGCCTGCCCGATGTCCTTGAGAAAACGCGAGGCAGGGGGCGTGGTTTTCTTGCCAAACAGGACTCGGGTCTTCGCATTGGTGAGGATGAGCTTCTCCCTGGCGCGGGTCATGCCCACATAGAGCAGCCGCCGTTCCTCATCAAAGTCGGTGACCTTGCCCTCCGGTTGATACGGAATGAGGGTGTCCTCGCAGCCGACAATAAAGACAACCGGAAATTCCAGCCCTTTCGCAGCGTGCACGGTCATCAGGGAGACGCGGTCGGCGCGCGCATCATATTCATCTGTCTCATGGCTCAGGACCGCCGAGCGCAAGAATAGGTGCAGGTTGTTGTCGAACAGGCTGGCCTTCAACAGCAGTTGTTTGTGCAAGTCGCTCGCCGTAGCTGTTTTCCTGAAATGATCCGGAGCAAAGAATGTTTCCGTTACATGCTCGATGAGATCGGTCACCGTTCCGGATTGCGCCCGCTGACGTAGCTCGGTCAGATTCTCAACCAAACGGCCAATGGCGTTTACCTGTTTTCTGTTCAACACCCTGCCCGTGGAAGCTTCACACAGGGTCTGCCAGAGAGAATGGTGGCGGAGCGCCGCAGCCTCGAGCAGATGCGCCACAGCGCCGGGGCCGATGCCGCCGCCGGTGCTCGCCAGGATTCTCTTCAGATGGAAATCATCTTGTTCGTGCAGGGAAAGCCACAAATAGTCCAGGATCGCACTCACTTCGGCCCGCTCAAAGAATGGGGTCTCGCCAACCGTCTGATACGGCATGCCGGACCTCTGAAACGCCTCTTGCAGAAGAGCGCTTTGCGCCCTGAGCCGGTAGAGCACGGCGATATCCGCGAATGTGGTCTCGCTCTTGATCGCCTCGCCGTCGACGCGACCGGAATCGATGGAGAAGTAGCTTGTTCCCCCGACCATTCTCTCGATGGTATGGACAACAACCTCTGCTTCAGCCCTGTCCGTCGGGGCGGTGTAGAACTCCACCCTGGTGTCCGTCACGATGTCCGACCACAAATTCTGTCCATCCCGGGCTTTGTGGTCGGCCAGGACCTGGGAGGAGGCATCCAGAATCGTCTGCGTCGAGCGGTAGTTACGCTCCAGACCCACCACCCTGGCGGTTGGGAAATCCTGCGTGAAGCGCAAGAAAAACTCCCGGCTGGCGCCCCGGAAGCCGTAGATCGCCTGGTCCGGATCGCCGATGACGCACAGGTTCGTGTGGTCGCTCGCGAGGAGACGGAGAAGCTGATATTGCGCGCGATTCACATCCTGGTATTCGTCAACAAGAATCCAGGCAAATCGTCTTCGCACCTTTGCCAGAATTTCTGGGTGTTTTTCGCACAACTGAATGGTGTAAACGAGAAGGTCATCGAAATCGAGCATGCGCTCTCTCAACAGCCGTGCCTGATACTGTTCATAGATTTCCACAAAACGAACGCTGGCGGGCAAAGACGGACCAGGAGGAAACTCGGCAGGACTCCGGACCTGATTCTTGGCCAATGCAAATGCATCCAGCACAAGGTTGAGCGCTTTGGTGCTCAGCTCCGGCGCCACCTCCTTGAGAATTTCCCGTTTTTCCCGCTCCGTGCAGATAGAGAAATTGGCAGGGATCGCGAGACTTTCGCCTTCTTCGGAAAGGAGCCGGGCGCAAAATGCGTGAAACGTACAGACCGTGACCGCGCGCGCTTCCGGTACACCGATGAGCGCCTGTAAACGCGCCATCATTTCATGAGCCGCGCGGTTGGTGAACGTCACCGCCAGGATGGCGTTGGCGGCAACATCTTTTTGGCGGATCAAATAGGCGATTCGATGCGTCAGCGTACGCGTCTTGCCCGTTCCCGGCCCGGCGACGATCAGCAAGGGGCTGTCTGTGTATGCCACAGCCCGGCGTTGCTCCTCGTTCAGTCCCCAGGAATCCAGGGTCGCAGACAGGGCCTGCGCCGCAGCAGCGGGCTCTTTCCTCCGGGCTGCAGGCGCACCCTCTGAGTCTGAGGTCCGGGGGGAAGTTTCTTCTTCTGTGATTGCTTTGCCATAATGCCCGGATGGCTCCGCAACCTTTGGGGGAGCCTGCTCGCTCCTTGTGTCCGCTGCTCGCTTGACGTTTTCGACAAAAAAGCCCAATTGCGTCGAGAAGCTCTCGCGCTCGTGTTCATCGAACAGCCGAATTGTGCCATACTCGCCGTCGTACCCGGCAGCGATTTGCAGCTCGCCCGCGCGCATTCTTCTTATTCCTTCTGAAACCATCGGCCCTCCGAAACGCTCTATATCTTCCAACGGGGCATCTTGCAGAATATGCAGCTCGGAGCCAAGCTTTGACAGCAGAAACTGGAAGCCTGCCTGAACGCGCTTGGAATTCACCCCGACGTTGTGAATCTCGGCCAGAATTTCCGGCAACGGCACCAGGCTTTTGTAGGGGTGGCGGCCAGGCGAGCGCGGCGTGAATTCGCGATCCGCCAGGGATTCCACCCGGTGCATGACCCCCACGGTGACTTTCTTGCCGCATTGCGGGCAAATGCCATCGTGGGCGAGCGTCTGCTGCGGGTGCCAGCGCAGGCGGCACTTGCGGTGGCCGTCATAATGGTACTTGCCTTCTTCCGGAAAGAATTCGATGGTCCCCAGAAAGTGGTCGTGGCTGCCGGTCCTGAGCGCCTCGAAAATCGCCGGGTAGGAGAGCTCCGTGTCAAAGATGTTTGCCTCCCTGGCCAGCTTCTGCGGAGAGTGCGCGTCGGAGTTGGAGACCAGTGTGTACTTGTCCAAAATGGACAACCGCCAGTTCATGGGCGGGTCGGACGACAGCCCGGTTTCCAGCGCGAAGATGTGCTCCGTCAAATCATCGAAGCACTCTTGCACAGAGTCGAACCCGGACATGGAACCGAGCAAGGCAAACCAGGGCGTCCAGATGTGCGCCGGGATGAGGTACCCTTGCGGATCCGTTTCAAGAACGATTTCCAGCAAGTCGCGCGAGTCCAGCCCCAGGATGGGCCTGCCATCGGAGCGAATGTTGCCGATGGTTTCGAGCTTCGCCTGAAACCGTTCTAACGCGTCGAAGGAGGGCATGAACACCACATGGTGGATTTTGCGAACCTTGTCATGCTTTTTGTAGATGTTACTGATCTCGCCGGCGAGCATGAACCGCACGGGCGCTTCGCAGGCGTCAAACACCTGCGCTTGAATCGTGGTTCCTATCTCTGCTTTGAGCTTGAAGAGCCCCTCTTCCGCCGGCTCCAGCTTGTCCTTCATTTCCTGCAACCAGCCAGGATGCGCAATGTCTCCGGTGCCAACAACCATCACCCCTTTGAGCTGCGCCCACTTGCTTAAATGTTCGAGATTGAGATTCTTGCTGGTAGCACGAGAAAAGTGTGAGTGTAAATGCACATCGGCGACAATCTTCATGACCCTCCTCTCCTGAATGTCCCCCATTCTTGGCGAGACAATCAATTCAAGCCTGATCCAACATTCCGCCTTTGCGGGACAACCGTGTTTTGCACACAAATCCGGGACGGACAGGGCTGTCTAAAAGGGCCCCTGTGCCTGTCATTTCGAGCGAATGCGAGAAATTGGAGTGCAAAAATCAGTGAACGCAGTGAACGTATTTTTGCAGTATCACTGGTCGGAGATGTTGAAAAAATACGTTCCTGGCGGAACTGATTTTTGCACTCCGGCTTTGGCCTGAACAGTTACGGTGCACACTCAGCTCCCTCCCTTCGGTCGGAATGACATTTCGGGGCTTTTGGGACAGCCCCAGGATCGCTATTCCTATTATTTGGAGTTATCAAATGTAATACTCTTCATGAAGATTGTCAATGAACAAACACCGGGCAGTTCACCGGACGTATTGTCCGGCAGCCCGGATAATTCATGAACCACGAAGTGCGTTGAAGCTATGCATTTTATGGTCATATTCGCTCTTTTTTTGAGTTCTGTGAACTCGCCCTTGTTAAGCCCCTTCGTGATCTTCGTGCGCTTCGTGGTCATAAAGAGTTTTTTCAGG
>JBHHXT010000309.1:0-5504 GCA_046757165.1 bacterium | reverse complement strand
ATTAGGATTCCCACCTCGCTTAGATGTATGATGAGGAAGCGACCCGGGTGGTCAATGCCTCACCGGGTAGGCGATGGAAAGTGAGAGAATTCAACCTCTGCCCCGGCCGATATCGAAGTTTCAGACGACCTTTTCTTGACTTTTTGACCTCTCCTGATTACCTTGAGGATGCCCCATCCTCGGCACGACCCGATTCTTCTTCTCCAGGCCTTCCACGACACGTCTGTCCAAAGGTGAGGACAGGGGTAGTTTTGACTTGTTGAACAAACAGGAGGGAATCATGACCACACGCCACCTTTTTTCAGGATTACTTTTGTTCTGCGGGTTGTTCGGCTGTACAACGCCCGCGCCGGACCTTCTTTCCGGAAAAATTGTCGACCTGTCGCACGCCTACGACGAAAACACCATCTTCTGGCCGACGGCTCAGGAATTCAAGCTGGAGGTGGTGTTCAAGGGCAAGAGTGATCTCGGCTTCTACTATGAAGCCAACAACTTCTCCACGGCAGAGCACGGAGGGACGCACGTCGATGCACCGGCGCATTTCCACAAAGATGGCACCTCCCTGGAGGCCATCCCGCTCGACCGATTGATAGGCGAGGCGATTCTCATCGATGTCTCTGACAAATGTGCCGCCGACCGTGATTACAGGGTGCAGATCGCGGACTTTACAGAGTGGGAAGCGAAGCATGGCATGCAAGTTAACGGCAGAATCGTTCTGCTCCGCACAGGCTTCAGCAGATTTTGGCCGGACCGCGTCAAGTACATGGGAACGGATGAGCGTGGCGCCGAAGCCGTGCCACACCTGCATTTCCCGGGCCTGCATCCGGACGCTGCCGAATGGCTGGTAAAAAATCGTTCTATCAAAGCCCTTGGGCTGGATACGCCAAGCATTGACTATGGTCAATCCACGCGCTTTGAGAGCCACGTGATTCTGTACGCGGCCAATATCCCCGCCTTCGAAAACGTCGCCAATCTCGACCAGTTGCCAGAGAAGGATTTTCTCGTCTTCGCCCTGCCGATGAAAATCAAAGGGGGAAGCGGTGGACCGTTGAGAATTATTGCGCTCGTCAAAGCTTAGCTTCGCCTGGTCGCGGACGTGCCATTCCAAGAACAAGGTCGTCACCGTTGGGACCGACCTGCCTTCAGCAAGGGTTGCTATCTTCAAAAGGATGTCTCTAATGTGTCTGGCACAACGGTTCCAAAACGATGCATTTGTGAGTTGATTGTTTTAGAATGCAAAGGAGACGACCGCACAAACCGGAAGAACAAGGAAGGGCCATGGACTTGGCATCAGAACGCTTCATCATAGAAGTGAAGAAAGCCGCAAAGAGACTGAAGTTGGGCGCAGAGCTTTCGGGTTTGCTGCCGTTGCTGCCGATGCTCTACGTCGCCTGGGCTGATGGTATTCTCACCCCCTCGGAAGTCGAAACCATCCGCAAGAAGCTGGAACAACAGAGCTGGCTCACTGCGGCTGAGAAGAAAAGGCTGGCCACCTGGCTGGACCCGGCGGCGCCGCCGACCACGACACAGCTTTTGACCTGGCTCAGCCTCATCCGGGCGGCTGCGGAGTATATTCCAGACGCCTGCCGGCAATCGCTTGCGGAGCTCGGCATCGAAATCGCCCGCATTGGCCGCGACGCCGGTTTCGAGCGCTGCACCAGTCCGGAGGCCTGCGCGGCGCTGGCGGAAATCGAGGAGGCGCTCGGCATCATCGGACCTGAAGCCGCACGGGAGCTCGTTGCGACGCCGGCTGAAAAAAGGGCGCCGTCTCCCGAGCCCGGGCCTGCCATCTTTGAGGTCGCTGCCATGACCCGGCTGCTGGATGGCGAAACGGCGGCCGTCCGTGAGAAGGTGCGCACCCTGCTCTCAGACCCAATCTTTGAATATGAATATGATCTGGACAAAGATGCGCACCGTGAGCTTGTTCTGTGCTGGCTGCGGGAGCTGGCGAAACAAGGTCTGGGCGCCCTCTCCTACCCGGTCGCCCTGGGCGGTAAAGGCAGCCTGAGCGAGTTCATGGCCGCCTTTGAAACCATCGCCTTTCATGACCTGAGCCTTGCCATCAAGTTCGGCGTGCAGTACGGTCTCTTCGGCGGCAGCATTCTCAACCTGGGCACGAAAAACCACCACGAAACCTATTTGCCCGACGTTGGCTCTCTGCAACTGCCGGGCTGCTTTGCGATGACCGAGCTGGGTCACGGCTCAAACGTGCGTGACATCGAGACCGTGGCCCGCTATGACCCCAAAACGCAGGAGTTTGTCATTCACACGCCTTCGGAATCTGCCCGCAAAGATTACATCGGCAACGCGGCCAAACACGGCCGCATGGCGACGGTGTTTGCCCAACTGGAGATCGACGGTGAACCGTATGGCGTGCACGCCTTTCTGACGCCGATTCGTGATGAGAACGGCCAGCCGTTGCCGGGCGTCCGCATCGGTGATTGCGGCGAGAAGCTGGGGTTGAACGGCATCGATAACGGCCGGCTCTGGTTTGACCACGTTCGCATCCCGCGCGAAAATCTGCTCGACCGCTTTGCAGACGTCAGCCCGGAAGGCGAGTACTCCAGTCCGATCGCGAGCGCTTCGCAGCGCTTTTTCACCATGCTGGGCACTCTGGTCGGCGGCCGGGTCAGTATCTCAGCCGCCGGGCTGAGCGCGGCAAAATCCGCCCTGACCATCGCCGTACGCTACGCAGCAAAGCGCCGACAATTTGGCCCGCCAGGAGAAGCCGAAACCATTCTGCTCGATTATCCCGTCCACCGCCGCAGATTACTTCCGTTGCTGGCTAACGCCTACGCGCTCGATTTTGCGCAAAAGCATCTGAGCGAGCGGTATGTTCAGCGCGCGGAGAAAGAACAGCGGGAAGTGGAGGTGCTCGCGGCGGGCCTGAAAGCATTCAGCACCTGGAATGCCACCGAGACCATCCAAACCTGCCGTGAAGCATGTGGCGGCCAGGGCTACCTCGCCGAGAACCGGTTTGCCGCCCTGAAAGCGGACTCAGATGTGTTTACCACCTTCGAAGGCGACAACACCGTACTTCTGCAACTGGTGGCAAAAGGGTTGCTCACGGATTTGAAACACCAATTCAGCGATATGAAGTTCTTCGGCATGGTCAAGTACCTGGCGGCTCAGGCTTCCACCGCCATATCCGAGCTCAATCCGGTCGTGACGCGCCTGACCGACGAAACCCACCTGCGCGATGCCGAGTTTCAATTGGGCGCCTTCGAGTACCGCGAAAAACGGCTGCTCGTTTCCGCTGCCCGGCGCATCAAGCGGCGCATCGACGAGGGGCTGGACTCCTACCAGGCGTTCATCGCCTGTCAGGACCATGTGGTCAAACTCGCTTTGGCGCACGTCGAGCGCATCGTGTTGCAACGCTTCCTGCAAGGCATCGAGACCGTGACGGACCCGGCTCTGGCCGAAGTCCTCAACAGACTGCGCAATTTGTTTGCCCTGGCGCGCATCGAAAAAGACAAAGGCTGGTTTCTGGAAAGTGGCTACCTCGAGGGCAACAAATCAAAGGCCATTCGCCAGCAGGTCGACACCCTTTGTGAAGCGCTGCGGCACGACGCGGTGCATCTGGTCAATGCGTTCGGCATCCCGGATGAACTTTTGGCGGCGCCCATCGCGCAGGGCTAAATCATTCGATGACTGGAAGTAGTCGCAGGATTTCTTAGGCGCCGATGACACCGATTGTGCGGATTCTTCCGGAAGTTTAGTTCGTTCGCAAGATTGTTGTGAACGTGAAAAATCAAACATAGGACGTGCCATGGGGCTGTCCAAAATGTAGAATAATGTCATTGTCACGAATGTTTTCGGGACTTTTCAACGGGATGTGGCGGTCTCCCTACTCAACGAGGGAGATTGCTTCGCAAAAAGCGTTCGCAATGACATCTCTTGCGGACTGCCCCGGAGTGGGGCACGCCTCACATTTCACGTCTCACGTCTGGTAGCAATGAACATTCTCCAGAAAAACGACCGCCTTATCCTCCCTGGCCTGGCAAGCGCACACTCGCACGCGTTTCAGCGTGCTCTGCGCGGCCGCACCCAGCGCAAAGCCGGCACGGCCGGGTCTTTCTGGACCTGGCGCGGTTTGATGTACGAGCTCGCCGGCAGGCTGCAACCCGAGGACATCTTCAACATCTCGACTTTCGCTTTTGTTGAGCTGGCGATGTCCGGAGTGACGGCAGTGGGAGAATTTCACTACCTGCACCATGCACCCGATGGCAGCCCTTATTCCGACCGGACGCTTCTGGCAGACACAGTCATTGCAGCGGCGAAAGAAGCGGGCATCAGAATCACGCTGCTCCGGACGGCCTATTTGCGCGCCGGCTACCAGCAAGAGTTGACGCCGGCACAAAAACGGTTCAGGGATCCGTCGGTCGACGTAGTTTTGCAGGACGTGGAAACATTGGCGATCAAATACCAGGCCGACCCGATGGTCAGAGTCGCCCTGGCCGCGCACAGCATCCGGGCGGTGCCGGTGGCGCAGACAAAAGAACTGGCAGAGTACGCCCGGCAGCGGGGCATGCCTTTCCATATGCACGTTGCAGAGCAGCGGCGAGAAATCGCAGAATGCCAGCAGGAATATGGGCTGCCGCCCATCACGCTGCTGGCGCGGGAAGGGGTCTTACAGCACCACTTCGTCGGCATCCATGCGACACATCTGACGGACCAGGAGATGGATGTCCTCGCAGAGGCACACGCCACCATCTGTCTGTGCCGCACCACTGAGCGCGATCTCGGCGATGGCCTGCCCCAAACCGTCGACCTCATTCAAGCCGGGGTCAAGATCTGTGTCGGGGTCGACAGCCATGCGTGCAGCGATGCGTTTGAGGAGATGCGGGCGGTCGAGCTCGACGAGCGCTCCCGGACCGAGGCCCGAGCGGTGGCCGCGGAGGCACCGGACCTGCTGCACATGGGCACCGTGAACGGTTTTGAAGCGATTGGGATGGCGCAAGGCTTGCACGAGGACCGCGTGGCCCTGAACGCGCACGACCCATCCATTGCAGCAGGGGCAAAGGAGTTGCGGGCCGATGCCATCGTCTTTGGGGCCTCGCCGAGGGCCGTGCAGGAGGTCAGCGTAGCCGGAAAGGTCGTGGTTCGGAACGGATGGCATGTGAAATATGAACAGGCCAGGCGTGGGTACGAAGCGACGTTGAAGAGGTTAGGCCTGGTATAGTCAACCTGAACGGTTACCCCATAACCCGGACAAGCCGGAACCAAAAAGGTTTTTTCCTGAATTCAACGATTCCTGACCGGGGGGGGCGGTGTACAAGCTTCAGCTTGCCCCGACTCCATTACCATAGAATTAAGGAATCGGGGCTTGCTGGGGTGAGGGGAAAACACGCTAAAACACTCAATTCAGGTTTTTGAACAGTTTCGAAAAAAATCTGTCGCTGTAACTATGTAAAAGAAAAACTCAAGCTAGTCTTCCAGTATTCGGGTTTTCATATCATATCTGAAAGTCTTACAGTCAATTGATTGACATTGAAGCAAAGTCA
>JBHHXT010000308.1:0-5513 GCA_046757165.1 bacterium | reverse complement strand
TCGACAATATCAGCCCGGATCCAAATGATGAATATCTCGCCGATGGCATGACCGATGAAATGATCTCAAAGCTGTCGAAGATCGGCAATTTCAGGGTGATCGCCAGAACCTCGGTCATGCGATACAAAGAATCGGCGAAGAGCGTGGCTGAAATCGGGGAGGAACTCAGTGTCGGCGCCTTGCTTGAAGGCAGTGTTCGCAAAGTGGCTAATACCCTTCGGATTAATGTACAACTGGTGGACGTTGAAACACAGGCCCCAATCTGGTCTAAAGATTACAACCGTCAGTTAGAAGATGTTTTCGACATTCAAGATGATGTATCACGTGCTATTGTTGAAGAGCTCAAACTAACCCTGAGCCCGCGAGAAGAGCAACGCTTGACCGAACGGCCCATCGAGAATATTCATGCTTACGAAAGCTATATAAGAGCCAGGCAGGCAATCGCCGCTTTCGACGTAGGCGCGATGCAACGAGCACTGCGGGAGGTCCAAAACGCCTTGGAAATTGTCGGGGACAACGAGTTGCTCTATTCGACAATGGGATGGCTCTACGCCCATTTGGTCGAAGCGGGTGTTCAAACCACTGAGGATTATTATGAAAAGGCAGAGGAACTGGCTGACAAGGTTTTTGATTTAGATCCGAATTCATTCTACGGCTATGCTTTGCAGGGAAAAATTCACAATGGACGCGGCAACACCCAGGAAGCCGTCAGAAACTTGAAACGGGCTTATTCAATCGAACCGAACAATCCCGACGTATTGCTACAACTAAGCTATAATTATATAAAGTCTGGAAATAGTGCTCAGGCAAAACTGCTGTTGGAGAAGTTGTTGGAGATCGATCCGCTTACGCCACTTAATTACAACATGCGCGGTTTGTTAGACTGTATGGAAGGCCGCTTTAAGCTCGGCCTTGAATATTTTAGCAAGGGATACGATATGGATCCCGAAAGTCCGGGCCTAAGACTGTTCTACGCATGGTTTCTGGCTGCCAATAAACGCATCGATGAAGCTTGCTCAGTAGTTGATTTGCTCGCCAAGGATTCACCCCAAACCGTCCTTGCCGATTTAGGCTTGTTTTTTAAGCATGCCCTGCGGGGAGAAAAGGAAGAAGCGTTACAATCTTTGACGCCACCACTAAAAGCCGTCGCGACAAATGTAGAGTATCTAGCGCGAGTGATGGCAGATGGTTTTGCTTTAATCGACGACAAAGAAAGGGCAATCTATTGGTTGGAAAATTCTGTAAATCTGGGTTTTATTCATTACCCATATCTGGCTGAATATGACCCGTTTTTAGAAAATGTCCGTGGTGAGGAAAGCTTCCAGCAGCTTATGCAAAAAGTCAAATACCGGTGGGAAAATTTCGAGATTTAGGCTATCGTCATACAGAAAGGAATCACAATGAAATCTTTGGAGAAAGTGATATTTTTGATGCTTATAGTTTTTGTTGTCAGTCCTTCATTTGGGCAATCCCTAAATACTGTTTTGGGTGAAGTTTATGATGCTGAAACTGAAAAGCCGCTTACCGGGGTTAACATTTCAATCGAGGGTACGGTGCTGGGCACCAGTACGCACTCAGAAGGGAAGTTCCAGATTACCGTTAGGGAGGAATTTCCGATAACCTTAAGAGTTACGATGGTGGGTTATACCTCCCGTTCAATTGAAGTCGATGCCTCCAATCATTCCCGCCTCAGAATTGAGTTAGAACCGCAACCTGTCCTGGCACAGGAGGTCGTGGTTTCGGCTTCGAGAGTAGAAGAGAATATTCTTCGATCCCCAGTTTCCGTCGGGACCATGAATATCATCGACATCCGGGAAACGGCCTCTTCAAACTATTATGATGCCATCGCGGACGTGAAAGGGGTGGGGATGACCACACGTCATTTAGGCGTTAAGAACATCAATCTCCGGGGCTTTTCAGATTATTTTAACAATCGGCTGCTACAGATAATAGATGGCATGGATAATCAGTTTCCGGCCGCCAATGCCCCCGTCGGCAATGCTTATGGCCTCCGCGAGCTGGATGTGGAACGAATCGAAGTCATCCCCGGCGCATCCTCCGCCTTATATGGCCCAAATGCTTTCAACGGTCTTGTGGTCGTGAACAGCAAGAGCCCGTTTATTTATCAGGGAGCAAGTGCTTTAGTGAGAAGCGGTTTCACCAGCCAGGAAGTTGGGGGTACCAACTCTTTCCGCGAAATCGCTATTCGGTATGCCAGGGCATTCAACAACAAGTTTGCGTTCAAGATTAATTTTTCGTCAATCTCAGGTGAAAGTTGGCATGCGCTCGACGATGGCGATCGCGATGCCAACCCAATCAATGCTGCGGTGAGGGGACTGGCCAGTCCATCCTACGACGGCTTCAATCTTTATGGGGATGAAGTGGCTGCTACGTTGGATCTGGATGCCATTACCGGGGCACCCATTGGAACATTCGGTGTGATACGCGTTGCCAGAACCGGTTATGAAGAGAGATTCTTAATGGATTACGATTTAGAAGTGTACAATGGGGATGTGAGTTTTCATTACCGGCTTAATGACAAGTTGGAAGCTGTTTACAGCTACCGATTCGGCTATGCGCCCTCTGCCCCGGACATTGCGGTTAATCGGCTTGCGGTCAAAAAAGCGAGCCTACAGAATCATAAATTCGAGCTGAACGGGGACAACTTCTTTATTCGGGCTTATTCCGCTTTTCAAAAGGCAGGCGACACCTATGATGTCACCACCGCCGCAATCAATATCAATCAATCATGGAAAAGCAATGGTCAATGGTTCGGAGACTATATCGGTGCCTACCTGGGGGCACTATCCGGAGGTCAAAATCCTGAGGCTGCCCATCGTTCAGCCAGAGCCGCCGCGGATCAGGGAAGGTTATTGCCCGGCACCCCTGGTTTTATTAGCGCTCGAGACAGCATATTAGCGCTTGAAGGTATTTTTCGAGGCGGAGCCGGTCTCAATGATAATTCGGGATTCATACATCTCGAGGGAAATTACAATTTTAAGGACCAGACCAATTTTATGGAATTGCTTCTTGGAGGAAATGTCCGAAGATTTAAACTAAATTCAGAAGGCAGCTTTTACAACGATATTGACGGTCCGATATTTACTCGAGAATTTGGCGTCTACGCCATGGCTTCGAAGACCACAGCAGGTGACCGCCTAAAACTCACCGGATCGCTGCGGTACGATAAACATGAAAATTTTGAAGGAGGGCTTACCCCCCGAATCGGTGCGGTTTATTCCTTGGGAAGCCAAAAACGGCACAACTTTCGGCTCTCCTTTCAAACCGGTTTCAGGAACCCCACCAATGCCAATCAATACATCTTGGGAAATCTGGGTGTCACTACTCTGTTTGGGGGCGCCAAGGAATTCGTGGAAAGCTATTCCGTAGATTTTACCTCACCGGTTTCCACGACGCTTACAGGCCTGGATGTTTACAATAATTCCTACTTAGCTAACTCAGTCTTTGCGTTTCTGCAATCCGGCGACCCGGATGATTTAGAAATTCTGGATATCGAGTTCATACAACCGGAGAAAGTTCGGGCTTGGGAAATCGGCTATAAGGGTATCGTTGCTGAAAGACTCTTTCTTGACATAAACTACTATCACAATCGCTATAAAGATTTCATCGGTTCTATTGATGCCGTGACTGCTTTGGTTGGCAACGTACGGGATGGTTCGGCGGCAATCGACATCCTGAATGGCACCACCAGAACTTACACCCTCGTGGCAAATGCCAAAGATGAAGTCACCTCTCAAGGGGTTGAATTCGGTTTCACTTACGCGATGGGGAAAGGCTACAGAACGGGCGGCAACTACACATTTGCTGACCTGCGGCTTGGCAATGTCGATTCCGACCTGATCCCGAGTTTCAACTCGCCGGAGCATCGGTTTAGCCTATTTCTTAGCAATAGAAATATCGTGGATAATCTGGGCTTCAGGGTTAATTACAGATGGTCGGATTCTTTTTTCTGGGAAGTCCCCGGCGGTTGGAGTGGGCCAGTTGATTCCTTTGGGGTGTTGGATCTGCAATTGAGTTATAAGATTCCAGCTTTCAACTCTACTTTGAAAATTGGTGGAGCAAACGTACTGAACCGGGAATATAGAACAAGTATAGGCAACGGGAAGATCGGGGCTCAATATTATGTGTCACTCGTCTTTGATGAGTTTTTGCCTTAGTAATCTCTTTCGGCATAGGTGAGATGTTCGCAAGTATAACAACCGCTTTCACAGCGACGGCGGGTCGCTGGCCATCTGGGTTAGGTTTGTGTACTTTCAGAGTTCTTGTTTTTCATTATGCTTTGTGCGTTGAAATCCCGCCGCGCGTGAAGCGGAGCGTTGGCTCCGACGCTTCGCGCCCGCCAACGAGGCGCTTCAGCGGATAAACCGCTGAGCGCGACAAGAAAGAAAAAAGAAAAGCCGCCTGGACTCACTCCCATACCGACTTGGACCTGAGACGACTTTTGCAGATGCCGGAGAAAGAGCCAGAGTAGTGGACGGCAGAGCGCCGGATTTGGTTGACCCAGAATACTGGCATTGCTGCGGCGAAGAGAAGCCGGAGGAGACCCCGCGCCAACAAGCGGGTTGCGATGCGACGGCGCGCTTGTGATTGATTATTCTGGCGGGAGCGGTTCGGTAGCTTTGGTGCGTTTTCGCCCGCGCCGCTCATCCGCGTGTTAGGTGGTAAAATGAGATGATTCATAACGCGCTAATGGATTTGTCAAAGTTGCATCTCAAAAGAGCTTTACTTATGAGGCATTTAGTTCAAATGTGCAAATATTTTAGTAAGATTAAGGAGCGGATCAAGAAGGAATGTTCTCGCGATCTAAAATCCGCTTCAAAATATGCTTTACATACAGGAAATTGGCTAGATTTTCAACAAGCAAGATGGTGGGCAGAAAGATTAAAAATTGATGCGGTTGTACTTGCAGACCAAGATAACTATGAAGCTCCACCACCAAAATCGGAATACGATCATCTGGGATATCATGTTGCTCAATCAGGTGTTTTCCGAGACAAATTACAAAATCTAAAGGGTAGGCTATCCTTTCAAAAAAATCGGCTGCTTTTCAACAGTTTTCCGTATCGACTTGACAAAACGGATCTGCGCATCTCCACCTGAGTTGCTAACTTCCACCGGCGACTGGCTCGATTTTCTCGACTGACGGTTTTGCTGTTCTTCGGACATCACCAAACATATATCGTGGTTATGTGCTGACTGTTTGAGTCAGCGAGCTATCCCGAAAGCGTAAGCGTCGGGATGCCAGAAAATACGCGGTACCCTCGCCGTGTCCAATCAAATAGCAGGTGGTCTATCCCGACGGGTCGGGACGCCAGTTAGGTTGAGGCTCACGGGAGGGGCAGTCCGTTGAACAACTCACGTTGGTATAAGTTGACGGCGCACCAGAACTTGTGTGTCTGGTGTGCGCCGTCGGTTCTTTGCTGCACCAATCCTCGCGAAATGGGTGGGGTGGTTGCAAGCGGACGACCCCGTCCAGGTGCCAATCTCGTTTT
>JBHHXT010000307.1:0-5586 GCA_046757165.1 bacterium | reverse complement strand
ATTTTCACGAATTGTCAACTCGACCTGGTAATAATGATGTTGAGGTTCGGTCCAGCTGCGTTCTGCTCAAGAGAAATCGCGTCATCCGGTTTCTTGATTCTGTATATCCGTTTTTGATAGCGATCAAACAGTTTCCCAAATGCCCGGGGATCAGATTTCGCTTGTTCAACCAGAATTCGTTCGTCTGGGAGTGAGAAACCTTCCGTCTTTGCAACTGTCGGTAGAACTGCTGATGTCAGATTTGATTTTCTCATCTACTGACCTAATGGAATTTCAGGAAAATGGTTGCAAATATCAAAAAAAATGTTGTTTATTCATGAGAATTCCTGGCGGCGCAGCGAAAAAGGTCATTTGGCGCTTCGCGCCGTCATTTGCCCGGCGGGCGTCATTTGGTCATTGCTTGTTCACTGACGTCCGCAGGGCAAATGACAACAAATGACGAGCAAAACGTGAGGCGATGTGTAATCGAATTCATGAAACCAGTACTTAACCAATAGACGCCATGCCTGAACTCCCAGAGGTCGAAACCATCCGGCGTGCCCTGGCCAAATATCTGCCCGGCCAGCGAATGGAAAGAATCCTGGTACGGGACGGCAGGCTGCGCTGGCCGGTCGACGCCACCCGGCTGGGGCAACTGCTCATCGGTGAGCGCATTCAAGCTGTCGAGCGGCGTGCAAAATACTTGCTCATTCGGTTCGAGCGTGACACCACGCTACTCATTCACCTCGGCATGAGCGGACGGTTGTTGTGGCTCACAGAGTCTCCACCGTTCGAGAAACATGACCACGTTATCTTTACCCTGGCAGGCGGGGCCGAGCTGCGCTTCCGTGATCCGCGCCGCTTCGGGATGGTCGATGCGATTGCGCCGGGTGCACTGGGGACCTACCCGCGTTTGCGCAATCTTGGCCTCGAGCCATTGGCCCGCACGACACGGGCAACGCCGTTGTTTGAGCGGGCTCGCCGGCGGCACCGTCCCATCAAGAACCTGCTCATGGATGCCAGTTTCATGGTTGGCGTGGGCAATATCTACGCAAGCGAGGCGTTGTTTCATGCGCGAATCCATCCGGCAAGGGCAGCCGGGAGCCTCTCGAGGGAGGAGTGGCAAAGCGTGCTCGGCTCTGTTCGCGGCGTGCTTAGAAAGGCGATTCGCAAGGGCGGCACGACCTTGAACGACTTCGTGAACAGCAATGGCGAAACCGGCTATTTCCAGCTTTCGCTGGCAGTTTATGGCCGGGAGGATCAACCGTGCCCGAAGTGTGGTACACCGGTGGAGCGATTTGTGCAGGTGGGGAGAAGCTCGTTTTTTTGCCCGGTCTGCCAGCCATCGCATACTTAAGCCGGACGAGCCCCGCAAGAAACGCGGGATTTAACAACCGGAACCCAAAAGGTCTTTCCTGAACCGAGCTGCTCCTGACCGGCGGGGCGGTGTTCAAGCTTCAGCTTGCCCCGACTCATCTGCCGCTATAGAATTAAGGAATCGGGGCTTGCCACGGGGAGGGGAAAAACACGCTAAAGCGTGAACACCCTAAACCAATTCTGAACCCGCTGAAAAGTTTAGAAAGGAATCTTTTTGCGAATCACGGTTCGCGAAACGGTCGTTCTTTGAGTCAAGACCAGGGACGAGAGAGAGAGCCCAGGTAAACCTCATGATGGGGATGAGAATTCCCCTGACTCTCGAAGTATTTCTCGAGCGTGAACTTGATGGCACCAAAGGCCATTTTCTGCCACGGGATTTCATTCTCTTTGAACAGCCTGACTTCCTGGCTTTCTTTGCCGGCGCGAAAATCCAGACTGCGCAGGTCAGCCAGAAAGATCAAGTAGACCTGACCGACCCTGGGGAGGTTATAGACGGAAAACAGCCGCACGATTTCAACGTCGGCATTCGCTTCTTCCCTGGTTTCGCGTAGTGCACCCTCCTCAACCTTTTCACCAATTTCCAGGAAGCCCGCAGGGAGCGTCCACAGGCCGCAGCGCGGCTCGATGGCGCGTTTGCACAACAGCACCTTATCCTCCCAGCGTGGCAGACAGCCGACGATCATGTTGGGATTCTGGTAATGGACGGTGTTGCAGGTATCGCAAAAAAAACGCGGCCTGTCGTCATCCGGCACCGGGCCGAAGGTGACTTTGCCGCCACAGTGACTGCAGTAATTCATTTCTTAGTCAGGTCGACCGGTATCAAGAATCTCTCGTGTCCGAATAGTAAAGAATTATTTCTTGAGAAGCAAGTGAAACGGAAGGGATGGGATGAGCAGGTGGTCCACCGCCGAATATGTAGCCATGCCCCCTTGTGGGGCATATATGAAGATCGAGATGAATCACCATGCGGGGAGATACAAGCCACCCACAAGGGGTGGCGGCTACGAGTGGCGAATTGGCACCCACCCCTGCAACTCACGCAAAGCCAGCTTACATCACCTGCACTTCTTCGGCTTTTCTCCCGCGAATATACAGGGCGGTCAACTTGCGGAAGTACTCACGCATGTCATCGAACAGCGTGTAGGCCCAGGGCACGGCTATCAGCGATAGCAGCGTCGAGGTCAGCAGACCGCCGATGATGGTGCGGCCCAGCGGCGCATACGGAATGCCGATCATGGAGGCGTTGCCGACCGCCATGGGCAGCAAGCCGCCGATCGTCGTGAAGGCGGTCATGAGTATGGGCCGGAACCGCTGCTTGCCGGCCTCGATGATCGCCTCTGTGCGCGCCCACCCCTCCTTGCGCAGCCGGTTGATCAAGTCTACGAGCACAATCGCATTGTTGACCACAACGCCGACCAGAATGACAAAGCCAATCTGGCCCATGATGTCGATGGGAGTTCCGGTCAGGAACAAAATCCAGAACGCGCCGAAGAACGAGAAGGGAATCGCCATAATCACCGACAGCGGCAAAACGAAGGATTCAAACAGAAAGCCCATGAGCAAGAACACGAAGCAGGCCGAGAGAATGATAGCAAAGAGTGCGCTTTCGTTGCTTTCATGCAACCGCCTGAAATGCTCGCCCTTGGACCAGGAGTAGCCGAATGGCATTTCGAAGCCTTGCATCACCGTATCTACTTTTTTGTAAAGCCCGGCGATATCATCGTCCGTGGTGTTTGCTTTCACCATCAGATAGGTTTTGCCGTTTTCGCGCTTGATCTCGCCCATGCCTTTCTGGACGGTGAAGGTGGCGACGGCGTCGAGTGGAATTTCTTTGCCCGATTGTGTGAAGAAGGTGAGATTCTTCAACTGCGACAGGTTGCGGCGGTCTTCTTCTCTGAGCTGGATATGGACATCGATTTCCTTTTCCTCGGTCTGGTACTTCGGCAGTGGAAATCCCCGCAAGGCATATTGTATGGTGCCCATGATCGCCGTCGGGGAGACGCCATACTTTTTCGCCTGCTCGCGATTGATGGTCAGGTGAATCTCGTCGGCGCCTTTTTCACGATCTGTTTCGATGCTGATGATTTCTGGAATAGAGCGCAACCGGCGCTCTACTTCTTGCGCCAGCTCTGCCAGCGTCATCGTATCGTCCCCGTACAGCGTGACGGCGATAGAGGAGTCATCGTCGCCGGGGCTGCTGTGCCAGCTTGTGCGCACTTCGACCCCCGGCATCCTGGGGAGCCTTTTCTTGACATCTGCGATGACCTCCTCGCGCGTCATCACAGCTCTCTCGCGCAGCCCAAGCGTGTGCATGAGGTTTTCATAGGCGATTTCATACCAGTCCTTCTTGGAGGTGGGGTGCAGGAAGACACGAATCTGACCCCAGCTATTGCTGTGGCGGGACATGACGGTTTTAACCCCATAGACAGCCGATTTCACCTGAACGGTGTCTTCCACCTGTTCAAACAGCCGCTCCGCATCTTCGATGGTGAAATTATCAGGCATTTCGAAAAGCAGCCTGAAGTCATTGATGTTCCCTTCGGTGTCATCGGTTTGCTTGACATGGCTCGCCGCCCACTGCATGGACATCATCGCCACGATGATGATGACGAACATTTCAACCCGGTGTGTAATGGCCCATGCCAGACTGCGTTGGTACAATCTGTTGCTATTGACCACTGCCCGCGGCTCCTGAACGTTGCGTTTGCTCACGATGCGCGTGGCCGCGAGAGGAATGAAGATCATGGCGACAAACAACGAGGCGACAAGAGAAACCATGACGGGCAGACCGATGCGGAGCATGTAAAAGCGAAAACCGCTGTCATCACTCATCAGAATGAGCGGCAGAAAAACGACGACTGTTGTCAGCGTCGCAAGCGTGACAGCCAGCCCGACTTCACTGGCGCCAACCAGGGCGGCTCTGCGGTCGCTTTCCCCTTGCGCGCGTTTGCGATAGATGTTTTCCAGCACCACGATGGAGTTGTCCACCACCATGCCGATGGAAATCATCAGCCCCATCATGGTGACAAGGTTGAGCGTCCAGCCCATGAAGTACATGACAGTCAGCGTAATCAATAGCGACAGCGGGATGGCAAGATTGACAATGAGCGTCATCCGCAACCGGCGCAGAAAGAAATAAAGGACACAAAACGCAAACAGCCCGCCCCACATGGCCGTGCGCTGCAGATTGTCAACGGAATCCTCGATGAAACTGCCCTGATTGAAGAGGGTCTCGATTCTAAATCCACTCAATACGGGATCCTTGCTGAACTCCTGCTCAAAACGCTCTGAAATGTCCCGACAGAGTGCGACCGTATTGGCGGATGATTCCTTATAAACGCCCAGCGTGATGGCGCTCTTGTCGTCAATACGCAGCCGCCAACGGCGCTCAGGGACGTCGTACTTGACTTCGGCAATATCTTTCAGCTTGAGATTGGTGCCGCTGATGGGGAGATTCTGCACCTCGGACAGGGCCTTGAACTTTCCGAACGAGCGCACGAAGATCTTGCGGTCTCCATCCTTGACATGTCCGCTGGAGAGGGAGAAATTGTCGCTCCGCAAGCGCTGGATGACCTCGTAGAGATTGACCCGATAACTCTTCACCAGGTCCTGGTTGATGTGCACCAGGATAGACTTTTCCTCGGCCCCCCAGATCTCTACTTTTGCCACGCCATCGATACGCTCGAGGGGCTTTTGCAGGTGCGTTTCCAGCAGCATGTAGGGATCCTCGTGGGGCGTAGTTTCAACCAGCGCCAACCACATGATGGGGTCGTCTTCGTTGCTCCATTTTCGCAGGAAGAGGCGCTCGATATCCTCCGGAATCTCGGATTTGACCCGGTCCATGCGGTCACGCAACTGCGCGTAGGCCAGATTCATGTCCGTCCCTTGTGCAAATTGGATAAAGGTCCAGCATCCGTTGCTGCTGCTGCTACTGCTCACCCGGCGCACGCCGCTGATGGTGCGGATCTGTTCCTCAATCGGCTTGGCAATTTGCTCCTCCACCTCACGTGGATTGGAGTTTGGATAGGGCGTCCACACCCCCAGGAAGGGCGGCGTAAACCCCGCCGGCATCAAATCTACCGAAATCTGGGTGAACGCGATGAACCCGATCACCAGCAAAGCGATCAGGCTCATGATCACCGTCACCGGACGGTTGACGGATAGCTTGGGCAAGAAGCTTTCTTTTTGATGGGACATGGGGCTTTTCCTTTATGTGAAACGTGAGACGTC
>JBHHXT010000306.1:0-5589 GCA_046757165.1 bacterium | reverse complement strand
GGGACTTTTTTTGGGGGTTGAGACGATGAGACTCATCTTGAAGATGAGTCTCATCGTCTACACGGTCTTTTGACCGTGTAGCGCCTGGCGATGAATCGCGTGGTCGCCGTTTCCTAATCTCGCCTCCCTCCCTTCTAAGAATATGATTTAAAAATAATCACGAAAAGACTTGACTTTATTATATAAGATACTATATTGGGTTAACTTATTAAGATAGTGTGTCCTTTGCCTTTGACTAGAACGTGGGAGAGGGTAAAGGGGCAGGCAGAATTTATGATCATCCTTAATTTTGAAGAGGAGATTTCTTATGTCGAAGTCTTTTGCCGATGTCAAGAAACTTGCTGAGGAGAGCAACGCGAGGATTCTGGATTTGAAATTCATGGATTTTCCGGGCTTGTGGCAGCATTTTTCGACGCCGATTTCCAGGTTGACCGAGGACCTTTTCACCGAAGGTTTTGGTTTTGACGGTTCCAGCATTCGTGGCTGGCAGGCCATCAACGAAAGCGACATGATTGTCATCCCGGACCCAAGGTCGGCTATTATCGATCCGTTCATGAAGCCGGCGACCCTCAGCCTTATCTGTGACGTCTACGACCCTCTGACCAAAGCAAAATATTCGAGATGTCCGCGTGGCATCGCCCAGAAGGCGGAGGCATACCTGAAATCCACTGGCCTTGCTGACATGGCGTATTTCGGTGCGGAAGCGGAATTCTTCATTTTTGATGACGTCCGCTTCGACCAGAACGAGCACAGCAGTTTCTATTTTGTCGATTCCGTGGAGGGACGCTGGAATTCCGGCAAGGATGAAGGTCCGAACCTGGCCTACAAACCGCGCTATAAAGAAGGGTATTTTCCCGTGCCGCCGGGGGATGCCTTCCATGATATGAGAAGTGAGATGATTCTCACCATGGAAGCGTGTGGCATGGAGGTGGAATGCCACCACCACGAGGTGGCCACCGGCGGACAGGCGGAGATCGACTTGAAGTTTGGCCCGCTCGTACAGACTGCGGACGATCTGCTGCTTCACAAATACATCGTCAAAAACACCGCCAGGAAGCACGGCAAAACCGTCACCTTCATGCCCAAACCGCTGTTCAATGATAACGGCTCAGGCATGCACACGCATCAGAGTCTGTGGCGCGAGGGCCAGCCGCTGTTCGCCGGCGCCGGTTATGCCGGCCTGAGTGACACCGCGTTGTACTATCTCGGGGGCATTCTCAAGCACGCCAGAGCCCTGATCGCCCTCACCAACCCGACCACCAACTCTTTCAAGCGGTTGGTGCCCGGCTATGAAGCGCCGGTCAACCTGGCGTACTCGAGACGGAACCGCAGCGCGGCGTGCCGGATTCCGGTCTATTCTGAAAACCCAAAGTCGAAACGAATCGAGTTCAGGTGTCCGGACCCGAGCTGCAATCCCTATCTCGCCTTTAGCGCCATGCTCATGGCCGGCCTGGACGGCATCACCAACAAAATCGACCCGGGCGAGCCGCTGGATAAGGATATCTACGATATGTCACCTGAGGAGCTGGCAGATGTTCCATCCACGCCTGCTTCTCTGGACGAGGCGCTGGATGCCCTGCAGGCAGATCACGAGTTCCTTCTCAAAGGCGATGTATTTACCGACGATGTGGTCGAGACCTGGATCGCCTACAAGCGCGAGAACGAAGTCAATGCGGTCAGGCTGCGTCCCCATCCGTACGAGTTTGCGTTGTACTACGACATTTAGCCAGCCGTTCCTCTGTGAGCAAGCCCGTCAGCCAGTGAAGCGCTGGCGGGCTTTTTTGTTTTTGAGATAACCGAACCATTTTGTATATTTGGGCCACGACCCAGTGTAAGTGAGGTCATCCTTTATGCCACCAAAGGCCCCAAAAGAGGGTGTTCGGCTGTTTTCAAACCAGAGCTCGCTCACGGCCGCAGAGCTGCACCGGCTGCTTGCCCCGATTGGATTTACGGACCTGACCGCCGCGCTCAATTGTCTGCGCCGCATCCCAGGAGATGAGCAAGAGCGGCGCGTGTTTGAGACCGTGCTCCCCGACCTTTTGCAAGCCCTCGCCGACGCTGCCCATCCTGACCGGGTTCTGGTGAATTTTGAAAAACTGGCGCACGCGGTCCGCAATCCTCCGGTGCTCTTTGCAGCGCTAAAGGACGAGCCGCGCCTGCTGGAGGCGTTGGCGGTCTTGTTTGCCGGCAGCCAATTCTTGACGGATATTCTGTTGCGTGCCCCTGACAATTTCAGGCAGATCAAAGAACCGAGAAGCCTGACTGACATCAAGACCCGGCAGCAGATTTATTCCGAAGCGAGCGATGTAGTGTTCCCGGAGCAAGACCTGGCGCAGAACCTGGATCGATTGCGCCGATTTCAACGGCGGGAATTGCTGCGCATCGGCGCAGCCGATCTGCTCGGCGCCCTCGACTTTCAGGGCGTGGTGCACCAACTGTCCAACCTGGCACGCGTGATGATTCAGATCTGTCTGTCGTTGGTCGCCGAGCACTTGCAGCAGTCTGTACACGGCTTCGCGGTCATCGCGTTGGGGAAGCTGGGCGGTCGCGAGCTCAATTACAGCTCCGACGTCGATTTGATTTTTGTCGCCCGTCCACCGAGGGAGGCGCATAAAAAACTTGGGCAGCGGCTCATCTGGGCCCTCAGCCATGCCACCTCTGAGGGCTTTTTATATCGCATCGACATGCGGCTGCGTCCCTGGGGTCAGGATGGGAGCCTGGTACCGGGGTTCGAACAGAACCTGGCCTACCTTCAAAAACATGCTCAGCTTTGGGAGAAGCAGGCCATGCTCAAAGGCCGTCGCGTCGCCGGAGATGAGGTCATGGGTATCGAGTTTCTCGACCAGGTCAAACGCACTCTGGTCGACCTGCCGGCGGATGAGGTGCGCAAAGAAATCTTGAAGATGAAAGGCAAGATCGAGCAGAAACTGCGGCGCAAAGGGCGCGCCTGGGGGGAAGTGAAGGGCGGCGAGGGCTCCATTCGCGATGTCGAGTTCATCACGCAGTATTTGCAGATCGCCCATGCCAGACACCATCCGGAAATCCAGAGTCGCAACACGCTCGACGGACTGGCGAGGTTGACCGCTTGCGCCATTTTGCCGGCATCGGAGTACAGGGTTCTGGCCGAGGGCTACGTTTTCCTGCGCACCATCGAGCACCACCTGCAAATCATGTATTATCGGCAAACGCATCAACTGCCACGAGACCCGCAGGAACTGACCTTTCTCGCCAGGCGGCTCGGCTTTCACGGCGAGGGTATCGGCAAGCAGATGGTTGAACGCTACCACCAGCACAGCCAGGCGATCCGCGAGGTTTTCCAGCGCACCTTTGCGGCTCCATCGACTTCCCGGGTCCAGGCGCCGAGAGCTGCAATTCAGCCTGCCGAGAACAGCAGTGGCCACCTCGCCCGGATGGACTCGGCTTATGCTTTTGCATTCAATCAGGAACAAATCCGGCAGCACACGGAGATGGCCACCGCCCTGACCCATGACGACCCGGTCAAGCTGGTGGCGCAGCCGCTGTCAGACTCAGATTGGCGCGTCACCATCGTAGCGTTCGATGCGTTGGGGGAGCTATCGCTCATCTGTGGCCTTTTGTTTGATTATGGCATCGACATTCTGGAGGGCTCCATTTTCACCTATGAGCCGGGCGGCCGTGGGCCGCAGGGTGAACAAAGGACGCAACCCATGCGGCGAGCCCGCCGCCTGCATCACCGCGCCGACCAATATGACCCCCGGCGCAAGATTGTGGACGTTTTCACGGTACGCTCCGTCACGGATGTCCTGACTGCGCAGACCTGGGCGCGTTATGCCAATGAGCTGTCGATATTTGTCAAGCTGCTGCGTGAGAAGAAACAGAACGAAGTGCAGGGAGAAATCGCCAAACGGGTCGCCGTTGCCATAAGCAAATACAGCAGCCAGCCCGGGACCCTGCTGCCGGTTGAGATCGCAGTCGATAACACCGCGTGCCAGGAGTACACCGTGCTGCGCATCGATGCTCCCGATACCATGGGGTTCTTGTACGAGTTTACCAATGCGTTGTCCTTAAACGGTATCTACATTGCCCGCGTGCAGATCCGGTCCCTCGGGGACCGCGTACACGATACGCTGTATGTCACGGATGTTCAGGGAAAAAAGATCACAGATCCGGTGAAACAGTACCAACTCCGCGTGGCCACAGTGCTGGTGAAGCATTTCACTCACCTGCTGCCGCGGTCGCCCAATCCCCAATCAGCCATGCTGAATTTCCGCGCTTTTGTCAGCCACCTGTTTTCGCAGTCTGGCTGGACCCGGGAGCTCGCCTCGCTGGAGCGCCCTGAAGTCCTGGAGACCCTGTCCCGCCTTCTGGGCGTGAGCGAATTCTTGTGGAACGACTTCTTGCGCATGCAGCACGCCAACCTCTTCCCCCTGGTGACCGATGTGAAGCAGCTCGCCTCACCGAAAAGCAAAAAGCAGTTACGACAGGAGTTGAATAAGCAGCTAAAGGGGACAGGGAGCTGGGGAAAAAAGGTGGAGGTGTTGAACCTGTTCAAAGACCGTGAGATGTTCCGCGTCGATATGCGCTACATTATGGGGGTGAACAAGGAGTTGTGCGCCTTTTCTCATGAGCTCTCTGACCTGGCCGATGTGGTCATCGAGACCGCTTATGATCTCTGTTTCAGCAGGTTGATGGAGACGTTGGGCGAGCCACAGTCGGCGACCGGGCGCGCCTGCGGCGTGAGCATCTGTGGTCTGGGCAAGCTGGGTGGCCGCGAGCTCGGATTCGCATCGGACATCGAGCTGATGTTCATCTACGAAGGCCCGGGCCGCAGCGCAGGGCCCGCCACGATTACCAACAATGAGTTTTTTCTCAAACTCGTGCACGACATGCGCAAGACGATTCAGTCGCGGCACGAGGGTATTTTCGAGGTCGATCTGCGGTTGCGGCCGTACGGCAAAGCCGGCAGCCTGGTGGTTCCCATCAGTTTGATGGAATCCTACTACGCCGAGAGCGGCGCGGCCTGGGATTACGAACGGCAGGCTCTGGTCAAACTACGCCCGATCGCGGGGGACCCGGCGTTTGCAAAAAGAGTCACAGCCGTGCGGGATGCGATCATCTATACCAACAAGCCGTTCGCCGTCTCCAATCTGCGCGCCATGCGTGAGCGCCAGGTGCGGCAGTTGGTCGCCGGCGGCACCATCAACGCCAAGTTCAGCCCGGGCGGACTCGTGGACCTGGAGTACCTGGTGCAGGCCCTGCAGCTCAAAAACGGCCAGGAACATCCGGAGCTGAGATTGACCAACACGGCTGAGGCGCTGCGCAATCTAAAAGAAAGTGGCATTCTGACCGCAGATGATACCGAGCGTTTGAGTGAGGCCTATATTTTCCTGAGAAGATTGATCGAAGCCCTGCGCATGGTGCGTGGCAACGCCCGCGACCTCGCGGTGCCGAAACCCGATTCGGATGCGTTCAAGTTTCTGGCCAGACGATTGGACTACGGCGAGAACACAGCGCTTTTATTTGAAGAGCTGATGCAGCATACGTCCGTGGTGCAAAGGATTGGGGAGAGGATGTTGAAGTGAGGCGTGAAACGTGAAAGGTGAAACGTGA
>JBHHXT010000305.1:0-5610 GCA_046757165.1 bacterium | reverse complement strand
AAATGCTGGCTGAGAGAGGCTAAGAGTAATAAGTTAGCGCGTAAGATCAGAGCCATGAGCTTTCATATAATCGTGGAGGATATTGTTAATCTTGGTCTGCCAACCTTTACCCTGCGTCTTGAAATACTCTACAACATCTGGACTTAGCCGGATGGAAACAGGTACTTTCCGAGGATCCTTTTGTGGTCCGCGAACTCGTTTGCGAAAGAACGACTAACTCCATACTTGCATAATGAGAGAATCAACACCTCGAGGCAGCAGAGAACCAAGAGAACATTCATTCTCATATCTTGTGAAGACGGATCGAGAACTCGCTGCACTGCGGCAAGAGTATGCCTCAGAATCCGCAGAAGAACGCAGAATGGCTGCTGATTGGGAGTATCATTCTGCCATAGCCTCCCAAGCATTTGAATCAGCGATTGCAGCTACAGGAAAGGAAGGACTTGGTTCGCCCTGCTGGCCTGCCGGTGTTATCGCGTTGACTATTGATCCTCTGTACGCTCCGGCTTTACTCACAGTGGGAAGCCTGGAGTATCAGTGTCGCCGTATTGAAGAAGCAATGTCGCTATTCATGAGGCTGACAAGTTTACCCAAAGAGGAAGAGGACTTACCGGAAATCATCGACAAGGCGGGGGACTTTCTACTTGACCATGACGACACCGAGAATGCTTTGAATCTCTATCTGGCTGCTGAGAGAATAGATCCTGAAGAACCGATCTATGTTCTCGGTTCTGGATATTGCCTGGGCAAGCTGGGTCGGTATGACGAATCGGTGGAGAAGCACAGACGAGTTGTGGCTATGGAACCAGAGAACTACGAGCATCTCAATGATCTCGGATATTCGCTTTTGGAGGCAGAGGAATATGAAGAGGCAGAGGAAGTGCTCAAGAGGAGCCAGGCGCTTGCACCGTCCGACTACGAGTTCCCGATGAACAACCTGAAAGAGCTTTATGAACGGCAGCGTATGGCCAGAGAAATGGAGTAACGCGGATGACACAGAATGCTCGGATTTTCACCGATTATTCAAGTATTTAGTTTAAGAAATCCGTGCAATCTGTGTCATCCGCGTTCAGCATCTGCTAATGCAACAATCCACCGAAGTGCTCAACTTCAAATAGGCACACTCCTAAACCACATCAGTCTGCTCAAAGCAACTGCGTTTGGATTGACATTTTTCAGGAGCCACAAAGTCATTGTCCGGACCAGCCGTGGTCATGGTGCACAAACACCAGTAGTGTTGTGTGGTTGACTCCCCGGATTCCCAGGACCCGGGGTCAGAAAAATCGGGGACATGGATTTGTTTGGTGCGCAGGTGGCGGCAGCGTTCTTTCTTTGTTTCCATGAGTTCTACGGGATTGATGTTGTTATTGACAATATCTATTACGCAAAAGGATCGACGCCCACAGCCCAACAGATGGTCCTGTAGATAACTGCTTTGAAAACAGCAATCTTATAAGCATTACCCGACAACGGGATTGCGCCTTGCAGCACTTCCCGCGCAGCTTTCTTTGCAAGGTCAACGGTAATGACTTGATTCTTCAATACATTTTCTCCTGCTGGTACCCGCCATGGTACGGGAGCAGCGGCACCCAGCACGATGCGGGCGCTGGTACACTTTGTCCCTCTCGTGGCCATCGCCACGGCCGTTTCGGCAATTGGCCAGTCAAACGCTTGCTTTTCTTTTTGTTTGAAGTAATAGCTGGTGAAATCATTTTTGACCGGCGGTAGAATAATGTCGGTGATAATTTCATTGTCTTTAAGAACGTTTTCGCGACTGATGTCTTTGTCCGGTGTCACAAAAAAACCCTCGATGGAGATTTCACGCTCGGCTGTTTCCGTGGCAATTTTGAGCTTTGCATTCAGCGCCATAAGCGCAACCGCAGCAGCAGAAGGGTGGACGATGACACAGCCATCCTGATTCATGAAAATCGCATGGTACTGATTCTCACCCTCGATTGCAAAGCACTCGGCTCCACCTTTTCGGGCACACTCGAAGTCATGATTGCGAAAATACCAGCAGCGGGGACGCTGACAAAGGTTGCCGCCCAGGGTTGCCGCATGGCGAATCTGGGGGGTGGCTGCAGATTCGGCTGCTTGTGCCAGAGCGCGATATTTCGTTTGTACCGTTTCGTTCTCTGCCAGCTCTGCCAGTGTCGTCGTTGGTCCGATATGCAGATTCCCGTCCGAATCCGTTCTTAGAAATTTTAGTTCCTCGAGATCACTGATGTTTATGAGCCGTTGCGGGGTGGTGATGCCTTCCTTCATCAAATCGAGAAGGTCGATGCCGCCTGCTTTCAGAAGGCTGTTTCGACTTTTGTTGAATGTAAAAACATCTTGCAGTGTCTTTGGCAAAGCATATTCAAATTTGTTCATGAGGTGCCTCCTCTCGATTCTAAGGCAGCTAATATTTTCTCCGGCGTCATCGGCAGCTCGCGGATGCGGACCCCGATGGCGTGGTAAATGGCGTTGGCGATGGCACCGGCAGTCGGCACTGTGGCCGGTTCACCGATTCCTATCGCCCCGGTACTACTTTGCCCGTGGTTCACGTCGATGATAACCGATTCGATTTCCGGCACATCGAGAGCGCCGGCGATCTTGTACTGCTCCAGGTTGGCGTTGACCATGATGCCAGTATTGCGGTCCAGGATTCTGTTTTCAAACAGTGCATAGCTTATGCCCTGGATGATGCCGCCGTTGATCTGGCTTTCCAGAGTCAAACGGTCCATGGGTCGACCGCAATCATGCACTGCCACAACTCTCTCCACTTTGACAACGCCGGTTTCAATGTCCACCGCCACATCGGCCACCTGGACACCGGCAATGGTGCGTGGTTTGGTTTCGATATGGTCCTTGAGCCGTTCGCCGATAACCGAAAATTTATCACCGGGGATTTTGGAAGCCACCTGTTGCCAGGTCAGGCTTTTCCCTGTGTCGCTGGTTACGAAAATCCTTCCGTCTGCTGCGCTGAGTTCGGAGGGTGCGGCTTGTAAAAGCTCAGCAGCGATCGCAAACATTTTTTGCTTCGCCAGATAGGCAGCATTTCGCACTGCCGGGGTCACGCCGGCCGTGGTCTGACTGCCGCCGCTCGCGGGCCCCAGCCCGAAATCAGTGTCACCAATACTAATTTTGATCTGCGAAGGCTGCAGCCCGAGCTCCTCAGCAGCAACCATCGCCATGATGGTGGTGATGCCGCCGCCGATATCCTGCACGCCATTTTTTACCTCCACAGACCCGTCACTGTTGACCTGGATTTCAACCTGTATTCCGGTACGATAGAAGTAATACCAGACAGAATTAGCCACCCCCATTCCGCGTTTGATTGGACCTTTATCTGTAGCAGGTTTGGGATTGCGTTTTTCCCAGCCTGCTTTTCTAAACGCGATTTCATACTGGACCTGCCTGATTTCATTGTTTGCAGTATTCATTTTGCGGAATTCGATGGGGTCGATGTCGAGTTTGTAAGCCAACTCATCGATGGCTTGCTCGAGGGCGAAGGCACCCTGCGGATGGCCCGGTGCCCGGAATGCCGCTCCAGGTCCGGCGTTTGTGAAGATGTCCGACTCCTCGGAGTAAAAGGTCTCGGTCTCATAGATATTCCTGGCAGGCCCGGCTGTGCCGGCACCGGTTCCAACACCAGAGGTGCCATAAGAAATCAATTTGATGCCCTTGATATTGCCGGCGTTGTTTGCGCCGATTTTCAATGTTTGCACGGAGTCGGGTCGATTGCCGACACACAGATGTTCTTCTTTTCTGTCCAGCATCAATTGAACCGGAGCATGCGCCTTTTGCGCCAGCTTTGCGGCCATGACGCCGTAAATACCTGCGCCAAATTTGGCACCAAAGCCACCCCCCATATATTTTGTCAACACTCGAACGTTGCTTTTCGGAATTTCCAAAACCGATGCCAGCTCGTCGCGGACTGTGAAGGTGCCCTGCGTTGACGCCCAGACGGTCAGGTGTTCCGGACCATCCCAGCGAGCGACAACACCATGGGTTTCCATGGCACAATGGGTCTGAACCTGTGTGCGATAGGTGGATTCTACCACAGCATCGGAGGCAGCAAGCGCCGCATCAACTTCGTCCGGAGTTGCATCCTTCGGACTGATCTTGGGACCCCGGATGTTGCCTTGCTGGGTCACTTTTGTTCCTTCTTCAGGGATGTCGCCTTCGGTTTTCTGGCTTTCGACATCACTCTTGAAGACCGGGGGCGCGGAAGATTTTTGGGCTTCGGTCGTGTCCAGCACAAATGGCTGGAGTTCATAATCGACTTCAACCAACTTTAATGCTTCTTCTGCCTGATCAAAGGTTTCGGCAGCGACAGCCAGAATTTCCTGCCCGGCAAACCTGAGGACGAGCGGTAATTTCTTCTGTACCATGAGAATCGCTTTGACACCCGGAGCGTTTTGGGCTTTTGAAATGTCGATTCTTCGTACAATGGCGGCTGGATACGGAGAGCGCAGAAATCTTGCGTAGAGCATCCCGGGGAGCTGAATATCGAAAGTGAATTTAGCGCGACCGGTGGTCTTTGCCCTGCCATCGATACGCTCGAGGTACCCACCAATATATTCAAGCTCGTCACTGCCATCCCACGGCCGCGGGGTGTTGTCTGGAATTTCCGCAGTGATTTCGCGAAGATTTTTTTCAACGCCTACTTTGAGTTGAACTTGTTTTGACATAACAGTTCTCCTGTTGACATTTGTCTCATCCTAAAACTTTTTCACCGCCATAACGGCTTCAAAAACTTTCGGATAGGTCCCACAACGACATAAATTGCCGCTGGTAGCGATTTTTATCTCATGCAGAGATGGATTTGGATTCTTATCCAGAAGATTCTTACAGCTCATGAGCATCCCTGAAGTGCAGAAACCGCACTGCAAGCCGTCGTGTTCGATAAACGATTCCTGAATCTCATGTAATTTTCCATCGTAATCTCCGATTCCTTCAACAGTCTCAATCTTTTTACCGATGGCATCTACGGCCAGTGTCATACAGGACGGAACAGATTTGCCGTCCAGGATAACGGTACAGGCGCCACACGCTCCCCGGTCACAGCCAACCTTTGTTCCTGTTAAGTCAAGCTGATCGCGCAGAACATCTACCAATGTCATACGCGGTGCAGCCAGGGCGGTCATCTTCTTACCATTTACAGTTAATGTGATACTTACCGCATTGGGACCCAGCAGCTTCCCTTCAGCTTTTGTAGCGGTTTCGCCCATTCGTGTTAACAACTCTGAGACTGGTGTCCCTGCAACTCCAACTCCAACTGAAGTCACTCCGAAACCCTTTAAGAAACTACGGCGAGAAATGCCAGTTGAAGGCTCAGGGAGGTTCTTTTCCTCTTGAGGATCTTTCATGGGAAATCTCCAGAAAAGTTGATAAGACAATTCAGAACAATTAAATCAAAGTTGGGATAGAATATATTTACTACCGGGCGGGCGACATGTTCCAAGAACTTTCGCGGGCACACGCCTACATGCTGGGAGACGGGCCGTGAAAGAACCGCCGATGAATACGCCTACAATTTTATTTGTATCTTTGTGGATAATTCTCTAACCTGCATTATTCATGGAATCGTTTGTTCGTAGCGTTCGCAGTGCCGCCATAAGGCGG
>JBHHXT010000304.1:0-5656 GCA_046757165.1 bacterium | reverse complement strand
TCGATGTAGCGCTCCATCTGCTCGAATGACCTCGAGGCATAAGAAAGGTAATAACAGTACAGACAGCGAACCGTGCAAAAAGGGATGTGCACGTACACCCCGAACGGCGCACTCACGCTTGCCGATTGCGGGGTATCCAGCAGGCGTTCGAGGGCGGATTTGTCCTCTCTCGCCCAGCACGAGAATGGTGGGTAAGCTGAGACGAAGTAGTTGCCGGCAAGGGGCGCGGCCTTTTCCAAACTAAATGTTGAATTCATCGCTCGCAGAGATTTTCATTTTGTATGATTTCATCGCGCTGCAAAAATAAGATGGTATTTCACCGTAGCCATACCCCCTTGTGGGGTATCATCGGAGAAGCGACCCACAAGGGGTCGGGGCTACGATTCAATGCTACCATTGCACTTTTAGAATGCCAAATTAATAACTACACCGGCCCTTAGTCAAAACACGGTCACAGACCGTGTTGGATCATTTCTGGACCTTCTTACCAGGGTGTTTTTGCACAACCGCTAAGTTGAAGAATCCTGAACATGCACCAGATTTTTCGGCACCGTGTGCACAAAACAACCGTATTGAAGCGGCTCTTCCACACGGCATGACCAGACTAGCTTGCCATCCAGGACGGTCATGTCCGGGCAGCCGTCGCACATGTTTTGCCCGCCGTCCTCCAGTACATCTACCGGCTGAATAATCATGATCGACTGGTAGTGCAACCGTCTGAAAAGTCGAACGGGATTTCTCATCACAGACTGAAAATAGTCCTTCGCAATGGCCCGAACTTTTTTGTCAATCGCGGAGAGCAGCAGCATGGCTTTGCCCCGGCGGTGGATTTTGGGCTCGGTATAGGCGAGATAATGTCCGTGGCGCAAATGATGGAAGATCTGCGCAACCTCAATGAAGCGGGGTCCAACATAGCCGCATATCCTCTCTTTGGTGCCAATACGACCGCTCAACAGCCACTTGAACGAATCTGGTTTGTGCGTCCCGTTGAGATAGGCGGCGCTGTCAAAGTTCGGGAAGCGTTTTTGGATCAGCTCGTAGATGTCCGTGGACAGGATGTCCACCTTGCGGTCCCCGTCAGTTGTGTAGGGCACTTCCCCCATATTGACTTTTTCACCGCCGGCGTAGTAATCAAAGCGGCCGTCAAGCTCCGCCGCACGATAAGCAATAAAGACCAGGACATGCACTTTTTCAATCTGCCGGTGGGCCCATTCGACCAGATCCGGCACGTAGTGCAGGGTATCTTCATAAACGGTGGAGTTGAATGCGCACGACAGCCCGCCAATTTCATGCAGCATCTCGGCAAATTGTTCTCTGAGCTCGCACAACTCGAGCTCGTTTTTGCCCTTCCAATGCGGGCGACTCTGTTTACTATCCACGTGAATCGTGAACCCCTGCGCCCCGGCCTGCTTGAGCTCCTGCAAAAGCTCTCGCGTCAATGCCACGCCGTTGGTATTGATGACTGGCTTCAGTCCGGCCTCGGCGACCATGCGCACGACTTCTACAATCTCGGGATGGATGAGGGGGTCCCCGCCTGCTATGGAGACGCCGTCCGTGATGCGGTACTTCCTGAAAACCTCGAGCTCCTCTTTGATGCGCTCGAGGCTCTTATGCCCGCGAGGATCATTGATGCGATAACAGCCTTCGCAATAGATATTGCATTTCCAGGTCGGTTCCAGCCATGAAATCGCGTTGTCGGTCAGACTCCAGGGCAAGCGATAGTAGTCTTTGGGGTCCAGATGAACAGCCATAATTCTCCCTCCTTTTTGATCGAATCACGCACGAATCCCCTTGCAGCAGCACCGTTTTATGAACCGCCGCAGCTCATACCAATGCCCTGCGTGGCGGCAGCGAAGCAAGTGATGCATTGCGGGTGGTCCAGCGGGATGGTCCGTACCGCTTCCTGCAGGTTCCGGCCCAGGAACGCGCCTTCAGCGAGTTGTCTGGCCGCAAGGATTGGACATTTATACCACCCGCACTCGCCGCCCGGCTCTTTGGCAAACGATCGTGCGTAGGAACATTGAAACAGGTGAAATGCGCTATTGGCATAGGTGGCAATACAATGGTTGGTAATTCCCGGGGAGGTGATATGTGGGATCGCAAACGTTTCCCTGCGAACGGTTTCAGAGCCCTGGTCAAAGAATGGAATGCCCAGGAGTTCAAGGGATCCCAGGCCGGTCTCGCGCAGTAACCTTCGATATTTCGCTTCCAAATGGTCTTTTCTCAGAAGCACCTCGGAGGCCGGTCCTGATCCCTCGTAGGTGTAGCCGATAGTAGGATGGATGCCATGTTCAACAAAACGCCTCAAGCTGGCAAGGATGAGTTGAAACGTGGGCCGGTCGTTGCGGTGGCGCCTGATGCGATCATTTTCCCGCGCACTCCAGCCATCCAAACTAACGCGGTAACTGATCTGATGGCAAGATCTGCGTTCGATCTGCAACAAGGCCTCCAGCGTGTGGTCATCAGCCAAAAGCCCATTGGTCAAGATGAGCAAATCGCCATAGCGTAATGCGATTTCCACCATAGGAAAGAGACGGCGGTGGAATTTTGACGACTCGAGAATGAAGACCTCGCCACCGGTGAATCCAATCTGGAAGGGCCGCCCATTCTGGAGCGGCGTGACTTGCTGCAGCGCCGCCTCCAATTCATCGACCTCAAGGGGCGACAAAACCCGGCTGTCTGGTCCTGCACTCACAAGACAATGGGTGCACTCCAAATTACACAGCGTTCCAACAACATAAAACCAAACCCAATCCAGGCCGGTAAACGGAATCTGCGCCACCTCATCCGGAGGTGACGTCACGGAACTTTCGACGTATGTTAAGGTAGACATCAGACACCATAAACAATTGAGCATCAACAATTCGGATAAATCAATCGCATTAAAGATAGATATTTTTTGCTCAATGTCAAGCTTCGTTTGGGGATTTTCTGGGGGACATCCAGTCGTTTGGGGATTTTGTCACGGGGTGCTCCTGCGAGGCTTGTGTTCATCGCCCCTTTAAGCGCTCACCATTCGTCACCTTGTCTTGCTTCGTGGCAAGGACACGCTGGATAGCCTGACTGAGATCCCCTGCCACAACGGGCTTCATAATGAATTCGCGAATGCCAGTCGCCTTGATCAACTCCGGGGTGATACGCTCGCTAAAGCCTGACATCAGGATGATGGGAAGATCCGGCCGGAGGCGCAGTAATTCTCTCGCCAATTGCACACCCGTCATTTGGGGCATGATTTGGTCGGCGATCACCAGGTCGAATTCCTTCGTCCGGGCACGGAAGGTTTCCAGGGCATCCGCACCGCTGCTCCGGGTGGTGATCTGGTAGCCGAGTCTCTCCAGGCTTCGTTTGATCACGGAGGCGACGATTTCCTCATCGTCGACAAACAAGATTCGTTCATGCCCGCCTACGATCTTCCTCTCGAATTGCATACTCTGTTCAGCAGTCATTTCAGTCACAGGAAAGTAAGCACGGAAGGTGGACCCTTTTCCTGGCTCGCTATCTACGGTGATTTCGCCGCCGTGGGCGGTCACGATGCCATGGACAACCGAAAGACCCAGGCCCGTTCCTTCGTCAACCTCCCTGGTGGTAAAGAAGGGATCAAACATTCGCTCCAGGGTGGCCCGGCTCATGCCCTGGCCTGTATCGCTGACCGTAAGCCGGACATATTCTTTTTCCGTCAGGTTGGGGTGCGTTTTCCTGAATGCCGCATCAGCCGCGACCCGATCCAATCTCACCTCGAGCACGCCTCCGCTCTCACCCATTGCCTGGTATGCGTTCGTGCACAGATTCATCACAACCTGATGAATCTGGCCGGCATTCGCCCGGACGATGCCGCAGCGACGATTTATCTTTCGGCGGATTTCGATGCTAGAGGGTAGTGTGGCCTGTAACAGTTTGAGTGCCTCTCGGACGATGAGGCGGAGCCGCACGGGTCTTCGCTCCGGAATCTCGTGCCGGCTGAACGTGAGTAACTGTTGCACGAGATCTCTGGCGCGGTTGGTCGCTTTCATCACCTCTTGCAAATCGTCGTGCGTCTGACTGCCCGGCGGCACATCCTCCAGACACATCTCGACAAAGCCGTGGATTGCCTGCAGGATGTTGTTGAAATCGTGAGCGATTCCGCCGGCCAAAGTTCCAACGGTTTCCATTTTTTGTGCATGACGCAACTGCTTCTCGAGCCGTTCTCTCTCTTTTTCCGCCTGTTTGCGCTCGGTGATATCCCGGATGATGGCTGAAACGCCACTGAACATGCCGGCGTCATCCATGATGGCACTCAAGTTCATTTCCACCGGAAAGCGGGTTCCGTCTTTGGCCAGGGTGACCGTCTCGAGTCTCTGAATAGAACCCGTTTCTCGTACTTTTCTCAAAGTCTCGCTATGTTTTTCTTGCTGCCGCTCATGGAGCAGTATGGCCGAGGCTTTCCCCAATATTTCTTCAGGCGTGTAACCAAACATGGCCTGTGCGCCCTTGTTCCATGACACGACATCCCCGGCGGAATCGATGGACACAATGGCGTCGGTTGTACTCTCCACCAGAGTGCGGTATTTTTGCTCGCTTTCCCGCAGCGCGACCTCCGCGTGCTTGCGCTCGGCTATCTCTTTCCTTAGCTCACGATTCACTCCTAACAGCTCGGCAGCACGTTTTTTGACCTCCTGCTCGAGTCTTTCACTATACCCTGTCAAGTGTGCGTGGAAAGCACGATGGACATGCGCGAGCAGTTCTCCGACATCACCCATCTTCTTGACATAAGCATACGCTTCCTCATTAACAGCAGCCATCGCCGATTCGAGCGAGGCGTATCCGGTGTTGATAATCACCTTGATTTCCGGATTCTGCCGTCTCAGCTCTCTCAGCACTTCCAGGCCGTCCATATCAGGCAGTCGCAAGTCGAGAATGGCCACAATCACATCGTACTGTTTGCATGCCTGCAATGCCTCCTTGCCAGTCCGACAACAAATAGGCTGCAATTCCTCCGTTTCGAGAATATCGGCGATGGTCTTGAGCTGACTGGGTTCATCATCGATGACGAGAACGGGATGTCCCTTTTCGTTGGCCGGGCTTTTCTGCATGTCTCCCTCCAGAAGGATACTAAATATATCAAAAATCAAATATCAAAATGACACAAATCAGAATGTAAAATTATTTCTTTGCTTTAAGCGTCAAAATACTTGAAGCGAATATCTTTCCAAATTCTTCCAACTCCTTTAAAAGCCAATCAACTTCTTCTGAGTTAGCGCGTTTGCTATCTCGAAGCAAAGCAAGCCATAGTTTGCTCTCATTGGTAGATTTCAACAAATGATTAAAATCGTTGGTAAAGTCCTTTTTACTACTAGCTGATTGTCCCTCAACATAATTCCCAAGAATACTTGTACCGCTTCGTAATAATTGGTCCCCTATTCTTCTAGAAACATTGTCTTTCGGTAATCTATCCAAAAATTCTATGAGTCTCAGAACAAAATTTTACAGTCTTCTCTTGTATTCCTTTTTGAATTTTTCTTTGTCATTCTTCATATTAGTATCAAATATAATATCAAAGATTGAATATCAAAACTACAAATTAAACTGTAAAATCTGCTTTATCACGAGCGCCAATATTCCTTATTGCATTTTAATATTTGATTTTTACTTTATTTATTGGGCTTTTCAAACAAATCTG
>JBHHXT010000303.1:0-5706 GCA_046757165.1 bacterium | reverse complement strand
AAGGCATAAGTCAGCGTCAAGCGATTGTCGTTCCGGTCTTCGATTTCCATAAGTAGGGTTTGCTGAAAAAGTCAGACCGGGAATTTCTTCAAAACAAGTTCACCCATTTTGTGAGAATCTTTTTTCCTTATTCCGCTAATCTGATCCCTCATTAATTCAGCCGCCACCAGATCGGGACCCTGTAAGGTTCCCTGAGCCGAGAAAAGGCCTTCTTGAGAAGGTTCAGCAGTGTTGAACGCAAATGAAGACAAAAATAAAGCGCTTTTGTAAGCATCTTCTCAAGATTCATCACCATGAAAGAGATCATGATCATTGTCTCAGAAGTTGCCGCTAGCTTCGCCATGATCCGGGACAGGCCAAAGCGCCGCTTGCCTTGACCAAACTTGCCTTCTATTGCGATCCGATCAAGCTCATCTTGGCGCAGCAGTTTCTTGTGCGCCGTAAGTTCTGCGGCATTTTCATCTGTCAGTTTCTTCGGTCGCCCTAAGGCTTTCCCCGACAATCGGATCCCTTTGTCTTTGCAATAACGGCGGTTCGCCCGCGTTCTGTATATCTGGTCTGCGTGGACGGATTCAGGGTAATGCCCGAATCGCTTTCGATAGCGCTCAATTTGTGTCTTTAAATCGGATGATTCGTTGTAGGCGTCCCAGCTGATCCGATCCACAAAACTGATTCCATCTATCAGACTTAGTGAGACCTTCGCTCCAAACTCAACTTTGGCACCTGCTTTGCCTCGTACGATGGGACGAACATGGGGCTGTGCGATACTTACGATTCGGTGATCGACTCGATGAACTTTGAACAGGTGCATCCACAATTGCTGACGATAAAGTTCATTGATGATGAGAAGATGTCTATATTGATTTGGCTTCAGGTGAGGCAGTAGGCCTTCTTGGCCCATTTTGGAAATTGATCTTAGGTTGCGTTTCACGTAGCCCAGTTGCTTGCCAATGCCCTTCCTCATTTTTTTTCTTCCTGGCTGTCTTGCCTTGGAGACCAGGAGATAGGCCTTTCTCGCTTTCTGACGATAAGTCCGAGGTTTTTTCGCAGGCTTTGCCCGGAAGGTGTGCATCCGGTCGATGATCTCTTCTGTCTTTTCCCGGGCTTCGTTGAGCAGGTTTAAGTCGGTGGGATATTTGATGTCTGCCGGGGGACAGGTGGCATCGACAATCAGCTTGCCTTTGGGCGGCGGTCCTTCCTGATCTGACTCGGGTGTTTCTTCTGATTGCTCTCGTGTTTCTTCCATTGCTCTGGCCGCAAGTGCGATCGATTCGTTGATAAGCTCAAGGGATTTCTGGCTGAATCGCTTCCTGAAATGGGTCAGCATGGAATCATGAAACGGGGCGCTGTCTTGATAGGTCGATAGCCCGAGGAAGTACTGAAGGTAGGGGTTTTCAGAGATTTGTTCGACTAGTTCCCGGTCTGTCACTCTAAGCCGCTCTTTTAGGATCAATGCACCAAAAGCCATTCTCGATGACTTGGCTGGAGATCCCATGTCATCTTCTGAAAAATGAACGACGTATTCTTTCTCGACCTCCGACCACGGGATCTGTTTCGCGAGTATCACCCATCGGTTGTCACTCCGAAGTTTCCCTCCAAAAGGTAGATGAAAATCCTCAAAGGACAGCTGATTTGGGTCGTTTCTCCGATACATGTGAACTCCTGATGCACGCTTTTTAGGGGGTTATGGGCTTTTTCTTTGCACTTCGAGCATTATACTACAGACTAAATCCTTTTAAAATCAAAAACTTAAACGTTTTTCAGCAAACCCTAAACTAGTTGAGCTTGGCTTTATTGAACATGCCAAAGAAATTGAAGAACAAAGTTTTAACGATTTTCAAAAAGCAACTAAGGGTATCGAAATTAATGCTCAAACAATTGAACAAATGGCCAAATATCTTTTTGGTATTCACCAAAAGGACAGATTTGAAACTTTAATTTACTACCGTTTTCTATTGGCTGAAAATTTCTCTGCACTAATTGCTGACATTGATAAGCACTCAGAATATAATCTTCCAGACTATTACTGTCAGCGGTCGGTTAAAACCGGCCACATAGGGTCGAAACAAAACCGGCCATTTTGAGGGCTATTGTATACCTCATTTTTAAAGGAGGTATACATGGCAAACAGACTCAGAATGGCAAAGACCCAGGCAATCATAGGTTTATTGGAGCAAGGCTGGTATCACCGGCGCATCGCCCGAGAGTTGGGCGTCCACCGGGAGACGGTTGCCCGTTACGACCGACTGCGAAAGACGGGCTCGCTAAAACCGACCATTTCGACCCCCGGCTCACCCCCTCCTGAAACTTCAAAACCAGCCATTTCGACCCCCGGATCTGAGGGATCGTTCCTGTCGGATCTGATCTTGCCGGATGCCGGGCGTTGTTCAGGCCGACCCAGCGAGTGCGAACCTTTCAAGAGCGTCATCCAGGACAAGCTGGATCTGGGCTTGACGGCCCAGCGGATCTACCAGGACCTGAGCGCGGAAGAAGGGTTTACCGCGTCGTACTCCTCGGTCAAGCGGTTTGTCCGAAAACTCGGCGCGGCCACCCCGCTTCCGTTTCGCCGTATGGAGTGCGCGCCCGGCGCCGAGGCGCAGGTGGACTTCGGCTCGGGGGCCTGGGTCATCGAAGGCGGGATAAGACGCCGTCCCCATGTGCTTCGCATCACGCTTTCCCACTCCCGCAAAGGCTATAGCGAACCGGTGTACCGGCAGACCACGGAGAACTTCATCCGGGTCCTTGAAAACGCCTTCCGACATTTTGGCGGGGTCCCCAGAACCCTGGTGATCGATAACCTGAAGGCGGCGGTGAAGAACGCCGACTGGTTCGATCCCGACCTGAACCCCAAAGTCCTTGCCTTTGCCCGGCATTACGGGACCATCATCCTTCCCACGAAACCCTACACCCCCCGGCACAAGGGCAAGATCGAAAGCGGAGTCAAGTACGTCAAGGACAATGCCCTGAAAGGCCGGACGTTTCCCTCCCTGGAGGAGCAGAAGCGTTTTCTTATCCACTGGGAGACGAAGGTGGCCGATACCCGGATCCACGGCACGACCAAAAGACAGGTCCGCCGGATGTTCGAGACAGAACGGACTGCCTTACAGCCTTTACCCCAAGAGTCCTTTCCCTTCTACCACGAGGGGCAGCGTAAGGTGCATCGCGACGGCCATGTGGAGGTGGCCAGAGCCTATTACTCCGTCCCACCGGAATATCTGGGCCGGCAGGTCTGGATCCGCTGGGATGCCCGTCTGATACGTGTATTTGACCAGCATTTCAAACAGATTGCCGTCCATTCTCGGATCGCCCCGGGCCGCTTCAAGACCTGCCGGGCCCATATCGCGGATGCAAAGATATCCGCCGTGGAGCGGGGCGCGTCGTATCTCCTGTCCCGGGCTGCCCGGATCGGCACACCGGCCGCCGCCTGGGCCCGGGCCATGCTCGACGCCCGGGGCATCGAAGGCGTGCGGGTGCTCCAGGGCTTCGTCAGCCTCACCCGAACGTACCCGGTTTCGGTCATCAATCAGGCCAGCCGTACCGCGCTTCGGGCCAATCTGTTTCGGCTTCGTCCCTTGCGCGAGCTCATCAAACGCCATGCCGATGAGATCCCGTTTGAATTTACCGAGCAGCATGAGATCATCCGTCCTCTGGCGGATTATGAGCAGTATCTGAGTGTATCATTTAAACCCAAAGAGGAAAGGGAAAACCGATGAATCCACAACTTCAAAGCACACTTAAACGACTGCGCCTCTCGGGACTTCTCTCCACGCTTCAAGTCCGTCTGCAGGAGGCCGCGGGGAATCAGCTCAGCCACGCCGAGTTCCTGGAGCTGATCGTCAACGATGAAATCGCCATTAGAAACGACCGGGCCATCGCCCGCCGGGTCAAAGCCGCAAGGTTCCGCGATCTTAAAAGCCTTGAGGACTTCGACTTTACCTTCAACCCTTCCATCAAACGCAGGGAGATGATGGAGCTGGCCACCTGTCACTTCATCCGGGAACATCGTGATATCCTCTTTACCGGACCCCCGGGCGTCGGCAAATCTCACCTCGCCCAGGCCATTGGACATCAGGCTGCCCGGGTGGGGTACACCGTCATGTACCGCTCCATCTTTGATGCCGTCGGAGAACTCAGTCAGGCCGAAGCCTTCAACGAAAGCCCCAAGAGCTTACGCCGCTATCTCGCGCCTGACCTGCTCATCATCGACGACATGGGGCTTAAAAAACTCCCCAAAAACTCGGGCGAGCACCTGTTCGAGATTATGATGCGCCGCTACGAACTGCGCTCAACCATTATGACCTCCAACCGCCCCCTCGAGGAATGGGGAAAACTGATCGGCGATGTGCCTACGGCCACGGCCATCCTCGACCGTTTTCTCAGCCGCGCAGAAGTCTTCCAGATCGTCGGAAAGAGTTACCGCCTCAAAGACAAGGCTTGCAAACAAAATAGAGAAAATGGTAAAGATTTAAAACCACACTAACTGGCCGGTTTTAAACCGATCCCCACTGGCCGGTTTTGTTCCGACCGCCGACACTGCTGAATCGGTAGATAATCGTGAAGCGATGCGACAAATTCCTATCGCCAATACCAAAACAAATGGCCAACTACAATACCGTATTTCCCCCAACGGAAATACGCACTGACCAGAAAACAAAGCCTCACGGTCTAACTCTCCCTTCGTTACTTTGAGTCTCACATAGGATCTGGTCATAAATTTCTTCTACATTTGCGGCTGTCTTGTCCCAGGACATTTCATTGAGAACAAAGCTTCTCGCATCTTCACCGTATTTTTTCCCCCGTTCCGGATGATCCAGTATCTTTACGATGGCATCGGCAAACTCCTTCGTATTTCCGTTCTCAACGACCAAGCCGTGTTGCCCATGCAAGAAGTGCTTTGCTGAACCTTCGAAGCTAACCACAGGGATACCAGCTGCCATGTAGTTTAGCAATTTCTGCGGTAAACCGTCGCATTCCGTACGAGGGTTTAACGCAATCGTTGCACTTGCCAGCTCGTTTGGTAAATCCTCCAATTGACACTCTTTAACGTCGATACGCTCTCGTACACCTAATTCTCGCGCCAACACTTCATAGGAACTGAAATCGCTCGCGGTCAACATCTTAAGGTGCACATCCGATCGTTGATTGCATACCTCACGAAACGCCTCCAAAAGAAGATCTATTCTCTGGTAGAGGGAAAGATTGCCAGAAAATACGAGTGTTTTGGATTGCCCCTCTTTTGAGCAACCTGACACACCAATGTCTCCGAATAGCTCTAGCTCCATTCCGTTGGGAATCACCGGGATCTGCCGTTTGGTGTAGCCATGCTGTTTGATTAGCTTTTCTTTGATTTCATCTGAAACAGCAATTAACTGATTGGCGAAGTGAGGCACAATTCTATCGAACAACCGACCCACGTGCTTTTTCAATGACAAAGGAAACCCTGAGCCATAGTAAGGTAGTTCGGACTCCAATAATGTGTGAATGTCAAATACCAATGGCTTATTGAATAACTTGTGGGCATACCAGGATGCCAACATGCCTTCAAAATGGTGCGCATGGATTAAATCAATCTCGTACCGGCGCAACAGCGCAATTAACTTAATAACTAACAGTGGATCGAGTACCAGCAGTTTCTGGCAACTGGGACCTGGTGTGCGTTTTTGGTAGGTTTTAATATTGGGGATGCGGTGTATTTTGATGGATGGG
>JBHHXT010000302.1:0-5733 GCA_046757165.1 bacterium | reverse complement strand
GATCAATGTATCAAAAACCACTTGACAAAAAGTGATCGATGTTGTATATTATGACCGACCAGTCGGTATTGGTTCGAAAGAGGCTTGGCAGTATGGCTCCAAAAGTCGTCAACAAGAAAGAAAAGAAGCAACAAATCGTGCAGGCAGCGATATCTGTCTTCGCCAGGAACGGCTTTGATAAAACAAAAATGATCGATATTGCCCAAGCAGCCGCAATTGGCAAAGGAACGATTTATGAATATTTCCGCAGCAAAGATGAGATATTCCTGGCAGCCTTCAACACCTTTCAGCAAGAATTGGATGACGAAATAGGTAAGCGGATTTATTTGCTAACCAGTCCAAAAGAGAAAATCGCTGCCTTCATCAGGACCTCCTTTGAAGTCTATCTTCAATCTGCTGATTTTGTTGATATTATGTTCGATTTCTGGGCGGAAGGCGTCCGGGACAGGCATGAGAAGATCGATTTGAAGCAAGTCTATGACAAATATCGCCAATACATCGCCTCAATCTTGAACGAGGGGATTCAATCAGGGGTATTTAGAGAAATGAACGCCGAGATGGTTGCTTCTCTTATTATCGCCGCTATGGATGGATTGGCGCTGCAATGGATCATGGACAAACGCAATTTTCCGGTTATTGAATCAGGAGAAGAATTAACGCAGACTATTCTCAGAGGAATAGAAGCGTGATGATTTTATTTACTATGGATTCGACCGAACAGTCGGTCGCAGAATGAGGGAGAGAGATAATGAGAGAAAAAATGCTCAGCAAAATCGCCGAGTTAGCAGAACGTCGGGCAGGATGGATGTTCGCAATTGCGCTGGCGGTTACGGTGCTGGCGGCGGGACTTGCCAGTCAACTGAAACTAACCATGCACTTCAAAAACCTGATGCCGCAAGATCACCCCATGGTGCAGGAATTTAACCAGGTCATCGACGATTACAGCACCGCCTCCATGATCATCATCGCGGCACGGGGAGAAGAGGCGCACCTGAAACAGTTCGCCGATGAGCTGGCGCCGAAAGTCGCAGCCATGACCGACTATATCCAGCGGGTTGATTACAAACTGGAGCGGGAATTTTTCCTCAAACACGGCTTCATGCTGCAGAAGGCAAAGGATCTAAAGAACAGCAAAGATATCTACAAAGACCTGAGCCTTTTGCCCTGGCTCAGGCATCTCAACGACAACTTCGAAAAAACTTATGGTCAAGACGAGGAAAGCATTTCGACCACGGAAAAGGAAAAGAATGCCGTCATGTTTTTGGATGGGGTTAAATATTGGCTGTACGCCATCGAAAAATATGCGACCGAAGGCGACGCCCTGAGCTCCCCTCTTGCGAAGAGTGCCGCGGAGCGCTTCCTGCTCGGTGATGAGTATATGATTTCGCAGGACAAAGATATGCTACTTATTTTTGCCCAGCCTACCTTTACGATGACAGATATTGAGAAAGTCGTAGAAGCAGAGAACACCATAGATGAATTGATTGCGCAGGTCTCCGAAAAATATCCTGGCCTTTTTGCCGGCACAACCGGAACCATTGCTCTTAGCCGGGACGAGATGGTGGCGGTAAGTGAAGATATGTACGTGACATCGCTCCTCGCTTTGGCCCTCATTCTCGCTCTCTTTGTCGTTTCCTTCCGAATGTGGGTTGCCCCTATCCTTGCCGGCCTTACTTTGACAATGGGTATCACCTGGGCGGCCGGATTTGCCGCATTAACTGTTGGCAGCTTGAACATCATGACTTCGATGTTCTCTGTGATCTTGCTCGGATTGGGCGTCGACTTTTCAATTCATATTATCTCGATTTATGCCGAAAATCGCGCAGCCGGGTATCCCATAGGGCAGTCACTGCGCCATGCATTATTGAAATCGGGCAATGGCATTATCACCGGAGGCCTGACAACGGCGTGCGCTTTCTTGACCCTGATGATTTCCGAAACAGCAGGCATGTCCGAGTTCGGCATTGTTGCCGGCAGCGGCGTTGTGTGCTGCATGCTTGCAGCCCTCTTTGTTTTGCCAGCCATGCTTTCACTGCGCGATAAGATTACGATGAAGCTTCTCAAAAAGAAGTATAGAATGCGCGCGCCGCAGTTTGTTTTTTTAGGAAGATTCTCTGAAGCGATTTCCCACAAACCGGTCTTGGTCCTGTCCGCAGCTCTTCTCGTCACGGCTCTTCTGCTCTATTCTGCCTTGAGCATTACCTTCGACTACAATTACTTGAACATGGAACCGGTGGGCTTGACCTCGATCAAACTGCAGCACGAAATGGAAGATGAGTTCGACGTCACACCGGATTTTGCACTGATCACAACTTCATCCGTTGAAGAGGCGCGAAGAATTTCTGAAGCGGCCAAGGATTTGAAGATGGTCGGCATGGTGACGAGTATTTCGGAATATGTGCCGTCTGCAGAACAGCAGCGGAAACGGTTGCCGCATCTTCGGGAAATTCAGGAAAGTCTTCAAAACAGTCGCAAAATAACGCCGCTTTCAGAAAGCGAACTGGATCCGTTTTTTGATGAGCTGTACAGGGTCGAAGATAATGTGATTGAGCTGGCCCAGTTAGCCTATCTCGGCGGACAGGATAAAGTCGATGAAAAGTGCAAAGAAATAATCGGCGATCTGGAGAATGCGGAAAACAAGACCATGATCGCTTCGTTGGTAGAAAAGCTGAAATCCGATCGCAGCCAAACCGTTCGAAGTTTGAATCTCTTCAACAAGCATTTCGAGCCGCGTTTTCGTCAGATCGCGCTGGGCATGGCATCCACAGCCCCGGTCTCCGTCGAGAATCTGCCGCACAATATTTCTACTCGATTCGTAAACAACGACGGCAATAAATACCTCGTGACCATCTATCCCAGGGAACAAGTGTGGAATCTTGAATTTCTGGAACGATTCACCAACCGCATGCAAAAACTTGACCCGAGAGTGACCGGGGTTCCGGCGATATTCTACGTTCTGGTCGAAATCATCGCTAAAGACGGGCGGATAGCAGCCCTGCTCACCCTGATCGTTGTTTTTCTGCTTCTCCTCTGGGATTTCAGGAAACTGCGGTTCGCCGTTCTGGCAATGATACCGCTCATCGTGGGAGCGGTCTGGATGATTGGAACGATGCATCTGTTTGGCCTGCAATTGACCATGGTTAATCTGATGGGCTTGCCGCTCATTATCGGCATCGGTATCGATGACGGCGTTCACATTCTGCACCGCTATAAGGTGGAAGGAAAAGGGAAGATCCGCACGGTTGTTACCAGCACCGGCAAGGCCGTCTTGCTGACCACAATTACAACCATGCTGGCATTCGGATCGCTCGTATTTGCCACCTATCGGGGACTGGGCAGTCTCGGCTTAGCCCTGTTCATCGGTGTTGGTGCGTGTTTCTTGACTTCCATCATTATTCTGCCTGCGTTGTTGGGGTTGATGGAAAGCAGAGACGCGAAGGCGAACGCTGAGGTTAAGGTCGAGGCAAAGGTTGAAGCTTAGCACCTTTGGCTTTCGTCCTGTTCCGGGATTTATTGTTTCATTGTTTTAGCCCCATGGCAACTCAACAATGGAGCAATAGAACAATATCTTTGTATAAATCTTGCGAGAGAGGATTAACAATGAAAAGACCAATCCTATTTGCTGCTGTACTTCTTCTGACCGCGGGAGGCACTCACGCTCAGGAATTGACGCCAAAAGAGATCATCAAAAAGATTGATGAAACGGAACGGGTTGCTTCGAGTGAGGGGGTTATGAAGCAAATCATTACCACTTCGGGCGGCAAGAAACGGACACTTGAGATGAAATCTTATACCAAAGATAAAAATGAAAAACAGTTGACGATTTACACCGGCCCAAAACGGGTCAAGGGGGATAAGATTCTGATGCTTAATGATGGGGATGACATCTGGTTCTATACGCCCAAAACGGACCGGGTGCGGCATCTCGCCAGCCATGCCCGGCGGCAAAAGGTGCAGGGCAGCGATTTCGCGTACGAAGATATGTCCGGCGGCAGCATTGAAGAAGATTACACGTACACCCTGTTGGGCGAGGAAAAGGTCGACGGGGCGGCCTGTTACAAATTTGAATTGGTTCCTACAGAAAGTGGGCCGCACTATTCCAGGCTCATCTTGTGGGCGGATAAAGAGAAATTCCTCACCCTGAAGATCGATTTTTACGAAGACGATGAGCTGCTCAAACGCCTGCAATGCTATGATGTGAAGAAGATCGACGGCCATTGGGTTGCGATGAAACTCGTGATGGCTAACTTGCAGGAGGGCGGGGAAACCGTCGTGGAAACGCTTGAGATGACATTTGATATTGAAATCCCAGACAAGATGTTTACAACCAACTACCTGAAACGCCGCTGAAAGGAGGGTTTGATGACCAGCAAACACGTGACAACATTTATGATTACATTTGTGATTTGGCTTGTCTTCTTCTTATTTGGCTTGCCCAGTGATTACTATCAGACCTGGACTTACAGCGCCCAGGTTTGGCTATCTGTTTTTGCCTTCTCCCTGCTACTGCCTTTGACCTATCTCGTTCTCGATAAAGTATGGAAGGAAAACTATCTCAAAAATTCTCTATGGCTGGCATTCTACGGTTCGGTTCCACTGACGATTTATGATTATGTTTACGTTGGATTGATGCAGGGTGCGGGACATTCCTACATCTTCAGTCACTGGTACCTGAGTATTTTCTATCTGATTGTTTGGGTGGAAATCCCTTTTGTCGGTTGGCTTATGGATCGGCGGATTGTTTTTAGAAAGGAGATTGCTCGATGAATATTCCGTTGCTTATCGCGGGTCTGCTCACACTTGTCGCTTTTCTCGCGCATACTTTTGTGGGAACCAAAGAAACGATGCAAATAGCCCCCGGGCACAACGCCGGCGAAGGCGCCGATGTCGAAACAGCAGGACGCCACTGGGTACAGGCCATGTGCGCTTTCCAGATGGTGACGGCTGATCTACTCATACTATCGGCGTCGCTGATCATGGTTGCTGTAACGGATTTAATTGAGCATGAATCTATCATCATCCTTTTGGCCGGGTCATTCTTTGTGCTGTACCTTATCTCCTGGCTGACAACCCTGCTCCTGCTCAAACAAAAACGCTCGCAGTATCTGTTCCTCGGGCAATGGATATTGTGGCTGGTTAATTCGGGTTTAATTTACTGGGGGTATGCCATAAATGGATAGCGATACGAATTCACTCACAGGACCAGCAATGCTTATAGATCAATATCTGCCTGAATTTGATTTCAATGAAATTCACACCGTCGCAGTCAAGGCAGAGGCACGTTCGGTTTATCCGCTTGTCCGTCACCTTGACTTCAGCGAGTCCTGGATTACCCGAATATTATTCAAACTCAGAGGACTTGCTGCAGATGATCTGACTCTCGATGCCATGCTCAATTCGGAGCATTTCAGCATTCTGGAAGATGTTCCTGCGACAGAAATGGTGATAGGCGGATTAGGCGATAGCAAACCAAACCCCATTCCAATTGTCGATTGCAACCATTTTGTCAATTTTAATGACAATAAGGGGGTGAAAATTGCCTGGAATTTTTCTCTGTCTGAAATGGACTCCCAGCAGACAAGAGTCGCTACGGAGACCCGGGTACAATGTCTTGGAAAAGGGATAAGACGAAAATTTAGCGTGTACTGGTTTTTTGTCAGACCGTTCAGTGGACTAATCCGCAGAGAAATGTTACGGATCTTGAAAAAGCAGGCGGAGACATCAGTTTATTAG
>JBHHXT010000301.1:0-5750 GCA_046757165.1 bacterium | reverse complement strand
CTCATATAATCTTCCGACCAATATTTGGGATCGGGTCGATATGCTGTAATCAGGACAGCCGGAGGGGCGGCATCCCTGGGAATGCCCCATAAGACATGGATCGGGTTGCCCTGAAGATCCTTTTGTAAAATCAGCACACCCGGTCCTTTAGGATAAGCGGGGTAGTCCTCTACAATCCTCGCTTCTCTTACACCGGACAGAATATCCATAACAAGAAGGCCGTCTTCGGCTAATTCATCATAGCCATGGGACGATATTCTTATGTCCAGATTTTCTATGAACTCGAGTACTTTTTGAAATGGGGTACTCATCCATCAAACTGTTCAGTCGCTTTGTGTCCCCAGTCGAGACACAGATTTCCGGCATTAACCACGCCACGACTCTGCATAGAATTGCTTGTTCAATTCCTGCTCAGAATCGCCAACGCCCAATTGCTCGTCATCGCTTTCTGTCAGGTCAACATAAAGCTGGTTTTTGAATGTCTTTCCAGACTTCCACAAGCTGCTCCGACACACTGAATTTATCATCAAAAGATATAGAGATTGTTTGATTTGTCAATGACTATCGTGTTCTCACTGGCAGGAAAGAAACCCTTGACAATTGAACGGTTCTTTTGTACCTCATGACCGGGGCCGCTGTCTGCCATGATTGCGAAAGCCAGAAGGTCACCGCCGGGCCGTCCGTCCGCCGGGCCCCAAAGTCATGCAGAGCGCGTAACGCGACATTTATGTCGCCGAGTTCTGGCCAGGCGCCAGGAGCTTGATTGCTGGAGAGTTTTGCTCTAGCCCACGGACCTAAACTGATTGCGACACGAAGACGCCGCAAAATGAAGAATTCTGACCTGTTCAAGACCGAATCTCTGCTCGAGTTTGTGCTCACGCTTGGCGAGCAGAACGACTTCTCCGAATCCGTCCGCCTGGTCGTGCAGAAGTCTCTCATCCTGTTCGATGCCGATGTCGCGCTCCTCGCCATGCTCAATCCGCGCACACACGAGACCATCAAGACGCTGTTCAAGGAGAACCGGGATGTGGGGGATCGCCAGTACCACGTCATTCATACCAGCGTTTCCGGCTGGGTCGTCAAAAACAATACCTCTTTCCTGAGTGGTGATATCAAATCCGAGTCCCGCTTGAACAGATCACTCTTCACAAGCACGACCATCAAATCGGTCATGGGCATGCCTCTGCGAACGAACAGTATGGTCTCCGGGACGTTGATTCTTCTGCGAAAAGCCGGCAGCCGTGCGTTTACAGAAAATGACCTGGCGCTGGCTGAAAAGCTGGCGGCATTGGTGTCTCCGTACCTGCGAGATGTGCAAAATCTGCAAGCCTATTTTACCGCGCCCCTTCCGGACCAGACGTTGACAAAAAAATATCATGCCTATGGTTTGATAGGCAAAAGCAAAAAATATATCGAATTGCTGAAAGCCGTCGAGGCTGCGGCGCGCTGTGATGTGCGCATCTTGCTCGAAGGACAGACCGGTACCGGCAAGGAGCTGCTGGCGCGGGCGATCCACAATTTGAGCGCGCGGGCGCCACACGAGTTTGTCACCATCGATTGCGGCGCCATCCCGGCCAACTTGCTGGAAAGCGAGCTGTTTGGACACGTCAAGGGGGCGTTCACCGGCGCCGACCGCGACCGCAAAGGCTTGCTGGAAGAGGCCCACCGTGGCACGCTGTTTATGGACGAAATCGCGAACCTGCCCCTGGAAATGCAGATCAAACTCATGCGATTCTTGCAGGAGGGCGAGTTTCGACCCGTCGGCAGCAACAAGACACGCGACGTGGATGTGCGGGTTATCGCCGCTTCAAGCGCCTCGTTGCTGAAAATGGTAGAGGCGCAGGAATTCAGACAGGATTTGTATTATCGCTTGAACGTTTACCCGGTCCAGGTGCCGAGTTTGCAGGAGCGGCGGCAGGACATTCCCCTGCTGGCGAACCATTTTCTGGAGAAGTTCGTCACAAAGCAGAGCAAGAATGCCCGCTCCTTTCGGGGAGAAATCCTGGAGTTTATGAAAAGCAGGGCGTGGCCCGGCAACATCCGCGAGCTGGAAAATTTTGTCGAACGTCTGGTTACGGTGGCGCCCGAATCGGTGGAGCTCATTCTGCCGGAATTTCTCCCCCCGGACCTGCAAAAAGAGTTCGAAAAGAGGGCGCGCTCAGACACCCCCTACTGGGTCGAGAAGTCTCTCGCCGAAAGCCTGGCCGAATTTGAGGAGCAGATTCTCCGCCACGTGTTGGCAAAACAGAACTGGAATCAATCGCAGACAGCGCGCCTGCTCAAAATATCAGAGCACACCCTGCGCTACAAAATGAAGAAGTTGAATATTATCCGGCCTTCGTAAGTTCTCTCAAAGAACATCTTCTGTACTCCCCCCATCATACATAACAACGTGACTTTCGGCTTCAAAACGGCTCTGCCCCGCTCTCGAGCCCGACCCTAACTTTCGGGGTTCCACAAACGGGACAAGGTGCAGTCATGCATCAAGCTGGGCAAAATGATAGTAAGCGGGGATGACAATTGACGAGCTCATCGCAGCTAAAGGCCCACCGAAGTCAAGAATCAATCTTGGCTCAAAGGTGATCTTGACTTATCCATCTGGGTCCCAAACTTAGTCCTCGTAAAACAACCGCGGTGCCGCTGGCGCTGACCATGAGCTTTAGGCATTTGCGGCCGCAATATACAAAATTGAGCCGAGCAATGTCGAGGAAGATCTCTTTGCATGTTACCTCCTCGGTCCCCCGTTAGCCCTGCCATTTCTATTCTGGCAATCAGACGGGGAGCGTCACGAAAACCTGACTTGCTCCACCGAATCAATGCTTCACCACCTCCGTTCTCCACGTTAAGAACCCTCAATATGATAAAGTATCCGTCATCTCCATCCGAACAATCCGCAAAGGGACAGAACTCAGAATGTTTTCCTCGCGGTTCAGCTTCAGTGGAGATCATGAGTCGACGAGCCACCGATTCACATCAAACCAGGAGTATGTGGATGTATCGAGCGCGAATATGTACGCTGGCCTTTTTTCTTCTCGCGTGTGCGCGGGTCGGGTCTCTGGGCGCACAGACCACCTTGTCAACGTTGAACTTTCCTGACCCCCATGTCGGAGCCGCTTTGACAACTGACGACTATGGTTACATCTCAGATTGGCACGTCGGAACAAAGCCAGGAGATGAACACAATGAAGTGCAGTGGGTAAACTATCTCACTAAGTTCGTCAGTCTCAATGGCGCCGCCCCCGTGGAAATCAAAAACGGCTCGGCCAACCTGGCCTTGTGGGACAACGTACCGGCTGCCCCGGTGGCAGGCAACTACTTCATTCCAGGGCGATTCGAAGACTGGTCGTACGACGCCGTCAACTCACCCAACGTCTGGCACTCGGTCATCGAATACGAGAATGGTGGCGAGCACATCATCGGCGCCGTGGGCTACAAACTGCTCGATCCCAGTCCGACGTTGGGATCGCCCTACGCTGAACTCTTGCCAGCTTACCAATTCACCAATGTCGCCGCCAATAACGCAGTTCTGAAAACAATCCATTACGAACGAAGCGCACAGGTCGGCAATACAGTCTACTGTAACCAGGGCGGAAACCAGTGGGATTACGACAACAGCGAGGGCACTTCAGACGACTTCGCTGCGGTATCTTCCGCCGTCAGCACGTTGCCGTATCTCAGCTTCGCCGGCTTTCCCCTCGAGCGTTACCGCATCCAATCCAGCGCCGGCAATCTACTCAATGAACTCCAAACCGCAGGCGCTAATTACAACCTGGCCAACAGCACCGTAGCTGTCTTGAACGCAACACCGGAAATCGGTTATCAGGTCTCCGAAATCACCCTTGCTCCTGGCGAGGCTGTCTTGTATTGGCTCTATCCCAAACCCATCAAGGTCGTCAACACCGCCGCCTACCACCCCACCAACATCGACCACGAGAGGAAGGACATCAACGCCACCGGTGTCGACTATGTGTTCAATAACACGGATGTGAGTATCGACTACAGCGCGTTGACCTACGTCATTAACGGCGCGGGCGTCACGGCAACGCTCATGCAAGCAACCGTCGCTGAAATTACCGGTGGCGTTGTGGCAAGCGGCGTCAGTGGCGAGCTCGACCATGTATCCACCGTTCGCTATTGGGAAATCTTCTACGACACGCGGCGCGCCAGTACGGTGGCAGACATTACCTTCACCTACGACCCTGCCAGCGATGGCATCGACGACGAAAACACGCTAACCCTGGCCTACCGTACCGACTATTCACAGGATTGGACTCAGTGGCAAGCCATCGTACAAGACCAGGCCAACAATACGTTGACCGCCCTCAGCGTCCACCTCGATGACTCGCAGTGGATTCTCGCCTCCACAACTGGCAACAACCCATTGCCTGTCGAGCTGATTTCGTTTTCGGCGGCTGCTGGCGACGGCGAAATTATCTTGCGCTGGGAGACTGCAACTGAGACCGATAATTTTGGCTTTGACATCGAACGCTCTGTAGACCAACAGCAGTGGCGCAAAATCGGTTTTGTGGCGGGTCACGGAACGACCGCCCTGCCACAGACCTACATTTTTTCAGACACCGACGTGACGGCCAACCGGTACTTTTACCGACTCAAGCAAATCGATCGGGATGGGCAGTTCGAATATTCGGAGCCAACCGAAGTTGTCCTCGCTGCGCCGAATGGCTTCGAATTGGCTCAGAATTACCCTAATCCGTTCAACCCGGCAACCACGATCCCGTTCACTGTCCCAGAGGCGGGGGATGTCACCCTTAGTATCTACGATATCGGTGGCAGGCAAATTCGCAACCTGGTCCGCGGGCGCATGTCCGCCGGCCAGCACAAGGTTGCCTGGGACGGTCGTGACGACGCCGGCCGCACCGTCGCCAGCGGCATGTTTCTCTATGAGCTCGAGGCGGGCGCCTTTCGTCAAGTGCGAAAACTTCTGCTGCTGCGCTAGTGGGACGGAACATTCGGCACGCTAAAATATCGGTCATGCGTCAGCGATGATGGGCGGCAAGAGGCGTCCCGTCGCACATCGATATTGACCCTGAGCGTGCGCCAGAGAAAGCGACCGAACTCGCCCTGCAAGCGGCTGAGAAACAAGGTGGCCCGGCTAGCACCAGCCGGTAGGAGAAATCTTGTTCAGACATCTTCAAGCTTTTGGCGGCTTTCGTTCGAGTCCAATATGACTTTCTACCTCGCGCACAGTGCCGGACCACGGTTCCTTCCGGTTGGAGCTGTTAGTTTTTGAATACCGCAAAACACACCACCAAGGAACTATCGTCACCCAAAGCCAGAAAACTCAACGGGAAGTGTCAGGTTACCGAACCCGAAATTGCGAGCTAGATATCGCCTCTTCGTGACGGCCCAGGGCCGTCAGGTACAATGAATACCATCGGTAGGCTCCGGTATTAGAGGGATTCAAGCCTACGGCTCTTTTCAGGTTATCTTCCGCCGCTTGCCAATTCGACTCGAACATCAATGACATGAACCCGAGGGCGCTGTACGCCTCTGCGGAGGTAGAATCCAGTTGTAGCGCGTGCAAAGCAGCATCTTGTGCCTGCTTCCGCGCCTCCTGTGGTGTCATCATGTCCGCGATACTTCCTGCCATAACTAGTGCATCTGCCAGGCCGGCAAATGCCGCTGCATAATCCGGATCCAAACGGATAGCTGTGCGAAAATACTCGATGCCCTTGATAACGAAAGCATAACCTGCGCTGCCATTCAACGCACTTAAATTGATTAACATA
>JBHHXT010000300.1:0-5769 GCA_046757165.1 bacterium | reverse complement strand
GCCGGTGGATTGGCTGAGGGCGTAGGGCAGAGGGCAAAGGCTGCCGGTGGATTGGCTGAGGGCGTAGGGCAGAGGGCAAAGGCTGCAGAGGCTCCATGCCCTCTGCCCTCTGCCCTACGCCCTCAGCGATTTCTTGAAGTTCGTCATTTTGCGGGACAGTTTTTCAAGTTCAGTGAATAAATCATCCAAAACTTGTTCACTGATCAGCTTTCTTCGGTAAAGAATTATTAGAATGTTTGCACATTCGAACGCTGACCTTCGAGCGAAGTTGACAAATCTGGCAAAGTCATTCTTAGAATCCGAGCCCGAGCCCTCGGCGATATTGTTGGAGATACTCATCGCTGCACCACGCAACTGCTCCGTAAAGCGATAAAGACGCTTTTCTTCTGTCGTATCAGCAATGTCGAAAAGCTTATCGGTTATCACAATCGCCATTTGCCAAATTTCCAAATCTTGAAACCTGAACTTTCTAACCATCTCTTTCTCCTCTCACTTTTTTACCCCCATGCCCTCTGCCCTCCGCCCTCTGCTTGACGATCCCCAACTTCTCCATCTTGTACCGAATCGTACGTTCGGAAATCCTCAAAGCACGCGCGGCCTGAGACTGATTCCAATCGTGGTCGCGCAGGGCCTGGCGGATGAGTAGCTCCTCGGTTTCGTCGAGGGCTTCTTGCAGGGATTTCGGAACCGGGTGTGGCTCTTGCATGGCGGTGAGTTTTTTGAATTCTTTACGGTATTCACGCGGCAGGATTTTTGGATTCAGAACGGTCGCTTCTGGCGCAGCCAGCGTGACCAAGCGTTCGACAAAATTTTCCAGCTCGCGCACGTTGCCGCTCCACTGGCGTTGCTGCATGAACTCCAACAGCGAGCGGTGAAACGATTCGGCCGCTTTCTGCTGCTGACGGGCAAACTTTTCGAGGAAAGTGTTGGCCAGTAGCGGAATATCCTGGCGGCGCCGGTTCAGGGTCGGGACTTCGATGGGGTAAACGTGCAGGCGGTAATACAGGTCCTCACGGAATTTTTGTTGTTCGACCAATTTGCGCAGAGAGGGACTGGAGGCGGCAATAATACGCACATCCACTTTGCGTGGGCGGTTGCTGCCAATGGGCCGAATCTCACCCTCCTGCAGCACGCGCAGCAGTTTCGCCTGCATCTCAAACGGCAGGTTGGCGATCTCGTCCATGAACAACGTGCCGTGATGCGCTTCTTCGATCAGGCCCTTGCGATCGTAATTGGCGCCGGTAAACGCGCCTTTCACGTGTCCGAAAAGCTCGCTTTCCAGCAAATTTTCGGGAATGGCGCCGCAGTCGATGGCCACAAAAGGCCGGGAGGTACGCGCACTCAGCCGATGGATGGCACGGGCGATCAGCTCCTTGCCGGTGCCGCTTTGCCCTTCGAGCAGCACCCGCACATCGCAGCGCGCGGCGGCTTCGATGGCCCGCAGCAGCTCCACAAACGGTTTGCTTTTCCCCAGTAGACCCAACGGATCGAATTGGCCGAGGAGCGCCGGTTCCGGCAGGGGTGCGCTAAAATACTCCTGAATTCTCTGTACGTTGCTGAGGTAGGGCGCCGAGATCACAGCTATTTTTTCAAGAAATTCCAGGTCGCGTTCGTCAAAGGTTACGCCTTCAGCTCGGTTGAGGGTGAGCAGACAGCCGGTGACCCGGCCTGCGCTGCGCAAGGGAACGCACAAGCCCGAACCAACGGGCTCATCTTCAAAGAGATCCGGACTGAAACGTCTGTCGGTCTCGAGGTTGCGGCTCAAAAAAGGAGTCCCATCCCGCATCACCAGACCGGTGATATTGGTTTGGGCCAATCGATAGCGTTGCTCGCCTCCCTTTCCCCTACGCATGATCGTCTTCACCGTATTTTGCGTGTCCGGGTTGGTCATCATGATGGAAGCGAGGTCTGCATCCAGCAAGCCCTTCACCTTGAGCGTCACCAGCCGGAGGATTTCTTCGAAGTCGTTTTGCTGGCTGAGGAGGGAGGCGAGTTCGAACAGGGCTTCGTAGTTGTCAGATTTTGGGGTCATGGATGGATGTTTGGAGGGAATAATGCGCAAATTCTATGAATCGCTAAACAAATAGCGTGTGATATCAAGAGCGCCATGAAAAACACCAAGAATGTCGATGCCTCGATCTGGTTTGAGCAGATATGCTATTCGATAGTGCCCATATAAAAGGATACGCACTTCTCTATCTGGAATTTGCTCATATCGATAGCCGATTTGGGGGAATTTCAGAAGAATTTGCGTTTTATCATAAATTGCATCGATGGTTCTCGCCGCCGCATCAGGATTGTCTTCTGCAACATAGTCGTAGATCTCTTGGAGCCATCGTTCAGCCTCGGCCGTCCAACTTATTTTTGCCAAGAGCGAACTCTCCGTTTCATTTCTTCGTTGCTGATTGTTCGCCTTTCGTCTGAATCTGCGAGACCTCGTTCCACCATTTGTGCAAAGGCTAGTTCACGGAGAATTTCATGAAAGCTGCTATCATCAGGTTGTTCCTCGATGATTCTGATCATTTGTTCTTTAATCGATGCCATATTTCACGCTTCCTATTTTGGGATTATTCAATTCTTTATCCAAAAGTACCCTGTGAAAAGTAGAGGAATCACCATTTGTAATTAAGAAATTTTTGTAAGAGAAAAGCAAGCTATATTATTGAAGTTTATTTGAACCTCTTCTATTACCGCCAAAAACTTTGGAAAAGGTCAAAATAATTAAATCAAATGGCAAAATAAACCTTTGTCAAACAACTTTGCCGGATTCTTTGCGTCTCTACCGACCCTTCGGCTAGGCCTAAGACCGAAAACTCTTACGATCAGCGTCATTGCGAGGCGTTTTTTGCCGAAGCAATCTCCTCCCTTGCCTGAGATGGGGATTGCTTCGCTGAGAAACGCTCGCAATGACATCAAGAACCGAGTTTTCGGCCAATCACTAGGTATATTTACCCCTTACCCCTCCGGCCTCATCAACTCCTGAAAAGGCGGGTAGTCCCGCAAAGGCTCCAAATCAATATTCGACAGAGGATACGTGCTATACCAGTATCCCTGCGCGAACGCTTCCCGCAGCAGCGTGACCGCCTGCTCCCGTTCGCCAAGCAAGCCGTAGATGCAGCCGCTCCAAAACGTGTTTAAACCGAACAGATAGGGGCGCTGCATCTTTTGCAGCTCGCGGGCTATTTGCCGCGCTTGGTCTGTCTGTCCGAGTCTGGCGGCGCTGGTTCCGAGATACCCAAGATAGACCACGTTACCAGTGTACTCGCCCGCCCATCGCGCTTCATCCGCGTGTGGGGAATCTTCATAAACCAATTCTTTAAACAGCTGGTGCGCCGCTTGCCAGTGTTCGGTGTAGTAAAGCACCTCAGCCAGGTCAGCACGATGACTCCTGGATGCGGACGTCTCCGGCGAACGGTTTTGCAGCCAGACGAGCGCCCGGCCCAGCACTTCCATCGAGGCCTCCGGATACCCATGCTTGCGTAACTCGACGCCTTGCCCCCAGGTAAAACGTAACTGCGGCCATCCTGGTTGGTCTGGCAGCGTTTGGGCCTCATCTAATAATTTTCGCGCCTCTTCAACCCGTCCCAGCCCCACCAGCGCGCGCGCTTCATAAGCCATCATGCGGCGCAGAGTCGGGTGCAGACGCCGGCCGCGCCGGGCCGCTTTGAGCTCTCCTTTATAATCCCCCAACATATGATAAGCCGCGGTCACCACCTCCCAGAAGGCCGCCCGCTCGCGGAAATATCCGTGTTCCGGATCCATCTTCTTGAAAACCTCGATACATTCTTTCGGACGATTGAAGAGCACTGCGTTGCGTCCAACGGTGTAATAATTCCCCGGGTCTGGCGCTATTTCTGCCAACCGGCGCATAATCCGCAACGTTTCAGCCCGGTCGCCTTGCATCTCCGCGCGTAGCCGGTCCGTGATCAGACGGTCCAACGGGGCCAGACGCTCATAGTTTTGGACTAAAATAGCCACGATGGAATCGACCTGCGCATAGTGTCCCAGGTCCAGGTGCTTGAATGCCGCCAAACAGAGGGCTTGCGGGAACAACGAGTCCATGCGGGCGGCTTTCTCAAAATAGCGCAACGCCTCTCGCGATTTACTGCGCATCATGTGTTCTCGTCCCGCAATGTAGGCCTGGTACGCTTCAAAGGTAGGCGGGGGACTCATCTTATCGGCAATCGAGCTCAACATCGGATCGTAATAAGTAGCCAGGGTACCCATCACACCCTGCCGCAAGCGTTCGATGGCAGCCATGGGGGTCTGCCAGGAGCCACTTACCGGCTCCACGGCGCCCAGCAGTTTATCGTCCTGCATGTCGATGATCTGGGCTTGCAGTTGCAGGGTTTCTCCGTGCTTGTAGTAGCTGCCACAGACCATAATGCCAGCCCCCGTCTGTTCTGCCAATGCGCGACCCGGAACCACATCCAGGGTAGAATCCGCATGACTCTTCAAATACTGTACCGTGCGCAGAACCGAAGTCGACGGCACCGTTTCCACCACGCCAGTCTGAGCCAGCCCCTGGGTAATCCAATCTGCGGCCATTTTGCCGAGCTGGTCCAGCGCGGCGTCGCCGGTACGGTTTTCAAAGACGGCAACAGCCACCCGCCTGGGATTGAGATTTCGGTTCTCCTTCGTTGAAAAATACAGCATGCTCGCCCATATCCCAACGACTATTGCGATAAAGGCCGCGGCATAAATGAGGAGCCGTCTGGCTTTCTTTGGTTTTGTCGAGCGTCGTGGTGTAATAGAACGCTTGTCATGCTTACGAATCGTGTCGAAATCCGCTATCATCTCTTGCATATCTGCATAACGCTCGCGCGGATTTTTGACCAATGCTCTGTTGATAATCCACGTCAGCTCGTTGGGGAGGTCGCTGCACAGCGAGAGAATCGGCTCCGGCGCCTCATTCAGAATAGAATAAATCACCGTCTGCTCAACCTCACCTTTGAATGGACGCTCGCCGGTAAGCATTTCATACAGCACCACCCCCAGGGCCCAGATATCGACACGGGAATCTATGGTTTTCCCTTTTATTTGCTCGGGCGACATGTAGGCTACGGTCCCCTGCGTGGTCTTGCTGCGGGTGATATCACGGGCGCCTATGAGCTTGGACAGACCAAAATCGATAATCTTGACCACCCCGTTGGGCTGAACAATCAGGTTGCCGGGCTTGATGTCGCGATGAATGATGCCCTTTGCATGTGCCCTGGCCAATCCCTGCGCCACTTGAATCGCAATGTCCACGGCCTCCTCAATTGTCAATCCTCGACCATCGATTATCGATTTCAGGGTTTCGCCTTCGTAGCAGGCCATACAGATGAACAGGCGCCCATCTTCTTCGGTTTCGGCGATTTCATGAATGGTGCAGATATTCTGATGATCGAGGGCGGAGGCGGTTTGCGCTTCGTACAAAAAACGTTCGTTAGCTTCTTTATCGCGGGTCAGGTGCGGCGGCAGGAACTTGAGCGCGACCAGACGTTTGAGTTTCGTATCCTCGGCTTTGTAGACTTCTCCCATTCCCCCTTCTCCAAGCTTCTCGAGGACTTTGTAGTGGGAGACAGTTTCGCCAACCATGTTTGACATTTTGGCTATTTCTTCCCGCCGTGACTTCAAATCATTAAATGCGCTGTGCGACGCTCAGCCGGACGAGCCGGAAATTCGAAATCCTAAACTCGAAACTCGAAAAATAGTGTGCCACCAAAAAGTGTTGCCCAAAAGTGACAGAAAAGAAATCGTCAGGTCTTAAGCGCGCTGCCTGGCGGG
>JBHHXT010000299.1:0-5815 GCA_046757165.1 bacterium | reverse complement strand
TGGAGACGGAATTTGGAGAAAGATGGAAATTCGTCCTCGCCGGTCGGTATGACACCCACGACAACTATGAGTCACAATTCAGTCCGCGGGTCGCAGTCGTGTACAGAATCCCCGGCTATGGTGGGCTGCGGGCCAGCTATAACCGAGCCTTCCAGGCCCCGGAGATCATTCAGCAAGAGCTTCTTACACAATTCGGGCTTATTGGCGGACAGATTCCGATCATCCTGCGGGGAAATGGGCATGGCTTTACCATGTCAGATGGCACCAAGATTGAGGCCCTTTCGCCGGAAAGAAATACCACCTTTGAAGTCGGCTACAAGGGAATCATTACGAAAGACATCTTCCTGGACGTCAATGCTTACTGGAGCCGGTACACCAACTTTATCAGCCCGCTGACGGCGATCACGGATCCCACAACTGGCGTGGCGCCGGTAAAAATGGGCGACGATGATATCGCCCCATTTCCGAGCCAGTTCGTTTTGACCTACCTGAATTTCGGCCGGGTCAATATGTTGGGTCTGGACCTGGGACTGAACGTTCAACTCTCCCCGCGGGTCAGCGCCTGGGCCAACTACTCCTTTATCGACCCGGACAAATTCGATTTCTCGGCAGAAGAAGAGGGGAGGTTCCAGGAGATTCCCTTCAACACGCCAAAGCACAAAGGCCTCATAGGAATCGGTGTCAACGATCTCTTTGCCAAAGGGCTTTACGGCTCCGTGTCCGCGCGATTTGTCGATGAGTATGATTTTGTCGCTGGCAGCCATCGCGCCACCAAAGCAGGCAAGGGCACCGGCCAGTTCCAATTCAAAGACCGCGGGCCCCTCGGTGGGTTCACCTCAGTCGACTTGAGCTTTTCTTACCCCATCACAAAGAGTCTGCAAATCAACCTGACCGCCACCAATATTCTGGATTCAAAACTGCGCGAGTCGGTCGGCTCGCCAGAGATCCGAAGGTTGATTCTGACCGAGATCAAGTATTCCATCCAATGATGGCTTAGCGAAATCGCGGGTTTCCGTCCGTTCCCCAAACGGGCGGAAACCCCTTGCTTTTGCCCTTTTCGTTGTTCAAATTCTTTCGTGGTGAAAAAATCATTATTGCGGGACATCAGGAACGGGACGAATTGTTGATCAGAAGGAAGGCCGGATGACTTTGAACGCTGAGGTGAAACGTGTCTGGAACGATACGTATAAAATTCATTCCTATGAAGTAGACGTCAAAGGGCAGGTAACCGTCCCCCATCTGTGCCAGTTTATGCAGGAGTCTGCCTGGAATCACGCCGAGCATTTAGGCGTGGGGTATTCACATCTGATGGCGAAGAACCTGGTCTGGGTGTTGTCCCGGCAACGGCTCCGCATTCTTTCCTTGCCGAAATGGGGAGATTCCATCAAAATCCAGACCTGGCCGTCAGGCACGGACCGACTGTTCTGCTATCGCGATTTCAGGATATTGGACGCGGCGGATGAGATTGTTGCGCTCGCCACCACCGCCTGGTTTGCCATCGACCTGAACAGTCGAAGCCCGCAGCAGCCCGGGTCCTATTTCACGCTAAAGCTCGAGAATCTCGAGCGTGTCTTGCCGGGCAAACTCAACAAGCTGAAATCCCTGACCGCGCCAAAGCGTGCCAGAGTCATTCAGGTTGGCTACAGGGATCTCGATGTCAATGAGCACGTCAATAACGTCCGGTTTGTCGAGTGGATGTTAGAGAGCTTTGCGCTGGATTTCCAAAAAACGCACCAGCTGCAAGAGATGGAAATCAACTATCTAGCAGAAGCTTTCTACGGCGATGAAATCTCTGTCCGCTGCGAAGAGGAAGAAGACCTGGCGTTTCTGCACAGCTCGAGGAATGAAAGCACGAATACAGAGGTCTGCCGGTTTAGAACGGTGTGGCAGCGTGCCGGATAACTGGTTTTATTGTTTTATTGTTCTATGTGGCCTGATTTATCAAACTAACCAAAAGCAACCAGAACCAAGAGTGACCACATAAAAACAGAAAACAACAATGAAGCAAAAAACAATAAAGCAAAGCCCTTGATTTGCTCTGCAACGTGTGGTATATTTAGCCGCGTGGCAGGTGAGCGTCTTTACCTGACAGAATCCGACCTGAATCACATTCTTATCCATGAAGAGTTCAGCGATGAAATCAGAATGATTGCGCAAACAGCCAACCAGGGAGCAAAAATGAGCATCAAAGATAAATTCACTCTCGAGGGCAAAGTTGCGATCGTCACCGGCGCCAGTAAGGGCATCGGGGAGGCCATGGCGCGGGGTCTGGCCGAGGCGGGAGCCAAAGTCGTGGTCAGCAGCCGGAATCAAGAGGCGGTCGACGCGGTGGCGCAATCTTACCGTGACGCCGGACTGGAAGCACAGGGCTTCGCCTGCCACATGGGACACATGCAGGAAATCGAGGCTCTCGTCAACCAGACCCTTGAGACCTATGGGGGCGTCGACATCGTGGTCAACAACGCAGCCACCAACCCCGTCTACGGGCCCGCTCTGGACACCGATCTCCGGGCATTCGACAAGATTGTTGAAATCAATTTGAAAGGGCCTTTTCTGCTGTGCAAGCTGACCTGCCCTGTGATGAAAGAGCGCGGCGGGGGGACGATTATCAACGTCAGCAGCACCTCCGGTCTGCTCCCGGATGCCGGTATCGCCATCTACAGCATGAGCAAAGCAGCCCTGATCAGCCTCAGCAAAGCCCTCGCCCGGGAGCTGGGACCGGACGGGATTCGCGTACACGCCGTTTGCCCCGGCCTGATCAAAACCAAATTCAGCGAAGCTTTGCTGCAGAATGAAAAGCTGGTTTCTTATGTCGAACGCAACACCCCTCTGCGCCGAATCGGACTGCCTGAAGACCTGGCCGGAATCGCTGTATTCCTGGCCTCGGAGGCGTCGTCACATTTGACCGGGAATGTTCATATCGTGGACGGCGGGCTGGTGAATTATTGATTGTTCTATTGTTGGATTGTTGGATTGTTTGTATGATTCATCAATAAAGCAATAAAAAACAATATAGCAATATAACAATAAGAGCGGAGAAAACCCATGCTCCCTGAAATAGATGAAAGCCTGAAACGCATTTTGAAAATAATCCAGGAGTTCATCAAGTCTGAGATTGTGCCGCTGGAATCCTTGCTGCTCCGAGGCGATTTTGAGCAGTTGCAGGGGGTGTTGGCTGAGAAACGGCAGCAGGTGAAGGCGTTGGGGTTGTGGACGCCGCATTTGCCGAAAGAGATGGGCGGCTCGGGCCTGACGTTGTATGAATTCGGACATGTTAGCGAGGTGTTGGCGCATACGCCGCTCGGGCATTATGTCTTCAATTGCCAGGCGCCGGACATTGGCAACACAGAAATCCTGATGATGTTTGGTTCCGAGGCACAGAAGGAGAAGTATTTGCAGCCGCTCATCAAAGGAGAGATCCGGAGTTGTTTTGCCATGACCGAGCCTGAGCACGCCGGTTCGAATCCGGTCTGGATGAGCACCACGGCTGTAAGAGATGGCGACGATTACATCATCAACGGCCACAAATGGTTTGCCTCCTCCGCAGACGGGGCGGCTTTTGCCATTGTGATGGCCATCACCAACCCGGAAGCGGAGAGCCCGTACAAACGCGCGAGCCAGATCATCGTGCCGTTGCAGACGCCCGGATTCAAGCTCATCTGCAACATCCCAATCATGGGGGAGACGGGCCAGGGCTATTTCAGTCATGCTGAGATTCGGTTTGAGAATTGTCGCGTGCCGCAATCGAATTTGCTGGGGCAGGAAGGGCAGGGATTCGAGCTGGCGCAAAGCCGGCTCGGGCCGGGACGAATTCACCACTGCATGCGCTGGATCGGCATCTCGGAGCGTATGCTGGAGATGATGTGCCAGCGCGCGGCCACGCGTGAGCTGGCCCCCGGCAAACCGCTCGGCAGCAAACAGACCATCCAAAACTGGATTGCGGAGAGCCGGGCAGAGATCAACGCCTCGAGACTGATGGTTCTGCAAACCGCAGATAGAATAGACCGGGAAGGCTCGTATGCCGCGCGTGATGACATCTCCATTATCAAGTTTTTTGTGGCCAATGTGCTGCAAAAAGTCATCGATCGCGCCCTGCAGATGCATGGCGGACTCGGCATGACCGATTACACCCTGCTGTCCTACTATTTCCGCCATGAGCGCGCAGCCCGAATCTACGATGGCCCGGACGAAGTGCACAAGTCCGCTGTTGCCCGCAGGATACTCAAGAAATACGGTGCGAACATTCCACACTGAACAGGAAATTCAGATGTCTGCGAGCATGATAGACCAACCCGCAAAGGTCCGCAAAGGCGAAGAGCTGGATGTCGACCGCCTGCAAGCGTACTTGAACGAGCACCTTCCGGACCAGGCCGGAAAACTGCACGTCGCCCAGTTCCCGAGCGGCTTTTCCAATTTGACCTATTTGCTCGAGCTGGGCGAGCATCAGCTCGTCCTGCGCCGCCCTCCTTTTGGGGCAAACATCAAGAGCGCGCACGACATGGGTCGGGAGTACCGGGTTCTTTCCCATCTCGTTGAGGTTTATCCGAAAGTGCCGCGACCGTTTCTTTATTGCAAAGATGAATCGGTCATCGGCGCGCCATTCTATGTCATGGAGCGGGTGCAGGGCATCGTCCTGCGTACGGAGCCGCCGGCAGGCATCACCTTGTCTCCCGAGATCATGCTGGGGCTATCGAAATCCTTTGTCGACACCTTCGTGCAATTACACCAACTGGATTTCGAGGCCGCCGGCTTAGCCGACCTTGGGCAGCCTGCCGGCTATGTGGTCCGGCAGGTTTCCGGGTGGCGTAAGCGCTATGAAAATGCCCGTACCGATGAGATCGCTGAACTCAATCAGGTGGTCGAGTGGCTCAGCAAGAATATGCCTCCTGAGTCTGGCGCGGCCCTGATTCATAACGATTTCAAATACGACAACCTGGTTCTGGACCAATCCGACCTGACCCGGGTGGTGGCGGTTCTGGATTGGGAAATGGCGACGCTCGGCGATCCCCTGATGGATCTCGGCACCTCGCTCGGATACTGGTCTGAACCGGGCGATCCGGAGGCGCTCGCCATGTTTGGCCTGACGCGCTTGCCGGGCAATCTCGACCGGCAGCAGATCGTCGACCGGTATGTGGAAAAAAGCGGGCGAGACATCCGCAATGCCGTGTTTTACTATGTGTTTGGCCTCTTCAAAATAGCCGTAATTGTTCAGCAGATCTACGCCCGGTTCAAAGGGGGTCATACTCATGACGAGCGGTTTGCTCATCTGATTCAAGTCGTGCGGGCCTGCGCGAGAATGGCGTCGCTCGCCCTCGACAAAGGCAGAATTCATCATCTGGTTTAGGCGCTCGAGAAAAAAACAGCGACAATTGCACCACCGAAAATCGCCGAAGTCACCGAGCGTCACCGAAAAAAACATGGGCTACTGTCAAAGCTGCAAATGAATGGAACGCGGATGACACGGATTGAACGGATTGACACGGATCTGATTAGGCGCTTAAAGCGCCTACATCGACAAAGTTTTGTCGATAATTCGGAGTAATGGAGTGATGGAGTAATGGCTGGCCGAAAATCCACTACTGCATAACTCCACTACTCCATTTCTTGCAAGCACAGTCTTGCACGAAATCTAGGCGCTGACAAGTCAAGGTGTGTCATTTTTTGGCAAGACTTTTTGTGGTTCAGTTTTTTCGATTTTCGAGTTTAGGATTTCGAATTTCCGGTTGTTGAATCCCGCGCCTTCTGCGGGGCTTGTCCGGCTTAGGATTAGTCCAATCCGTTAGATCCGTGTCATCCGCGTTCTATTTTTTGCAAA
>JBHHXT010000298.1:0-5836 GCA_046757165.1 bacterium | reverse complement strand
AACGACAACAATTGGTGGAAATTCTTGAACCTGGCGGCAATCGAGGGCGGTTGACGCAGAAGTTTGAAGAGATTCCTAATCGCCGTTCTGGTGGATGATAATCCTGCGCGGCGAAATGCCTTTGCTGACAAGATAAGCTTTGATCGAGCGTGCCCGTTCCACGACCAGTCGATAATTCACTGACTGCTGACTCCGGGTAGATTTGCCTAAGAGCTCGATCTCCTCTCCTGGATTGGTGACCAGGAACTGGTAAATCTTGTCGAGCTGGGCTTTTGATGAATCGAGCAGGCGGGCGCTGCCCGGCTCGAATTGAATCCCGCCGGAGAAAGAAGGTTTCGCGACCGGAGGCCGTTCGGTGTTTTGGGAACGCGTCGGTGTGCTGGTTTGTTGAACTTGCTCAACAGCCAGATCCTTCTCGATCTCGCGCCAGCTTTGTTCATATCTGTCCTCTTCCTGCCATGAATCGCCGTTCTTGAAGTAGCGCACCAGGCCGACCAGCCCTTTGAAGAAGCCATCGTTGCGGCCGCCGTTGATCGCATCGAGGTCGTCGACTTGCGTGATGTTGTAATTGCCCATGGTGTTGACAGCCCATTGCTTGCTGGCAGAAAGTTGAAATCCTATTCCGAGCTGCACCGCACTTTCCCACCCCATGTACCGGGAACCATCGGGTCTGAACAGAGGAGCATCGGTTCCGGTGGTGGTTTCGTAGTGGAACCCGGAGAGGCCGAGGGACACAAAGGGCTTGAGAACACTCGTAGGCCAGATGTAAAAATTGGCGGCAAGTGCCGTGCTGAACACTCTCGTATTGATCGCGTTCAAGCCGCTGGTCATCTTCGTATACGTAGCGGTCGCTGAAAGGGCAAAGTTGGGGCTGGAGGAGTAGGTGAGAAGGACTCCGCCGGTCAATGCAGCGCTCGAGTTCTCGATGTCGCCCTGGATTTTTGAGCCACCCACCAACAGGCCAGCGCCGAGCCTGGCCTTGCTAACCTGGGCGGTTGCGACCGAGAGGTGACCCAGGATAAGAACACCTGAGAGAATCCATAGTTTCGGTCTCATTCAACTTACTCCTTCTAAATGCTTGTTTCTCAAATTACCAAAAGAGATCATCGTCATGCCAGCAGAAATTATGAAGCAAAAAAAGATTGACATCCGGTTAAAAATATGTTACCTTTGCATCAAATTTTTTACAATTTATATACGCGATATTTCTCAACTCAGGAGGGTAGAATATGCAGATCAATGAAGGACGGCAGGCCGATGTCGTCATCTTGACCCTGAAAGGCAAGCTGATGGGTGGACCGGAGACGCAGGCGGTACATGAAAAGTGCAAAGAGCTCGCGGCAAAGAAGGACCTGAAAGTCGTGATTGATCTTTCCCGGGTCAAGTGGATGAACAGCTCCGGGTTAGGTGCAATCATGGGCTCCATGACGACCCTCAAAGGCGCCGGCGGTGAATTGAAGTTGGCCAATGTGACTGACAAAGTCAAAAGCCTGTTCATGATCACCAAGCTGATTACCATCTTTGACACCCATGAAAGTGTCGAGGAGGCGGTAAAGAGTTTCAGCTAATTCTGCCTGGCCTGTTTTGTCATGCCGAAATTCGCTTGATGTATTTTTGGAAAGGGGAGTTTCACATGCAACGATGCTATGCCATTCTCGATTTTTTTCTTTTCACCATCTTTTTCTGCCAGCTTGTTTCGCCCGCCTTTTCACAAACAGCGACCCTGACGCGCGACCTCGAGCCCGTCGTGGTCCCGGGCAGCGAGCTGAGCGCGTTCGCTGGCGCGCCTATCGCGCCAGAAAACAACGAACTTTATCTCTATGCTTATGACCAGGACCTGAGGGAATGGAAGCAAATTCCATTTCAATTTGATGAAATCGGCACTCGGGGAGATACCGTGTTCAGCTACTTTCTGCCAGACGATGGCCTGCTCGACGGCAACGATGAGTTGGTTTTCATGGCGAAAGACGGAGGCGATCAAGCCGCAAACAGTGATTGGATCGCGGACGAGGCCTCGCGGGCGAACGAACGCATTGAAATCACCATCACGGATCCCCTTTCGCCCGCAGAAATGGCCCGGGTCTACTTGTACCGCTCAGCGACACTCACAGTGGCCGCCGACCTGGCTGACTACGTTGAGTCTGTGCCGACGACTGGCCTCCTGGGCGAAGACCGGGTTCGGACAGACTTCTACGAAATTGCTCATTCCAACAGCGGTTTCCCGGTCGACCTGGTGATCACGCCGGAGGCGGGAGGCAATGGCCAGGATTTGTTGGATACCTTCAAGCTGCGCGCCCAGCTCAAAGTCAGCCTCTTGCCGTTCCCCATCGATGTGACTGAAGCTCTCATCAAGCTTCTTTCTGAGGAGAAGGATGAGGTGAGAATCATTGATGGCAGAGTTCGCGTCATCAGGCAGCTCGATGCTTCAATCCAACTGATCGTGACAGAATCGTTTGTCATGCCACCTTTTTTTTATTATCCGTATTCCTACGTCTTCGATATCAACATTCCCGATATTTCTGACCTGGACCCAAATGCTGAGATCCTTTCCGCCCGGCTCTCTGTCGATCTCAACGAGAACGCGGCCAACATGAAGTTCGTCAGTGCGAACAATCCTGAGCCCGGGGTCACGGTTGACGGCGTGGCGGATGCGGTCGACCACACGGTGGACAACGTGCTGCCCGACAACGACTGGTCGTATATCGGGGGGCCGCAAGGGACCATCGTGCATTTATTCCCGCTCGAGACGACGGTCGGTGGCGCGCGGCAGCTCTATTACAAAGATGATGCCTCGCAAGAAGACTCGCGTGATACGGGTGACAAGCGGTCCTACGGCGACACCGGGATTGAGGTCTCCGGCAGCATCGTGCCACCCGTCATTTTCAGCTACCGCGGCTACTTTCTGAGCAGCGCGTTTGACAGCAATATTGGCCCCCGCATCGCTGAATTCGAACGCATGCCGTTAGACTCGGCTTTGAGTTTTGAGGCCCAGACTTTCGAGGAACCGACTTCCGTTGCGGACGGGACGGAGGTTCCGGGCACCTTCGAGCTGGCACAGAACTTCCCGAATCCGTTCAACCCGGCAACCGAGATTCGCTATCAAATCTCAGAGCGCCGGCGGACGGTCCTGACCATCTACTCTATCCTGGGTGAGCGAGTCCGCACGCTTGTGGATGAAGTTCAGCCGGCAGGCACCTATTCGGTGACCTGGGATGGCACCGACACCTCCGGACAGAAGGTGACGTCAGGAATCTATCTCTACCGGTTGCAATCCGGTGATTTGGTGGCCTCCAGAAAGTTGATTTTGGTCAAATAGACAGAGAAACGGAGGACCTCGACCCCACCCGCACAGCATCACTTGAATCTCCAACCGGTCCTCAACCACTTGCTACCCAGATGACCCCTGTTTAACCGCCGGGTTGTCGCCTCAGCGGCAGAAGGCGAGTCTTAATGGATAGGAGGAGAAAGATGGGGCTTAGATTACCTACATACGTGACCGGCCTGATCAGCATGATGCACTTGTGCTTGACCGCAGCGGCCGTCGGACAAATCCCTGAGCGTGATTTCGAGCCTGTGGTCATGGTTGGCAGTGCGTTTCCAGCCTTTGCCGGCGCCTCCATTCTTCCGGAGAGCAATGAGCTTTATCTCTATGCCTACCGGGAAGTCGAGCAACAATGGCAGCAGATTCCGTTTCAGTTCGATGAACGGGACGCTTCCGGCGATTATTTCGCACCGGATGCCACACTCAGCAACGGCATGGCAGCAGTCGCCGGCCTGGACAGCAATGACGAGCTTGTTTTTCTGCTCCAGGATGGTGGGCAGCGGAACATGATTTCCTGGATATCAGACCTCGATTCCCGCAACTTTGTCCGCTATGAGGTCGGCCTGATGGATCCGTTGACCGATGCCATGGTCTATGTTTACCTGTACCGCTCCACCACTTTGACGCTGGATCCGGCGTTGACCGATTACGTGGCGTATTTTCCGTCAACCACCGGCAATATCGGCGAGGATAGAATACGGACCCTGTTCTATGAAGTCACGAACGGTCAAAATGGGTTGGCACAGGACTGGACCATCTTTGCCACCAACGGCGGCAGCGGGCAGGATTTGTTGGACCGCCTCAAGGTTCGGGCCACCGCAAATCTGATCATCTCCGTGGATATCGATGAAAACAATATTGTTTTTGAAGGGTCAGACATCATTCAATTCAAAGACGGGTTGGTGCGCGTGATTCGAAAGATGGACGCGACCTTGAGAGTCGATCTGCCCTTTCCTTTCTCGGACATCACGGCGAATTTTGTCACGCCGCCGGCGTTCTACTATCCTTATTCCACCATCGTCGAGATTGAGGTGCCGCAAGTTTCGAGCGCCTCCATCTCGACCGGTCGCCTGTCTATCGACCTCAACGCGCAAGCTATGGGTATGACCTTCAGAAGCGCCAAGAACCAGGGCGGCTTCCCGGTTGACGGCCAACCAGACGTCGTCGACCAGACCCTTGACGACGCCATGCTGCCGCTCGGCAATTGGGTCAGTGTCAAGGGGACCCAGGGCACCCTGGCAACTCTGTTTCCGGTGGAATCGACCACGGGCGGAAGCCGGAAGCTCTATTACAAGGACAACAGTGCGACCAACAGCGATGACACGGGAGACAAACGGTCCTACGCTGATAGTGGCATTTCGCTTGCCGGTGGCATCGCGACGCCTTTTCGGCTGGGGTACCGAAGCTTTTATTTAGACCGGGATCGCCCGGACGACATCGGCAGCCAAATCTCTTTATTTGCACAGAATCCGCTGGAGACGACGGCCGTGCCCCAGAATTTTGGCTCGGTGCCGGTCGAGCTGGTGGCCTTTTCTGCAACCGTGGAACAGAATGACGTCTTCCTGAGCTGGCGCACCGTGAGCGAGAGCAACAATTTCGGCTTCGATGTCGAAAGCCGGCGCGCGAGCGAGCAAGAGTGGCGCACGCTTGGCTTCGTGCCCGGCCACGGCACGACCACCGAGCCGGTCTTCTACCAGTTTGTTGACCACGATTTGCAGCCCGGCAAATACGAATACCGTCTCGAGCAGATCGATACGGACGGGGCTTTCGAGTATTCACCGATGGTGACAGCAACCGTAGGCGTCCCGGAGACGTTTGCGTTGCACCAGAATTTCCCGAATCCCTTCAATCCTTCGACCACAATTCAGTTTCAAATTGCAGGCGATTCCGAGACCGGCCGGCAGCCGCGTGCAGTGTTGAAAATCTACAACCTGCTGGGTCGGCCGGTGCGGACGCTGGTCAATGAAGAAAAGGCCCCTGGCTTTCATTCTGTTGCCTGGGATGGCACGGATGAGAGCGGTCTCGAGGTCCCCAGCGGCGTGTATTTTTATCGTCTGCAATCTGGCCGCTTTGTGCAAGTGCGCAAGATGGTTTTCGTGCAATAGTAATAGTATCATCACCAGGGGGCTGTCATTGCGACTCCCCCGTGCTTCTCTACGGAACGAAGCAATCTCCTTGCTCGAGGATGGAGGTTGCTTCGCAAAAAGCGCTCGCAATGACTTATCTTGAGCATCTTTGCACCGCCCCGTATACTGTATTGTTGCGGGCATAACCCTGTTTTTATAGCATAGCATATGATTGGCCAAACCGTCTCTCACTACAAGATCCTCGAAAAACTCGGTGCTGGCGGCATGGGAGAAGTCTTTCTCGGCCGAAGACACTGAACTTGACCGTAAAGTCGCTCTCAAGTTTTTGCCGCCCCAATATACTGAAGATTCCGAAATCAACGCGCGATTCAAGCGCGAGGCCAAAGCCGCCGCGGCTCTGAACCACCCTAATATTATTACGATTTAC
>JBHHXT010000297.1:0-5840 GCA_046757165.1 bacterium | reverse complement strand
GCTATTTGCCCTTTGCTCTTTGATCTTGGCTCTTCGCGCTTGGCTCTCGGCCCCTGGCCCTCGGCCCTCGGCCCCTGGCCCTCGGCCCTCGGCGTTGCCCGGGGAGAAGAGCTGCTGCAGGGGCGTCACCTCCCGCTTCGCGATACAACATTTCAACAGGTTAACGTAGTGTCCCTGGTCGACGGATGTCTGCTTCAGGCGGGTCGATTCCTTGAGCGCACGGTGCATCCAGCAGGTGTAAAACAGCGGTTCTATCCACGCCGCTGCCAGGCCGATCTTTGCGCAATACGAGGCAACGCTTTCGGCCAGCATTTGGCTAAACGGCGAATCAGACAAAAAGCTGCTCGAGAAGTTCTGGATGGCATGCGTGCTGCCCTGCTGCCTGGCCACCCAGGAGGCAAAGGTGCGCATGAAATAAAAAAGATCCCACAAAGGAATGCCGCGTGGCTCCCCCGCCTCCCAGTCTATGAAGATCACCCGGTCGTCATCAGAAACGAGGATATTCCAGGTGCCGGGATCGCCGTGTTGAAAAACCAGCGGAAACTCAGTCTCATCATCTTGCATTGAGGCAATCTGCTTCTCCATAAAAGCACGCTCATCCGCACTCAGCCGATAGATCATTTTGAACCGTTGATAAAGCGTATCCAGATTGTTGCCGACCTCTTTGCCTGTTACCAGGTCGGAGTTTTTCGACGTCTGTCCCAACTCGTGCAGCCAGTCGAGTGCATTCCTGGCGACCGGACAATCGGGTGTGGCAGTCGTTCGGCTGCGGAAGGGCTGGCCGAGAACTGCCTTCTGGGCCAGGAGTGCAAGGCCATTGTGGGTGTCGAAAAAGAGCGCGTGTGGAAAGCTTTCATTCGGCACGAATCTGCCCGCCTCGAGCGCGTGCAAAGTCTTGAATTCATTCTCGAGGCGAAAATTGAACGCCGGCGCCCGCGTCATTTTCACGATGACTCCCGGCTGTGTGTCGCCGGTTTCAAACAAGTAGTAAATGACTTTGTTGGCGTTAAACTTCCCGCGTGTCGACAGGCCACATCTGACCTGGCTGAAATCACAGCCGGATTTCTGCGCCAGCGAAACGAGAAACTCGGGCGCAGCGCTCACGCCAGTTTCCGCAGCGGTTTTTTGCAAGAACACCGCATGTCTCGGCGTTACTTTGCCGATCCAGTCCGCCCGGCTGAGCCCGCTTCCGATAGCGCTCAACATCCGTTTCTTGAAAGACTGGCCGAAAATGACATTCTCAAAAAAGAAACTGGCTATGCCGGCATCGCTGACCGGCAGGGCCGTCCGCATCTCGCCTTTGAACGGCGTCAGCCAGTAAACTCCAGCGGGCGCAAGCCCTTCTGCTTGCAGATTTCGTAGGGCAGCCTTCAACCGTCTGCGCTCCACATAATTTCGTACCTCAAAATGCACCACCCCGCGCGGCTCGAGCAGCCGCGCCAGAGCGACCTGCAAGGTTTTTGAAGTCAAAAATCTCCGCCTTGCCGCTCTTTGCGCCACGTAAATCAACGAGAAGGCCGCTGCTCCGAACGGAAGCATCTCGAGGTCATCGAGAGGGACAAAGTGGAAATTCTCGACGCCAGCCTTCTGACATGCATCCTGAAGATTGTCGAGATCTATGCCATTGCTCGAAGCCACAAACACCTCCTTGCCCAGCGTTGCGAGCACCGCAACACTCGAGCTGGATGGCACGCCGAGGCACAAGATTCTTTCCATCTGCTGACCGGGCAGCAGAAACCGCCAGTCAGCAGAGACCAGGTCACCCTGGAGATTGGTGCCGGGAACGAATTTCGTTGCTAATGTCGTTTCGATCATGGTCTCTGATTCAACCTGAATAATTCACAGGATCTCTTTCATCCGTGTGGACCCAATCCGCGGGCCCAATATTATCGACAAGACTTGAAAACAAATTTCTAAACTCAAAGGACGTCAGGCTGTATTTTTGTTATTCCTTGCTGCCAAAAATTCGCTTCATCAAAGGAAATCTCAGCAGTTCCGGAAAGGTTTCCTGCACGTTCAGCTTCTTGCGGCTGATGAGCAAAATCACCAGCGACACCAAAGCTGCCGTCGGGACCGCAACGTAGATACTGGCGGCCAGAAAGTATTGCACCAGCAGCATCCCCAATCCACCGGCGGCGATGATGAGATAGAACGACAGATATTGCCACTCGAACAACCGCAGCCCGGCAGCCCTCTTGAGCCCGGCCTGTTTCAGGATATTGTGGATAATCATTGCAACCGATGTGCCAATGGCCGCGCCCATTGCCCCAAAACGCGGAATCAGGATGAAGACCAGCAAAACGTTGAGTAACGTTGCCGCAAGATTGATGAGCACCACATAGCGGATCTTTCCTAACACCTTTAGCGTCAATCCGTTAAACCCAAGGACGACATTGAAATAGTAGGCGAACGAAATCATGCTCAAGAAGACCCAGGAGGACTCATACCGTGCCTCATAAAGCAACACTGTCAAAGGTTGAGCCAGCGAAAAAGTCAGCGCGAACACCGGGAAGGAGAGAACGGACATCCAGATGGCGGTGCGCCAGTAAAGGTCGTTGATGCCGTGAAAATCGTTCTTGGCAAACAGACGCGCGGCCAGCGGCGTGTAAAGCAGAGCAAAGCTGGTCATGACGATCTTGTTGAAATGCGCCGCCGGCAAAATGACCCGATATCTTGCCACCTCGGTTGTATCAAAGAAGTAACCCAAAATCAGGGTGTCCGCCGAATGCATGACGATGCTCACCAGGTCCGAGGTCATCAGGGGGATGGTAAAGGAGAAGACCTCTTTCGCTGGCATGATCATGGTCTTGAGATTGAGATGCGCAAAGAAGCCGCGCTTTTGCATCATCTTCAACATCATGCCGACATAGATGAGCACACCGAACACGTTGGCTGCCAACCAGCCATAGGCCAAAAACAGCACCGTGCTGTTGAAAAGGACCAGCATGACGACCACGGCCAACTTGAGGCCGGGGGCAAGAATGTGGTTCCGGAAAAAGATCGCCTTTGGGCTGGCAAAACTGGCGAACAACGCGATGAGCAACCCGTCCATCGCCTCCACCGGAACCATGAAAACCAAAATCAGGATGACGAAAATCGGCTGGTCTTTGTCGTTGATGAGTCGAGTCAGCATCTCAGGAAACAGGTGCAAACTCCCGACGATGACCACGCCGGTTACGACGATGGTGATGAGCACCATACAAATGGTGCCAAAAAGCTTGTCGTATTCCTCGCGCTCATGGTAGATCGGGATGAAACGTGTGATGCCGCGTCGAAGCCCGAGGGTCGAGATGCCGTGGAAAAAAGCCACCACCGACAGGGCGTACGTCCAGGCGCCATAGTCGGCTTGCGTTAGTTGGCGGACAATCAGCACCTGTGCGACAAAATTAAGGCCGGTAGAGATGAACCGGCCGGCGAGCAACAGGCTGGAGCCACGGATTTGTGTGCGCGTGACGTCGCCTTTCTTCTGACTCGAGTTCTTTTTAGTTTTCTCCGCGACGGCTTCCATTGACTCCTTTCATTTCATTGCTCCATGCCCATAGCGGCGCCAAATGAGCCCTGTCACCTCTTTTCGAACGGCCTCCGCACTCTGGCTGGCATCGACGATCACCATCTGGGGCAAGCTGTCGCTGAGCTTGTGATACCCTGCACGTTGTTGGTCAATCCACTCGGACGAATGCTCCTGCTTGCGCGCATAGAGCACCTCGCCTGGGGCATCCAACAGAACCACCAGGTCCGGCTCCGGGCACGCCACGTCAAAGAGCCACCGGCGCAAACGCTTCCACCCACTTTTCTGCCGCTTCTGAATCCAGGCATCGTAGATAAAGCGGTCGAAAATCACGAAACGGCCGCGCAGGAGCTGGTAGCGGGCGTACAAACACCGGTACCAGTGCTCAGCCAGCGTATTGACGAGATTTACGCAGCGGATGATCAAACCCATCGCTGTTTTGCGCTGGTTGCTTTGATTGATTTCCTTCAATTTCCGGGACAGGACAGGCGTCAACGGCAAACCCACGGTCCGGGCTTCGATGTTCGTTCCCATGTAAACCAAGCGGGCACGCAAATGTTTGTCCCGCATCAAGCTCTTTGCCAGCGTAGACTTACCCGCGCCATCCGGGGCCAGCAACACGGTCGCGACGCCATGGCGCCGCAGCATGAAGAAAACCGGTCGCAACCGCCGCGCGAGGGAGGTTGTGATGATCTTTGTCACGCAGCTAAGACGTGCGCGCCGCAGCAGGTGGTGAGCCAGCGCCGTTCGATGGTGCAAAAGCTCTTGCCACACATCGCTTTCCAACACCTTTGCGATGAATGGCCAATCGATTGCGGGCGATAAGAATTTTTGCACGAGATTGCCCAGCCGGGCGCGCAGATGCAGGTCCTCGCGCAACCGTGCGGCCAACTGTCGCAACCGCAGGCGGTGCTTTTCATCAAAGCGGCCTTTGTCCAGCAAGCAATGCAGCAGCAAAGTCAGAAATTCGTGCTCTTCAGACAGAAGATAGACGTCTTCGTGTCGCCGCTGCCGCAAACACGCCCCGACCAGCTTCAATCTGAGGTGCCGAAAAGGATGGCCGTAATACAGCTCCGTCACCACATCGAGCTTGATCCAGACACCCAGCTCTGTCGAGAACGCAACAAAAAAACGATGGGGGGCATGTCCCCAGGCCGGCGTTTCGACAAAGCCCAGTCCGGCCACTGTGCGGGCCAACAACAGAAGGTCATCCCGGTGCACAAGGAGATCGATCTCGACATCGGCCGGGGCATTCAGGAGCTCGTCATAGCCGCGCAGCAATGCATACCGAACACCTGCTTGCTCCAGGGTTGCAAAGACGAAGTCCGTCGGAAATTTGCACGGCGCGCGCTGCGTCGCTGTCTCAGTTAGAATTGGCTCGGTCATTCCTTCTATTGCATCATCATCTTGACGTCCGGACTAGGCCCGGCCATTGTTCAGCGCTTGCTTGCGGCGGTCCAACCGGCGCTTCTGATAGAACAAGAAGAAGACGAACCCGGACGCCAGTACCAGCTCCATCACTTCCGAATACTCGGAGACCACGAAGTAGAAATCCTTCGGGGCTTCAAAGAGGTTGCGATAAAAACGCCAGACAAACGGCATCAAGAAAAATGGCACAAGCGTGACGGGCGGAATGATCATCGAAAGATCTTCACGCCAGGGCATGCCTTTGGGCACGCGCAAGAGCATGAGCGGCAGGAAGGCGCCGTACGCCCCGATGAGCATGTGCAGCCATTTGAAGGTATAGCCTACTCCGTGGATATTGTGTAGATTGGTTTCCTCTTGCTTGTTCATCGCTTTGTAGGCCTCGGGCGTTGCCCATCCAAACAAGCGCTGTCCCCAACTGATCTCCTCGCCGATCAGAAAAATGATACCGATGGCAAGAAGAACGTAGAGCCCTGCAATGAGATTCTTGCCGTGCACCTTGCTGTTCTTGACGAGTCCGACGGTGAGCAGCAAAGAAGTCCCCCAGCAGAGCACTTGTAAATATTCAGCAATTCGATCTTCTCCGGTCAACATCTTGTACGCATCTTTGCCCAGCAACGCCGCAACCACGCCGCTAAAAGCGATGACAAACGGCACGGTCAGCATGAGTTTGAGCTGTCCTGGTGAGATTCCCCAGTCGCGGGCGCCGTCTGCGAAGAAGCGTATGACCAACATCCTCCAGAAACCATGGGTTGGGCTTTGCGCGCTTTCTGCTCGAGAAAGGGTGGTTTGTTTCATTTGAAATCCCCTGTTCTTAAAGTATTATCAATAAAGTTTTGCAAAAAAGTGCAAAAAAAATAGAACGCGGATGACACGGATTTAACGGATCGGAACGGATTGGACTTAA
>JBHHXT010000296.1:0-5948 GCA_046757165.1 bacterium | reverse complement strand
CGCCTTACTCTCTCGCCAAATCCTTCGACAACCGCTCGATCCGCTTGCCGGCTTTCTCCGACAACTTGTTCGTCGAGTACTTGTCGACCACCAGCCGGTAGTATTCAATCGCCTTGTCATAATCCTGTAGTTTTTTCTCACTGATTTCGGCGGCGGCATACAATGATTGCGCAGCGATGGCGCTCTGCGGGTAGCGCTCATAAACCTTATGGTAAACCAGCACGGCGTTTGAATACTCTTTCAACTTTTTCTCGTAAATGCGTCCTACCTCTGCGAAGGCATACGGTGCCTTCAGATCTTCGGGAAACCGCCGCACCACGTCGGTGTAAACCCGGATCGCCTGGTCGTATTCTTTGAATTTTTCCTCGTAGAGGCGGGCAGCTTCAAACAAAGCCGGCACGGCTTCGCTGCTCTCCGGGTAGTGCTCGGCCACTGCCGTGTAAGCATTGATCGCCTCGAGATACTTCTTCTTGCGTTTCTCATTGATCTGTGCGATCTGAAATTGCGCCTGAGGCGCCTGTGGGTCGTCCGGATATTCCAGCAGGAATTCTTCCAGCGCAAGGATCGCTTTGTGGTGATTCTTGAGTTTCTCGCTAAACAGCTCAGCCATCTCGAGCTTGCTGGCTGTCACGTACAAGCTCGTGTCATACAGGTAGGTGAGTTTCAAAAAATCCGCGAGGGCAGCGTGAGTCTGTTTCTCCTCGAGCAGCAGCTCAGCCCGCCAGAAGAGCACAGCATCCGCCCGGGCAGAATTCGGAAATGTGGTCAAAAACTGTTGCAAGCTGGCCAGCAGCGGCTTGCGGATGTGCTTGAAGCGCAGCTCGTTCATGTCGCGCAGGAAAGTGTAGAAAGCAGCTTCTTTTGTGGAGTCCTGGGTCACCGGATGCAAAAGACGGTCGATGCCGTCAGCGATCAGTTTGAACTTTTTTTCTTTTACCAGGATTGCGCGAATTCTGTCGCGCGCCGTGATCGTCACTTCCGAGCCTGGATAAAAGTAAATGATTTCCATATGGGTGAAGAACGACTTCACCTCGTCGCCATTGTCGTGATAAATCGTTGCGATTTTGAGGTGTATGTCATCCAGATTGTCGGCGTCCGGAAAGCGGTGCAAGTATTCCGACGCTTCCTCGATAATAATCTTTGCAAACTTCTTGTTTTCCAGATTTTCAAGCGCGGCCAGGTAGTCGCTGTATTTGGTCTGTTTGTCGTTTGCAAGCCCTGCAACCGCAGGAACGAGGACCAAAAGCACGGACAAAAGAATGCCCGCCACCGCCGTTCTTTGTTCTCCGGGTCTTTTCATATCAAGCCTCTTTTTTTTTGTGAAAGGTGAAACGTCAAACGTGAAACGTGCCCTGCCTCCCCATCGCTCATATCGCCTGAGGGGCCGTTCACGTTTCACGTCTCACATTTCACGTCTCATGTTTCAGCCGACGCAATTTCTCCAGGTCGCTGTTTTTCCCTAATACCACCAACAGATCACTGTCTTTGATACGAAAATCGGCACCTGGAATGAGCATCACGTTATCCGAAAGCACGTCCTTGATCATGATGACCTGAACGTTGTATTTGTTCCGCAGGCCCAGCTCTCCCAGCGTCTTGCCGGTAAACTCGGTGGGGGGCGCAAGATCGATGATGCTATGCTCCTCCACCAGTGGCACATAGTCCAGCACGTCCGGATTATCAACTCGCTGCGCCAGCTTATAGGCGCTGTCCCGTTCAGGAAAAATGATTTCGGTGACGCCGATGATGTTCAATATCTTGGCGTGGTCCTCGGAAAGCACTTTGACGATGATCTCCTTGATGCCCATCTCCTGAAGGTACAAGACAACCAGCAAGCTGGCATCGATGCTTTCCCCCAGGCTGACAATCACAGCGTCTGCTTCTTTCAAACCGAGCCGGCGCAGGGTATGCTTATCGGTCGCATCAGCGATGATGCCTTTTTTGACGAATCGCTTTACGTTTTCCACGCGGTTCTCATCAGCATCGATCACAACCACGTCGAGCTTTCGTTCAGCTAAGTACTGCGCCATGTACCGACCAAAGGTGCTCAATCCAATAACGACGTATGTTTTCATCTGAAAGACTCCTGATTCGAGAGAGTTGGCTGTTGGCCTCGAGCTTGCCGGGGGGTCGGTGTCCAAGCTTCAGCTTGCTGGGGTGGGGGGAAGACACGCTAAAGCGTGAACACCCTAACACCTGACCCGCTGAAAAGTTTAGAAAAAAATTTGTCGCCGTAACTCATAATAGCGTCATCAGTGTCCCTGAGTTGTCAAGTCTTACCGTTTTTTGGCAAGACTTGACAACTCAGGGATTAACTGATCCAATTGGCCAATTGTCAACAGTTCTCAACCCACCAGCAAGTTGTCCTGGACATAGCGGTATTTCTTCCGGTACGCGTGGCCCTGAACCGCGATGGCGATGGTAAGCGGTCCCAGCCGGCCAATGAACATGAGCAAAGTAACCAGGAGACGGCCTGTGGAGCTGAGCTTCGGCGTGACCCCTGTGCTCAACCCTACGGTAGCGAAAGCGGAGACCACTTCAAATAGATACTCCAGAAACAGACCTCGAGTTTCCATATGGGAAACCCTGGGCAGCTCCGTGATGAGCAAAACAATCGTGAAAAACGCCACGATGAAGCCTGAAAAAAACAGAACAGAAATCGCTCTCGAGACGATCTCGCCCGGAACCCGGCGGTAAAAGATGTTCACATCCTCCTCCGCGCGGAACCTCGCCAGGACCGATGCGAAAATCACGGCAAAAGTTGTCGTTTTGATGCCTCCGCCACACGACCCCGGTGACGCGCCGATGAACATGAAAATGATAAAAAAAAACAAGGTCGAATTGGTCAGCGTCTGAAGCTCAACCGTGTTGAAGCCAGCGGTCCGGGTCGTCACCGATTGAAAAAGCGCGGCCAGGATCTGATGACCTGGTGAGAGTTCTTTCAGGCTGTTCCTGCTCTCGAGAACCCAAAACAACACGAATCCACCCGCGACCAGCAGACCGGTCATGAACAGCACGATGCGGGTATGGTACCTGAGGCTCCGAAACCCCATGCCCGTGCGCCAGCGGCGAATGTTCAGCAAGTCCGACACCACCACAAACCCCAAACCGCCGATGATGATCAGCGCGATCAACACCGCATTGACCACGACGTCCGTTTTGTAGCTGATGAAACTGTCAGGGAACAAGCCAAAGCCGGCATTACAAAAAGCCGAGACCGCATGGAAGAATCCGAGATAAAGCGACGTTGCCGGCGGGTAAGTGCCCATGAACCGGAGGGCGAGCAAAAGCCCCCCGGCACCTTCGATGAGTATGGTGATCCCAAAAACAACCTTCAGGAGGCGGGCGAGGTTTGCCATCGGGTGCTGGCTCAGGGTATCCTGAACGATATCGCGCCCGGTTACGGACAGCCTGCCGGCGACCAGATACATGAAAAACGTCGACAAGGTCATGATTCCAAGGCCGCCGACCTGAATCAGAAACAGGATCACCCCCTGGCCGAACAAAGTGAAGTCCCGTCCCGTGTCCAGGACCACCAGACCGGTCACACACGTTGCAGAAGTGGCCGTAAAAAGGGCATCGACGAAGGGAAGCGAGCCTTTCACCGTGGCAGCAGGAATCATCAATAGAGAAGCACCCAGCGCAATCACGGCCACAAAACTCAACAGGATAACCCTAGCCGGGTGCAAGAATCCTTGCGCACGGGCTTCTCCAGAGCTCTCGCTTCGAGAGACAAGTCTACGATTCAACGTTGTTAGTTTTGCCACGCTGCTTTTTCATATGTGCAAAGTTCACCAACAGAGTACGGATAATGAAAAGAATTCGCGGGCCAAACACAACCCAAATGTTGCCGAGAGCTTTCCGGCCAGATGACGTCTTTGATGCCTCCAGTCTAGTTCTTGAACAAAAGATCATTCCCTTCATTTGGCCACCGCGCCCGCACTTTGATGGCATCCGGGTACACAAAAAACCGCTCTGCCGGCTCGAACGGCACCGGCCGGCCGAAGCTGTACTTGCCATCGCCGTTGCGATCGCGGAATCCTTCGAGACGATAGGTGCCCGGCAGCAGGTTCTTGAACTCGTACGCCCCCGGACCGTCGAGCTGCAGCTCATACACCGGTCCATCTTTCACCTCCTGTGCCGCGCGCAAGAAGATGCGTCCGGTTTGGGTGGAATCCGGGTCCGCCACGGTGCCCGAGATGGAGGAAAAGGTGTCGGCATTGACGGTCGTAAACGAAATTTGCCATAGACTGTCCCGGGTCGCGTTGCCAGCCACATCGATGACTGAGTCCAGCTTGACCGACACCCGGTAGCGCTGCAAACTCCGCCATGGCCGCTGGGGGACAAAGGTTGCAGAGACAGGCGTCGGCCACTGCAACTCACCCTCGACGGACTGGCCGGCTGAGTCAGACACAGTAAAGCTGTGCTCGAACACGCTTTTCTGGATCGGCTCATGGAAGATGAGCGCTATCCCTGAATTCAACAAAACGGCCCTGGCGCTATCCTGCGGCACGGAGCGGACGATTTGTGGCTTGAAGGTGTCTGGCACAGCGCTGGCCGTAAACACATCGCTGCCGAAATCAGGGTCGACAACATTGCCGCTCTGGTCCCGGAGGTTGACAACGGAGAGCTCATAGTCAGAACCGGCCTGTTGCGGTTCAGTGACGAGCATGACCGCCTGAGCGTCCAGCGGGTTCAGGTAGGCCATCACCACCTCGAGCGCGTCCCGTTCTCCCTTGCCGGCGGCCACAATTCTGTAGTTTTGTGGCTCAGCAGTGCCCTCGACGGCCAGAGCTTCGTCAAAGAGCAGGGCGACCTGTGCGCGATGATTCGCCGACACGGAGACGAGCGCCGGCCCCAGCGTGTCCTGGATGGCCACCTTGAAATCGACGTCCTGCACGGCCAGGCTGTCCTGTATGAGCGTCACATCCCCTTGCGGCACGCCGAGACCATCGACACCGACCTCGAAAAACCGGTTGCGATCCTTGTCCTGCATTGCGAAGACGCGGTACCGGCCGGCGGAAAGATGGCTGAGCTCGTACTTGCCCTGCGCGTCGGTTTGCGTAACATAACTGGCGGTCTCTTGCTCGGGATTCGAATCCCGCTCGCCATCGAGAATGTAGGCCCAGATCAAAATGCCTTGTGCGCTGTCCCCGGCATAGACCCTGCCAGCGATCTTGCCGTCGCTGATGGTGGCGCCAGTCGAAAAAGCCAGGGTGTAGGAATGTGCCAGTGCGTTGCCATGCGCATCTTTCAGGTCGGTACCGAGCGTGATGACGTAGGTGCGGTCTGCTTTCAGCGAATCCGCGAACTCGATGCGCAGCTTACGCCCTTTCCATTTGAACCTGACGCCCTCCTCCCCCGGGTCCGGCGCGATAAAGACCGCCTTTTGCAACGACTTTCGGTTCATGGCTTCGCTGAACTCGAACTCGATGCGCTGGTCGCGCGCGACGTTTGTGGCTTTGTCCCTGGGGGCGACGCCGACGATTTCAGGCGGCACCTTGTCCGCAGGGCCGCCAGAGGGACGGATTTGTCTGGCACAGCCGGACAGGGAGACAAGCCAGAGAATGGCGAATAGAATTACGGCGATTCGGCGAATTATCGGATCAGGCATTTAGTCTCGTACCTGGCTGTTGGCCTTGAGCTTGCTGATGAGGTTGAATATCATCTTTTGTTCTCTCTTTAGCGATGCAAACGATAAACCGAAACCGGACGAACCGGAACCCAAAAGGTCTTTTCCTGAGCTGCGCGGTTCCTGACCGGGTGGACGGTGTACAAGCGTCAGCTTGCCCCGCTGGATAGTTACCGCCGGGGCAAGCTGGGGGGGGAAACACGCTAAAGGGTGAACACCCCGATTCTGGACAAAAGTAACCTCGGGCGCACGAGCCCAACCATCCGCTCCAGACAATTGATAGCTGTTGGATCTGGCTACTTCTCATACGGCCCGA
>JBHHXT010000295.1:0-5976 GCA_046757165.1 bacterium | reverse complement strand
AATAGCTCTTTTGAAATAGTTTTTGGACATGATAACCTTTCAATAAATTGAATCTGTTGTATATTGTTTAAACCTCATTCATATTTCAAGGAATCCACCGGATTCGCCAGCGCCGCCCGTACCGCCTGAATGCTCACGGTCAGCAGCGCAATCGCCAGCGCCAGCCCGCCGGCCAGGCCGAATACCCACCACGAAATCTCGATGCGATAGGAGAAGTTCTGCAGCCACTTGTGCATGGCAAACCACGCCACCGGCCAGGCGATGACATTGGCCAGCAGCACCAGCTTGACAAAATCCTTCGAGAGCAGCGCAGTGACACTTGACACCGTGGCGAGCGTCTCAGCAATATTTCCCGGTTTGAGTTTCACATAGATGTTTTCGACCACGTTCGTCATGAACAGCGCCAGCGGTTGAATCTCATGGTGAAGCGAGGTGAAATGGAAATCGTGCACCACGCCGACAATCTCCCCGTCGACAAGATTGTCGATGCGCAGTTTTTTGCCGACAGGATTATCGAAGCCGATAAGTTGTGCGGCCATTTCGTTGATGACAACACTTTGCGTGCGGTCGGTAGCAAACGATTCGGAAAAAGTTTTGCCCAGCCGCTGTTCGATATCCAGCAGCTCGAGAAAATCGAAGCGCAGGTGCGTGTTTCCTGGCAGTGGCGCCAGCACACCGGTGACACGGAGCTGCGTTTCATTGTTGAATTGCAGCGAGCGGCCAACCGGGTTTTCCTGGCCGAAATATTTTTCTGCCATGTCGCTGGTCAAAACAATACTGTTGGGGTCGCTGAGTGCGGTTTGCGGATTGCCGTGTTTGAGCGGGAAGCTGAAGAAGTCGAAAAATACGGAGTCGGCATAAATAATGCCGTCTTCAAAAAAGCTTTTGTCGCCATAAGTAAGGTAACCATCAAAACACACCGACGCAACAGTCATCAACGAATATTGTCAAAGAACAAGTGCGAAAACTACCGCGGGGCGGTTTCGTTCAACAATATAACAATAAAACAATACTTGCGGCTGTAATCCACATGTTATCCACATACTTTCTACATTTGCTAAGAATGTGGAAAAACAAGGCATTGCAGGAGTAGACTCGCCCAGCCAGGGGCACAAAAGCTCATCATTCTGAACGAACAAGGTTCCCGGACACATCCCATGGAACAAAAACTTATCCACATTTAGCTAACGAGAAAACCAGTCTAATATATTGATTAACTGTAATTTATAGACTTGTTATTTCAAAACCAGGAATGTTCGTGACTTCTGGCGAATAGGCGCCACGGTGCACGTTAGCGGCTCAATACCCGTTTTCTCAACAATGAGACAGCACCGGAAACCGAACTCAACTCCTGTGGGCCTCAAAAAGGTTATCAACATCTCACCCCGAGCAGACCTTACCGCACAATCCGCTTCTCCAACTCGCGCAGTCGCCGCTTCAGGCTTTTTACTTTGGGGCAGACTTCCTGCAAACGAGCCCAGAATGCCTCACTGTGATTCTTGATTTCAGTGTGCACAAGCTCATGCAGGATGACATAATCGATGACCTCTTCTGGCAGGCGCAGGAGATGCAGGCTCAGATTGATGTTGTTGACCGCAGAGCAGCTTCCCCAGCGTGATTTATGGTTCTTAATGAAAACCCGTTTGTAGCGAAAGCCGTGCAGCCGGGCCAGCTCTCGCACGCGCAGTGGCAGGTAAGCTTCGGCTTCCTGCCGGTAGGCCGCATCCAGGCCTGCTCGTATCACCGCTTGCACGCGCGGATCGGTCACTTCAACGTCTTGCGGATAACGGACTTTGATCAGGTTTGCGGTGACTGTTGCCGTGGCTTCGCCCACCTGCGCGGGACGGACATCCAATTTATGCTCGCGCGTTCGCACCTCTTTCGTGCCGTCATAGACGATTGCGCGGCTCTCAAATTCCCGAACTTTCCGCAGGCTCTTGACAATCCAGTCCGTCTTGCTTCTGACGATGACCTCGGCATTCTTGAGACTCATCGTTTTCGGCACAGAGACGTGCACGCCCAAAAAAGGTTTGATGCGAATGTTTAGATGCCTCGCCAGGGGGCTATATCTGAACTGCACCGAACCGACCTCATCAATCTCCAGCGTCATGGCTTTAGTCGCCCGTTTGGAATAGCCGGCCATTGACCTCCTCTCGTTTCATATCAAGGGCTAAATACGCAGAAGCTGAGTAAACTTCAAAATAAATTCTCGATTTCTGGCCGGCAAGCCGTCAAAAAAAGTCGCACCCGGACGGCCCCGCTCCTCGTTGAAGACAAGAAACAAATCACTGCCAGCACTGTGAATGAAATTCAGGCGCAGATTGGTGCTGAAGTCGTTGGTCTCGCTGTTGTATTGCATGAGACCGTTCAGAAACAAACGGGTTGTGAACATCAAATTCATGCGCAGCTCGAAAAGATCGGTATTCAGCTTACCCTCGGGCAACCGAACTTCGTTTCGACCGTATTCAAACGCCACAGAGAAATGTGGGCTCGGCACGTAGGCGACTCCGGCGCCCCAATTGAACAACTCGCCCGAAAAGAACTCGCGCCAGCCCATGTTCGCCGAGGCCGTGACTTTGCGCTTGGCGCTGCTTTGAAAGCTTGCGCTCACTTGATTGTTGCCAAAATCAGCCGGAGCAATCCGGATATCTGAGCGAAACCTGAATGTATCCGGCAGGCTAACGAAAATGTGTGAATACTGGAGCGTGATGAAATCACCGCTCGACAGCTCATTGTTGAAGCTCAGGCCGTAAGTCCAGTCCGTCAGCTCACCGTCTTTATTGAGAATGTGGACCAGGTTTTGACGAATATCGGTGCGCCGCAGAAACTTTCCGTTCGGTTGCGGACTGACCCGAAAAGCCAGCGTCGTTTGCCGGATGTTGCGGCGCAGCACAAACCCGAGCGCTGGATCGAAGTTTTGGTCAATGAACAGGTGAGACGCGAACCCGCCCAAATGGTCTTTCGTAAAGTCGAGTCCAAGCTTCCAGGCGCGATCGGTATTGCCGCTCCCTGCGGCGTGGGTCTGGGCAAAAAACGACTGGAATTCCAGCACATTGCTCAACCAAATGTTGGCATCGATGCCATAGGCACGGTTTTGGTCCTGGCCGACATTGGCTCGATTTGTCACGATGAGGCCGACGCGAGAGCGCTGAAAGAGGTCCCGGCTTATGCGAGCCACTGAAAAATGCGTCTTCGGGAAGCCATTTTTTTCCTCGGTGACCACATCGATCAGGCCGAGGTCAAAGCGGCCGACCTTTCCGGTCAACCGTCCGCCGGCGATGATTGGCGTCAACGTTTGAATTCCCTCGATCCCGATGCGACGGCTGAAGAAAAGCAGCAAGGGCGGCGGACCGAAAAAGCCCGGCTGGCCAAATTGAAAAGTGCTGGCGCTCTCCAGGAAAAATTCGCGTTTTTCCGGAAAAAACAGGGGAAAGCGGGTCAAGTTTATCTGCTCAACATCTGCTTCGACCTGCGCGAAATCTGTGTTGTACGTCAGGTCGAGCGTCAGGTTCGAGGTGATGCCGTATTTTACGTCCAGACCCCCATCGAACGACTCTTTGCCGGTTGAATTCGCGCGCAGCAAATTGCCCCGGTTGATTCTTCCCAGCGTGTACGGTTTTACCTGTAGATTCAGACCGCTTCGCAATCCGTTGAGGTTCAACAAATCTCCGGCACGCGAAATCCGCAGGAACCCTCCGTTATTGCGCGACCAGGAAGCCCAATTGACTTGCTCGGTTTTGCGTTTGATGATGCGAGTAAAGTTCACCCCCCACGACTGGCGTGCGGCTCCATTGAACCTCAGGTTCCACAGGGGAATCTTGAGCTCAGCGGTCCAGCCGTTGGCAGTGATTCTGGCCTTCACTTCCCAGACCCCATCCCAATCCAGATTCTTGGAGAAGGCGCCATCTACAATTTGACCGTCCTCCTCGACCCCATTCGGGTTTGTGGCAAAATAGTAGGCATTGCGGTGGTCATGGTAGGTATCAAAGAGAATCCCAAACATGTCATCATCATCCAGGCCGCTGTCGCGTTGCAATTTCTGAGCGACAATGTCTTGCGGTGAGGAATCAAAACAGTGCACGCCAATAAACAGATCCTGGTCATGGTACAAAACCCGCACTTCCGTTCTCTCAGTCGCTGACTCGCCCTCCCTGGGTTGGATTTGAAAAAACTCCGTTGCAACCGGCGCTCTCTGCCAGACCCCCTCCTCGAGTCGACCGTCCAACTGAATCTTCGAGTCAATGAGCAAAGCCTCGAGGGTCGGTACAGAGGAATGATCTTCATCAGCCTGAGCGGCCTGCAAAGAGACGCAGAAAATAAGACAAATAACCTTCTTTGACATGGATACCTACCTCTTCTCAATCCGACATCGTTGCGCCGGCCCATTGCACGGGCACCACCCGGAGTCTGACCGAAAGGTCCTGTCACCCCAGCAACTGCCGCGGCAGACTTCTGTAAACGGCCTGATCCCATTATATGAAAATTCTTGCATATAAACAAATCGTCATTGATAAAATCGCAAAAACCAGGGATGACGGCGCATCAAGAGTTAACGAGCAGGCGGCGAGAAGTCCTGCCCTCCAAAACCTTGCGAAGGTTCCAAACCTTCGCAAGGTTTCCGGATCAGCAAGAAATCACGTTGATCTGCGCAAATCAGCGTCCAATTCTTGATGTGCAATAGCTGGAAGGCCCTGTTGGCCATTTATTTCAAGGTTGCCGTCGACGAAGGACGAATGGTGGAGTTAGGCGGTTCTTCTGCCGCGGGAGGCGTGGCCGCTACAGCAACAAAATGTAGACAAAGTGCCCCACGGATTTGGCGCGACCCGCTTTGTGCATGCCACAGCTCAGGAAATGATGCTTGACGGCCCGGGCAATCTCTTCAGAATCAGCTTGCCAGTGCAGCCAGCTCAAGGGGTTTCCGAGTTGTGCCCTGCGCCGGGCGGGCCCATCTGTGATTCCAATCTTCCATTTACTGTACTGACCTTGAACGGTCATCTCGACTTGCTGGATGATAGTTGCTTCCGAGGCCATGTTCGTGCTCTTTATTGGTCCAGATGCGGTCAGTCAACATTTGCAAATGCAGTGCCACCGAATTAATCGGAGGCAAACACTATTGATGTTAGCGGCACAATTAGCAAATAATCAAATAATTAAATGCATGCAGAGAATGGGTCCTGGCGGCTCGGAATGGTCATTTGCCCTGCGGGCGTCATTGGGTCAGTGCTCGCCTAGTGGCACCGAAGGGCAAATGACGAGCGCAGCTCAAATCCTGCACGCCCTCACTCATCCCGCAACGCCAGCGCCGGATTCGTGGTCGCGGCCCGGTAGACCTGCAAACCAACTGTGACAAAAGCCACGAGGAACATGAGCGCACCGGCTTGTAAGAACGGCGCCAGATTAAAGCCAACATGGTAGGCGTAGATGCTGCTCATGAGCATCTCCGTGCAGGCGTAGCCAAACGGCAAGGCGAGCACGAAACCCAGAGACAGCAGCAGGACAAACTCTTTTGAGATGAGCTGACCGAGGCGGGCAACGGAGGCGCCCAGAATTTTGCGCACCCCGATCTCTTTTGTGCGTTTGGCGATATTCAGAGAGACCAGCGCGAACAAGCCCATGGCCGCGATCATCACTGAAATGATCGCAATGTAGTAGAAAATCTGCTCGATGCTCCGGGTGACTTGCAGTTGCTCCGCCAGAGTGGTCTCCAGAAAAAACCCATCATAAGGCCGGGTCGGGAAAAGCGCCGCCCACTGCTGCTGAACGAATTCGGCCACCTGTGGCAGTCGGCCGTCCGCGATCCGCAGTGAGAGATAGCGGTACCTGGCCGGCGCTGGTCGAAACTGTAAAAATCGAAATAATTGTCGATGGGAAGCAGAATGTCGAACTGCAGCGTGGAGTTCAAAGGGATGCGTTTGAACACGCCGGCGACCGTGAACGTGTACGCAGCGTCGCCGCGCCTTGCAGAAGCTCGAACGA
>JBHHXT010000294.1:0-6060 GCA_046757165.1 bacterium | reverse complement strand
CTGCTACAATCGTTCCTCAATCCTCGATCCTCGATTATCGATCCTCGATTTGAAACGCCCTTTGTCGGTACAGATGCTCGAATAGATTGCCCTCGTGCGGCTGGTCCCAGCTCACTCTGGTGGTCGGGATGGGACCGAGGTTGAGTCGATCAATATTCGAGGCCGCCAGAATTCTTTGAATAAATTTTCGGTCATCGGTCAGGGCCGTAAGCACGAGTGTTGGCCCCATCTTGTCTGGAATTTGGTCCTGAGGCGCTTCAACCACACTGGCAAATGGGAAGAGCAGCTCCGTGTTGGCCAGTGGGTGGTCTGTATGTTCACACCAAACAAGGGTAGGCAAGAGAAATGTCGCACCGTCGATTTCGACCACGCGGCTCCCGTCCCGATAGTTGGCAGTCAGGTCCTCGGCGCCGCCCTGCTGCAGGCCAGCGTCGATCAACGCTGAGATGCTCTCCGCCACCAACGGGTTGACGAAGGCTGCCAGACGCGCCTCCGGGTCGTCCATGGGCCTCGCTTCGATTCTTGCCAACCGTTCAGCCACCGCCTCAGCGACTTCTCGTCCGTGCGACGAGACCCAGATTCCGGAAGCGTTCAGACATGATCTGCCACTGTTGATAGAAATAGAATCTACGACAGGTTCCAGGAATTGTTGCCACTCGCCGATCTTGTCCTCAGCAATCAGCACCTTGCTCCAGCCAGGCCCGTGAACTTGCACGCGGCGATTCTTCTCCCACGCCCTCACGGTCGAAACATCGCCGAACACCATGGAGCGGCCGCTGCGCAGCAAGATCTCAGCTGCGCCGCTATGGTCAGTCGGATAGAAACTAAACGCCTCGGGCGGACAGCCGGCAGCGATGAAAGCCTGAACAACACGGTAGGGAGTCCAGGGCTCCTGGCTGCCCGGCTTGAGGACCAGCGGTACTTTCAGAGGAATGGCTGGCAGCCACAACGAATGCACGCCCGGCGAGTTATTCGGCAAAACCGCACCAAGCGCCCGGGTCTGTCGTAGGTAGCTGAGCGACCGGCCATCCTGGCTGCCCCAGCCCGTATCGAGAATCGCCAAATCCAGACCCCGTGTCAGGCCGCCGAGCACGTTCTCCATGTGGTCGAGAACGTGGTGGATTTTCTCCATGTTCTGGCGGCAAAGGGATTGCGGCAGGCCGGTGGTTGAGGACTGCAAACAGACAAAATCATCCGGCGACTGGACTTTGTCATCCAGGGGCAGGTCGGCGGTCATGAAGAGCGCAGCGGCATTCTTGCACATGGTCAGCAGCTCATGCACAGGCAGGGCCTCCAGACTTTGTTGGTTTGCGTCAGCAGCGGCAAAGTCCTTTCGAATCAGGCCGCTGTTGGCGAGACTGAGCTCGGCCACCTGCTCGCCGGTGCGAAAGTCCAGGACCTTGAGGGTATTCAGGCTTTTGTACCGGGTTCCGGCTCTAAGAATGGGGATGTGCATGTTTGCTTAGCGCTCCTGGCGTAAACTTGGCGACTTTGAGCTCAGCTCGACTCATCTCTAGCAAAAAAGTGTAAGAAATGGAACGCGGATAAGACGGATTTAACGGATCGGAACGGATTGGACTTGATCATAATTCACGTCATGTGTCGAAGTCAGTGGAATGGGGATCGTATGCTTCATGATTTTTTTGGTTCTCACCCAAGATCAGATCCGTGTAAATCCGTTCTATCCGTCAAATCCGCGTTCCATCCATTTGCAGCATTGCTGCATTAAGTCAATACACCCCGACGACCACCGATTCCTGCAGGGACGACAGCAAGCGCAGGTTCTTCACCCCGTCCCACGGAAAGGGCGCGATCGGCTCGGCCCGTTCGCCTTCATCCCGCTCCAGAAAACGCGGCATAAAGAACTCCCGGGTCAGTGTGGTCAACATCACTCGCCCGGTGGCACCGTAGTCGACCGTCTGCTCCGGATTATCGGGGTCGACAATCTCAAAAACCGCGCGCGGCATGGGCGGGTAGTAGATAATCGCATAGTTGTCCGCCGGGTCGAACGGCTTGTTGACCGCCAGGCCCATGAGGGTGTTTCCGTACGTGGGCAGGAAATCGATGCCCGGCACCAGCTCCTCGCGGGCAAACCGGTGAAACTGCGCGTTCATCTCGGTGCCGCCGCAAAAGATGCCTTTGATCCCGATCCGGACCAAATTGATTTTTTCGCACAGCGCCTCCAGCAGCTTGGGCGTGGTGAAAAGGCACTGTATGTTGTCATGCGCCCGCAGGATATTCAGCGCTTGCCCGACGACATGCTCCTTGTACAGCTCCAGCTCCTCGTGGTTGCCGCGTTTGATCAGCTTGTTTACCCAGCGCGGGTCGAGGTCGACGAAAAAAGCGATGCCACCCCGGTGTTGTGCCAGGTGTTCGATGGCCAGCCGCAACCGCCGTGGACCGGTCGGGCCGAGCATGAGCCAATCGGCTCCTTTCGGAAAGCCTTCGTCTGAGAGCGTCTCGCTGAACAGCTCGTAGTCCGTCTGAAAATCCCGGATATTGATCCGCGTCTTCGGAACACCGGTCGAGCCGCCGGTTTCGAACACATAGACGGGTTTGTCTTTGAACGCTTTCGGCACCCACTTGCGCACGGGCCCGCCTCGCAGCCAGCGGTCTTCAAAGTGCCCGAGAATCTTCAAATCGTCGTAACCGCCAATTTCCTTGCGCGGGTCGAAGTCGAGCTCCCGCGCATAATTCAGCCAGAACTCACAGCCGGTGGCCGGGTCGAAATGCCAGTCGACGATTTCGCGCACGTGGGCGTCGAGGGTTGCGCGTGTCTGCTTGACGATTGCTGAGAGTGAATGGTTAACGATTTGCATGGAACGTTCCTTAGTGGTCACCATTTGAGGACATCGTCCAGGTCCTTGCATTGTGCTAAAGGCGCTTCCAATCCTTCTTGCAGAACTTTAGCGTTTTCAGGAGATGACAAAAGGTAGGAGGTCTCCAGCCAGCCTTTGTAATCTTCTTCGCGCAGCACGACAAACGTTTCTTTACCAACACTTAGCTTAACAGGGCTGTTGCCAGCCATTTCCAGAGCATCCAATAATGCTTGACTCAGTTGCTTATTAGATAGAGTCGTCATGATACATCTCCATGGACTGTGACTTACGATTTACATGCTCGCGGCAAAGAGTGCAGTGATCCGACACCGTTTGTACTGTTGTCCTTTTTTGGTCCAGGTTAATCAAGGACGAAATGGTTTCATCAAAACACGGTCAGAGACCGTGTTAGATCATTTCTGACTCAAAACCAGATTCAGATGGTTGAGCTATTTCATCGCAATCGCAAACAACTTCGACCGATTCGTGACGTACAAGACACCGTCCTTTGCCACCGGGGTGGTATAAACGGCGTTCTCCATGTTGATCTCGTTCAGGAGCTGCATTTCCTTGCCCGCTTTTAGAACGGCGATGTCGCCATCCTCGTCGCCGATGTAGACCTTGCCGTCGGCATAAAACGGGGACCCCCAGATCGCTGCAAAGGCGTCATACACCCAGTATTGTTCACCGGTTTTTGCGTCCCAGCAGTAAACAAAACCGCTCAAATCAGCGATGTAGAGCAGTCCGTCATAAATGGCTGCGGTGGACAGCGTGCGGTTGAACGCCTCGTTGCCGCGGTGCCAGACTTTGCCACTTGCGGTGATATCGCCGCGTTTTGTGGCATCGATGCACCACCAGTGGCCGGTGCTCTCGCCGTGCTCCGGGTCCTGGCCCACACCGATGTAAACCTTGTTGTCCCAGACCACGGGCGTCGAGATGATGTTGTTGCGCGTACCCGAGCCGCCCAGCTCCCAGACAGCATCCTTCGGATTGCAGTCGAACTTCCAGAGCAGCTTGCCGGTCTCAGGCACAAAGGCGTACAACCAGCCGTCGCCGCCCGGGAAGATCACCTGCGGCGTGCCGGCCACAACAGCATAAGAAGGATTCGACCACTGGCCATGCAAGATATTCTCGCCCGGCGAAGCATCTTCCCAAACCAGGTCCCCGGTCTTCTTGTTCAACGCGATGAAGCTCGGCGCCTCCGGAGAGGGGATATTGACGTGCGTCTCATCCACCCCGTTTGCCGTCACCGTGAAAACCAGGTCTCCCACGACCAGTGGCGAGCACGTCGCCAGGTTATGGGGGAACACATCCAGCTCATCCATCATGTTGTAGCGCCAGATGATGTCTTCGTCGATCTCAGATGTATGCTGCTCGTCTTGGTGCGGACCGTCATTTTCATTATCGCGGAACCCCTCGGTGTCGGCGCAAATCACCTCGCAGCGGTTCGAAATGTAGTAGATGCGGTCGCCTTCGACAAATGGGCTGGAGCAAATTCCTTGTTGCGGCCAGTCGTTCACGCGTCCGGAGGGCAGCTTCGGATGGGCGGCTTGCCAGAGAAATTCGCCGTCCGACTCACGAAAGGTCATCACCACGCCGCGGTCGCCTTTGAGCTTCGGATTACGTTGCGCTTGATTGTTGGTACCGACAAACACTTTGCCACCGATGATGACCGGGTTGCCGTAAGTCTGCGACCCAAGCTGTGCGGTCCACTTGACATTCAGACCGCTCTCGACATCCCACTCCCGGGGCAGGCCGGTCTCATCAGAAACCATGTTTCTGGCCGGCGATCCACCCCACATGGCGGTCTCGACCGCGGAGTAAAAGCCGATGGTCGAGAGCACCCCGAGACCGACCACGATGCGCAGCACCGTCACGGCCGTTTGTTTCGGAACCCCGTTTCCTTTCATCTATTCGCTCCTCGTTATTCTCACATTGTCATAGTAAATGTTGGTTGGCGCATCGCCATACAGACCTGGACTTCCGGCCACATTGGGATGTGGGTCTTCGGCGGTAATCGTCCACGCCTCGGGCTCGGCTTCGTCACGTGGCCAGACCTTGCCTTTGATCAGCGCTTTGCCCCCCTGGATATCCACGCGCAGCTTCATGCGGTACCAAAGATCCGGAGTCCATCCAAAAGGAATCTCAGCTTTCAGACGCTCGAGCTCGGCAGGCCAGGTTCTGATTTGCAGCCTCTTTTTCTTGGTCATGAAATCGAGGTAGTAGCGGTTGGCGATCAAGCCCATGTCCGGACTGCGCCGTTTGACCTTTGTGCCTTTGAGGTCCGCCTGAATGGTGTAGCCCGTCATTGTCGGCACACAAAGAAACAGATTGTGCCGATTCAAACCCACTCTGGACGGAGGTTTCAAAAGCACATTGCTGCCATCGAACTTCTTGACCACGAATTTTGAGGCACAGGGCCAGAACGGTGGATTCTTGTCGAGGACGAAATCCTCAAAATCTATGACGATGGGCAGCTGCGGCGTAACCTGCACACGAGCCCTCGATTCCAGGTCTCCGAGCCGGGCCACAATGACCCCGGCCTGAACGCCGGCATTTTTGTCAGGGGCAAATCCGCCGTTGCGGTCTATCGTTCCCTTCAGTCCTTCCAAGGTAAAGTCTGCCTTTCCTGCCCCTAATCGCCGGCCCTTATCATCGTAGGTGCGTACCCTGAAATTCACTTGTTCCGTTGCCTCGATCCAGATTTCAGCGGGAATGATTTGAATATGTGCCACGCGACCATTCTCTGAGGCAGGCTTTTCCGCCAGCACCAGAGGGGAACTCGGTGTCACGTTGAACCTTGCGCTCCTGTCCCCGAGACAGTACAATCCTTCCTCAGTGGTGAAGTAGACCCGGCCATAAGCGATCGCGGGCGAGCTATAGATCTCCGCTGCCCGGGTCTCATTCAGCGCGATTTGTTTCGCGTCCAAAGACTTTGCTGAGGTTTCGCCGGGTTCGATGATGTGGAAGCGTCCGTTGACTTCTGTCGCGAAGATCTTGCCGTCCGCCCAAACCGGCGACCCTTTGCCGACTGTCCCGAGATTGAACCTCCAAAGCTCTTTTCCACTTGCAGCGTCCAGTGCGACCAGATTGCCCGCATTCGTGACAACGTACAAACGCCTGTCATGAATCACGGGAGAAGCGTAACCCACATCAATGGCATCGTAGCGCCAGACTTCATGGGTCTCCGTAATGTCGCCACTGCCGTTGGCATCGATGCAGACGATCCGTCCCCGGGTTG
>JBHHXT010000293.1:0-6095 GCA_046757165.1 bacterium | reverse complement strand
GAAAAGACTTGAACGAGGCCTTTGCCCAACTTTCTACCCCTCTACTTGCGGATGCGTGCCTGCGGTTGGATTTGCCTTTACGAGTAGCGCCTACAGGTATTCGCGCATTAACGGCCGGAAGTCGTGTCGCCGGTCGAGTTCTGCCGGTGAAACATTCTGGCAGCGTAGATGTCTTCCTGGAAGCCATTTGCGGCGGCTGAGCCGGGAGGAATTCTGGTCATTGACAATAACTCGAGAACGGATGAAGGGTGCATAGGAGACCTCGTCGCTCTGGAAGCGCAAACCTCAGGTTTGGCAGGGATGGTCGTGTGGGGATGCCACCGGGATACGGCAGAACTTATCGGAATTGGCTTGCCGATCTTCAGTTATGGCTCCTGTCCGGCCGGCCCCCAGCGTCTTGATCCACGACCTTCAGATGCCCTGACGGCGGCTCGTTTCGGTGAGTTGAAAACGACCAAAGAAGATCTCATTTTCGCCGATGAAGACGGAGTCCTTTTCGTATCAGACCAGCAAACGGAAAAGCTTCTCAACACCGCCCGCGATATCTGGCAAACGGAGAGAGAGCAAGCAAAGGCAATTCAAGATGGTACGACCCTTCGCGACCAGCTGCATTTTGATGAAGACCTGGCCAAACTGGTCGATGATTCATCTTATTCATTCCGCCAACATCTGAAAGAAGCAGGCGGCGCCATCGAGGAATGAGCGGTGACTGAACAAACATAGGTCGGACGGTTTTGATGAGAAGAGAAGATTTTATGTTCACAGACTACGACGAGTTAGAAATCATCGCGCAGCGCTGCGACGTTGGGTATTTGGGCATTCATGATCCGGATGGCTATCCGAGAGTCATCCCACTAAATTTTCACCTGATGAACCCATGCATCTATTTCCACGGAGCGGAAGTGGTCAAGCGCGTTTATTTACAACTACCCCACCCTATTTCGATATCTGCAAGTGGCAGGCGCCCTTTATCTCCTTTATTTGGCCTATCGATTTGTTCGGTCATCCGCGGCATATTAGCTCCGGTTGGCATGGCCGCTGCCTTCGGGATATTTCCGGACCACCCGTTTGTCTTCCGCCTTTGGTCGGGTTTTGTGTTCATGTTCGGCTGGTTCATCCACCGGACACGATCGGCTTTTCTCTTGCAATGGCAGGGGATTTTGTGTATCTTTCTCAATCACCCAACCCGGACGAGCCGGAACCAAAATGGAAACCGAATAAACGCTAATCAACGCGAATAAAATCAAAAAAATATTGGCGTTTATTCGCGTACATTAGCGGTTATCAACCCTGAGCAGTAAAAGTTTTGCCAAAAAATGTCAAGACTTTACAACTCAGGTATTAAGGTGCTAGCCGGTGTCCTTCTCATCTGCGTATCCTTCCGGAGACAGAACCATGCTCGACGTCAATGAAATTGGCCTGAGCCGCACCGCCGAAAGCTACGCCATCATCAACATCAGTGTTGCAAATCTGAGGAGTCAGGCGGTCTTTCAATCCGAGCTGTTGAATCAGGTTTTGCTCGGAACCATTGTGCCGGTCTACGAACGACAAAATGATTTTTGTTTTGTCGAAAACTGGGATGGATTTCGTGGCTGGTTGAGCGAAGCCTCCCTGGTCATTGTCGACAAGCACGAAGCCGAGGCCTGGCACAAAGCGGCCACGCGCACCTTTCGGAGGAATTTCGGCCTCATCCGCAGCACGCCGGACGAGCGCGTGGGGGTCATGGACCTGGTCGCCGGCGCCATCTTGAAACGGGGTGAGGTTCACTCGTCCCTGACGAAGGTCGAGCTGCCGGACAAAAGGACCGGCTTTGTCGAAACAGAACACCTCCTGGATACGCAGGCCCGGGGCGCCGACCCCGGCCCGGAGGCAGTGGCCCGAATCGCCAGAAGCTTCCTCGGTATCCCGTACTTATGGGGTGGCACCTCATCCAAAGCGTTCGACTGCTCGGGCTTTGTGCAAACGGTCTTTCGCTTTCTGAACATTCCACTCCCGCGGGATGCCGGGGACATGGTGGCTCTGGCAGACGAAATCGACCCTTCAGACCTGAAGACAGGGGATTTGCTCTTTTTTGGCAAAACACCTGTCAGGATAACCCATGTCGCGCTCTCCCTGGGCGGCTCGATTTTTATCCATGCTGATGGCTTTGTTCGCCTCAACAGTTTCGACCAAAGCCATCCCCTGTACAACGCCCACCGCCATGAGACTTTTCTGATTGCTAAACGACTGCCTTCGCTCGCAAGCCCAAACCCATGAACCTAAAATACGAAGTAAAACGGCTCGCGCTCCGGCACCCCTGGACCATCGCCCGCTCCACCTCTGACACCAAAGAAAATGTCTTTCTCAGCCTGGAGCACGACGGCATCACGGGCTACGGGGAGGCTGCGCCCAATATCAGATATGGGGAGACGGCTGCCACCACCCTCGCCGCCATCGAGACGGTCGCCGAGGTGGTGCAAGCCGCGGATTTGCGACAGTTCACCGACCTGAGTTCAAAAATTCGGGAGACCTTGCCGCAGGCTGCATCCGCACGGGCGGCGCTCGAAATGGCCATCCTGGATTGGTTTTGCAAGAGGCTAAACCTGCCGCTTTACGGCTATTTTGGCCTGAACAAAGCAAACACCCCGGCCACAAGCTATTCCATCGGCATCGATGAGCCGAGCAAGATCAGGGAAAAAGTCCTGGCCGCGGACCCGTTTCTCGTGCTCAAGATCAAGCTCGGGCTGGAGAATGATGAGCAGATCATCGATACCGTGCGGTCGATCACCCGGAAACCTTTGCGTGTGGACGCCAATGAAGGGTGGAAGACGCGGGAAGAAGCGCTGGCAAAGATCAAGTGGCTCGAGAGCGAAGGCGTGGAATTTGTCGAACAACCCATGCCCGCCGCCATGGATGAGGACACGGCCTGGCTGCGAAAACGCGTACAGATGCCCCTGATCGCTGACGAAAGTGTGATGACAGCCCGGGACATCCCCAGACTGGCCGAGGCCTTTGATGGCATCAATATCAAGGTGATGAAGGCGGGGGGCATCCTGGAAACGCTGAGGATGGTTGTGATGGCGAAATCTCTTGACATGAAAGTCATGCTTGGATGTATGGTGGAGAGCTCCCTGGCAATCTCAGCAGCCGCCAGCCTTTCGCCACTGGTCGATTATGCGGACCTGGACGGAAATCTCCTCATCACCAACGACCCGTTCGACGGCGTCAAAGTCAAGTCCGGCAAATTGCACCTGGCTGACAGGCCCGGACTTGGCGCTGAACCCATCGCGCTGAAGCGCAAAACCTGACCCCAAAGGAGAGGCATGGGATATTTCGCATACATCAAAGGGGAGCTCTGCTGTGAATCACTGCCGGTCAACGAAATCGCACGTGACGTCGGCACGCCTTTTTATTTGTACACCAGAAACGGTTTGCTCGACAATTTTGCCGCTCTCTCGGCGCGGCTCGGGAACCTGGACGCCCTGGTGTGCTACGCGCTGAAAGCCAACTCCAATGAAACGCTCATCTCTCTGCTGGCACAGCGAGGCGCAGGTGCAGACGTGGTGTCCGGCGGTGAACTCTACCTGGCCCTGAAAAGTGGCTTCCCGCCCGAACGGATCGTGTACGCCGGCGTGGGCAAGACCGATGAGGAGATCCGCTATGCGCTCGAAGAGAAGATCTGGTCATTCAATGTCGAATGCCTCGAAGAGCTGCACGCCATCAACGAAATTGCCGGCCAGTCCGGGGCGACGGCCCGGATCGGAATTCGCATCAACCCGGACGTCGATATCAAAGGTCATCCTTATATCGCAACGGGCAACGCAGAAAACAAGTTCGGCATCGAGGTCGCCAAAGCCAGGGAAGCGATTGCCAGCATCAACACGTTCGCCCACGTCAAACTCGCCGGGTTTCACACCCACATCGGCTCCCAGATCCGGGACGCCAGGCCCTATCTCACATCTATCGAGCTTCTCAAAGAGCTCAAACACGATGTCGCCTCGCTCGTCACGGAGCTGGAGTATGTGGACATCGGGGGCGGCTTTGGAATCGATTACGACAATGCTTTGGCGACGGACGAGACGCCGGCCGGGACCCTGCTCGCAGACATCGTCCCATCTCTCGAGGACTTCGGATGCAAGATCATTGTCGAACCGGGCAGGTCCTTGATCGCGACCGCCGGCATTCTCGTCACCAAAGTGCTCTATCGAAAAGAAACCCGTGGCAAGCGCTTCCTGGTGGTCGACGCCGGCATGAATGACTTGCTCCGGCCCAGCCTCTACGAGGCCCATCACGAGATCATCCCGGTGCACGAAAAGAACACTCAAACGATGACCGCCGATGTTGTCGGGCCCATTTGTGAATCCGGAGACTTTCTCGGCAAAGACCGGCAACTACCCGAAATGGCACGAGGAGAGCTGCTGGCCGTCCTGACCGCGGGGGCTTACGGCTTTTCCCTCAGCTCCAACTACAATGCCCGACCGCGGCCCGCCGAAGTCCTGGTCGACAGTGGCGCCTATGAGATCATCCGGCCGAGAGGGACATTCGAGAATCTTTGGAAGTGACATTTTTTCGAGATTGCATTTTCACAAAACGTAGTCTATATTATGTTTAAGCTTACTGTTGGTAACACAGATATTGAATTGGAGGTAGCATGCCAGAGATTAGCCGTTTCTTTGGTATCATTATTCGGATGTATTTTGATGACCATCCGCCACCTCACTTTCACGCTGTATACGGCAATCATGAGGCGCAAATCGCTATCAATCCAATCACTCTTTTACACGGCGGGTTGCCACACCGAGCCAAGTCAATGGTGATTGAGTGGGCCGCCCTTCATCAAAAAGAATGAATGCAGAACTGGGAGAATTTGCACAATGACCAACCAGCTCAAAGGATTGAACCATTAGATTAGGAGATTGCATATGTTACCACGAATTACCACGGTTCGCCATATCGAAAAGTATCGCCTGGAATTGACATTCACTACTGGGGAGAAGGCCGAATTAGACTTCGAGAGTCGAATTGTTGGGCGTGGAGGGGTCTTTGCCCCGTTAGAGGAGGTAGAATTCTTCAAGCAGGTGAAACTCGATCCCGAAATTGGGACGCTTGTTTGGCCGAATGAGGTAGATTTCTGTCCTGATGTGCTTTATAGTGAGGCAACAGGAAAACCCTTGCAAGTTCCTGAAATCGCAACCGGGAAATAGAATGTTATATCAAGAAACATGAGGAAGTGAAACAAGGGTTGAGAAAAAAGATGAAATGAGGTCTGAATATGAAATAGAAGACCTGTAAATGAAGCCTTTGCAAGATGAAGATATTCTTAACACATCAATCGAGCAGGTGAGATGATGAATATCGATAAATTTAAAGCAGCAGATAGAGCCCTAAAGCGATTTGAAAAGCTCTACGGCCCGGAGGTCATAGAGGTATTCTCAGTAGCTAATGGTTACATTTGCACGAAGTTAACGGATGGAATGGTTGCTGGTGTCCCCCAAAGAGCAATTCTTGACAAAAAGAAACTTTGGGTTGTCCCGATTATTTTGGCCCAAAAAACAGGTGTTTATGGAGAAATCGGTGCTATTCTTATAGACGGCAAGTCCCATTCGATTTTGGGAGCGACTACCAAGTCAGAGATTTTGCAGAAGGCGGAGATACTCCTTGGTGAAGAAGCCAAAGCTGCATAAACAGGAGAAAAGCTACTCATGTATGGCAGCTTGCCTGAAAATGGTGCTCGAACATTATGGAATCAGAGAAGACGAAAAGACCTTGCGAATAAAGTCAAAAACCAAATTGTACGGCACGCATCCTATTCATGTTGTTGAATGTGCAAAATCCTATGGACTTGATGCATATGTAAGTTCCCTAACTTTTAATAAACTTCGGGAATTGACTCGCAAAAATGTTCCAGTGATTACCAATATTCTAAAGTCTGATGACGATGAATTCTATGTCCATTCTGTCGTCATCTATCGAATACAGAAAGCTGAAGTTTATCTATTGGATCCAGAAGATAGCGAAATTCACTTGGACAACGACCTATTTCAACGCCTGTGGCAAAGCAACGATTACACGGCGATCGTGATTGAAAAGCCATAATAATCTACTCATTCGTGTGA
>JBHHXT010000292.1:0-6102 GCA_046757165.1 bacterium | reverse complement strand
CAGGATGAGCGTCACGTAGAACAAGTGTTTGGTCATTTTTTCCTCTCTCTGTAGAATAAGGTTAGGCACATTAACTGACCTCTCTCGTGAAAACGAGATCAATCCTTGTCGATTCGAAATTGTACATCGGAAGTTGAAAAACTTCCAACGCCTACGAATGGAAGTGTTGTCCAGTCAACAGTGATCGAACCCATATCATCATCAGACCACGGGCTGGGGGCAGGCCAGTCATCATCTTCCCAAAAATGAAACTTGACAAATCTGGAGAAGCTTGCTGAATTGACAAAACGGTATGTGGCGTTGGGATCACCAAGGCCATACCATACGTTCTCGTCGTCGACGCCCCGTAGATCAATTCTAGTAATGATAGCCGGGTGAGACGGGTGCGCTGTCAAAACTCTTTCAATCTCAACCTGTATTTCTGGGTCTCCAAGCCACCAAGATTCGTTGTCGTCGGTTATAAGTATGCGCAGAATACCGACCATCTCATCGACAATCCGGGTCGGATCTTCCTCATCGCCAGGCTCCTGAGAGAAATCGAGAGGATATTCAGGGTCCATAGGGTCGGTCTCAGCCGGCTTTACAACCAACGTCAGGATTTGGGGAGGCTCATCCGGGCTGAGGGTCAAGCGCTTTCCGTTGGAATAACCGACTATTGATTTGACATCGCTTTCATCTACAAGAGGTGCAACAGCCACGTACACCTCTTTGGCGCTCTTTAATAAGTCGCGATGGGTACGCACAGGAATGTCGAGATTCACTTTCGGAATCCGAGCTCCATATTTCCGCATCATTTCTTCAGTTCGCTCAAGTCGCCCCATCATTTCAAAAATACGTTTCTCTGCCACTTCACCGCCTTCCTTTTCAAGAGCTTTGGCAAGGAAATATTGTAAAACAACCACACTTTTCTTAGGAGATGTTTGGATTTGAGCTGTGAGAAATGCTCGGGTCTCTGGATCAGCCGCATAGATGGACAGTTCGGCCGCCAGTCTTTCAAGGTTAAAAGAGATTTGCTTCAACTGCCTGTCCTCTGACTTAGCATCATTACAGCCAAATGGAATTAAGAGCCCCAGGCACAATATTGCTAATCCGAAGAAAGCAAAAAGTGATGGAATAGCATATTTTCTATTCATATTTGTCTCCTCTCCTTCTTTGATTTATCCACTGACTATTGCTTACTAAGCGCCTACGCAATAATAAGATGGTGTTTCACTGTAGCCATACCCCCTTGTGGGGTATCATCGGAGAAGCGACCCACAAGGGGTCGAGACTACGATTCAATGTTAGTATTGCACTTTCAAAATGCCAAACTAATCATGCACGGGCCCTAAGCCTAACAAAGTTGTTCCCGGCTTGTCGCACCGAACACTTCTTAATCAAAAAAATCCGTGTGGGTTTTTGATCCGCGTCAAATATGTTACCTCTTGCCCACATGGCTGTCCCTATTTCTCCTGCTTCCACATGCCAAGCACTCGCCCGTCCGGATCCTCGAACAAGGAGAGCTGGCCCACACCCGGCACCTCCATTTTCTCCACGACAATTTTGCCACCCGCTTGTTTGATCTTCTCTCCGTACGCATCGAGGTCATCGACATCGATGTACAAGGCTAGCTTGCCAGGCCACGGTCCGGACTGAGGTTTCATGATGCCGCCGTTGATTCCGCCCTCTCCGCCAGTCTCCACCAGGTGGTAGTTCATCTCGGGGATATGGCGGATTTGCCAACCGAAAACCTTCTGGTAGAAATCAGATACCTTCTCCGGGTCCTCCGACCACAATTCCCAGTGCACGACAGGTCGTCCCATCGGACACCTCCTTTCGTTTTTTGAGGTATTGTCAAAAGTTCGTTCAGTCGTAATATCTAAGTGCTGCATTTAAGATACTTATGCAGCTCACCCACCCCATCCCTATCAACGAATAGACCGCAACGCGGTCAAACATCACAGCCCAGGGTTCATCCCGACTTGTCGGGATGAACCCTGGGGGCGCGACGCCTCGAAAGACGAGACCCCAACGGGGTCAAACAGGCCAAAGCTCATGTGGCCCCGTTTTGTGGAACCCCGTTGGGGGTTCAGGTGAGCATTGCCCGGATGACCCAGGGGTGCCGCGTATGCGCCACCCCTGGGCTGTGTTGTATGACGCTTTCAGCGTCAAAACCGTCTCGCCTTCGTCGCACAGTGCTACCGGTAATGCCATGCCTGATAAATGCACTGCCATATCTCGACCGTTATGGTCCGCAACCATCACAAAAGGTTACGAGAGTACGTAACGCGACATTCATGTCGCGTTTATCCAAGCCTCGAAGCGTCACGACATGAATGTCGTGTTACACAATTGCGACTCTTACTGGGCAGCGGTAATCGGTGAGCTATGGACGTGCACCTCTTTCCACTCGCCCCCTTCCTTGATGAGCACTGCCGTGCGTTGAGCTCTCACCCCAGAAGTCTTGCCATCCGGATTAGTAACAGTGCCAATAACATAACCCGTAACGACCGCTGCTTTACCGTAGACGTTGACATCGAGGTGCGCAAGATCAAGATTGAGTTTCAGGCCGGCATTAAAGCCTGTTTGCATTGACTTGACTTGCTCTTCACGAGAGTGACTGACAACCAGAAGCCCACCTCCGGCAAACTGGGTGTGATATGGCATGTGGTGTGCAATATGAGCTTTGGCATCGCCAGCATTCTGTGTCGCAAAATGTTCCATGGTCGCCTTCTTGATATCCTCGACATCCCCGGCCATAGAAGCATTTGCCAGAAATAGACTCGCGGCCAAAACCAAAATAATGGTACTGAAGCGTTTCATCTTGAATTCCTCCGATTTGTTTGTTTGTGAACTGCCCAACGTGCGACGCACCCATTGAAGTGCGTCGCACAGTCGGGTCATGTATGCATCCTTCAGGTCAAAACCTGTCGTTAGTCAACGATCACTTGTGGCGGAACATCGCGTGTTGCGTGGTCCACCGCAGGCCAGACTTGTGCTCCGCTGGAATCCCTTACGATATATTGATAGGCTGGCAGCGGTGCGGAGCCTCTGATGTGCAGTTTTGCCTCTCCTCTTGCCGGAACGGCGAGCGGAAACTGGTCGCTCGAAATCGTCGGGTCCTCCCCGCCGAAATCGATGGTGTAGCTCTGGCCGTCGCCGGATTGGAAGACCACATCCTTTCCATGCTTGAAGGTGATTGAGCTGGGAGCGGGCATCCCGCCACTAATGGTTACTTTTTGGTGAGACATATGACACAACCCTCCTTACTTTGGGTTAAGATGGTTTGACAAGGCTCGGAAGTCACCGATGTTGCGTAACTTACCAAGCCACATTTTGCCCCCGTTTTTGTTCAGGTAGACAGGCTGTAGGCTTTTCGGCTGTAGGAAGAATCCGTGAGATAGGCGCGTTGATTAGTGCATTGCGCAAAACCTAACCCGGACAAGCCGGAAATCCTAAACTCGAAAATCGAAAAAAACTGAATCACAAGAAGTCTTGCCAAAGAATGACAAAACTTGACTTGTCAGCGCCTAACAGCCTACAGTCTAAACACCTGAATCGTATCTAGAAACGCCGTGAATATCCGGCCAGGATCAGGAAGTCTGCCAGCCCTCCTCCGGTGCGAACGTTGCGGCTTTCGTCCAGCACACTCGTTTGAATGCTTCGGCTGACCGCAATGGGCGCCGAAAAATTGAAGGTGTTCTTTCCCGGGCTCCACGTTACACCGGGTTCGAAGAAGACAACATAGCCCGGTCTGCGAAAGCCGTCGCTGCTACCGAACACGTCCGTGACGGGCAGGCCATCGACACGGCCACCCAGGTTCAAAGAAATCCCTCTTCCCGCCCACACCGGGAGGGTGAGTCCGGCGCGCGCGCTGTACTGATCGGGCACCGACATGAAGAACTGGTTGGTGGCGTTCGACTGGGGCGGTTCGACGCCGTTGGTGTTGCGGGGATTGAACAGGTAAAACCCCGCGGCATAGGCAACGGTGTTCTTGAAAACCTTCTGAAACCACTGACCTTCGAGAAGGATAGCCCATCCGCCATCTCCGGGCTGCTGCGAAATATCGATGGGTTTCTTCACGGGCCCGCTGGGGGTAAAGACATTGCCTGTCGAAGCCTCGTTTGCAGACGGGATCTTGACGCCAAGACTCACGGCCACGTTGCCATTCGGATGCGTCGGCGGATCGAGAAGCCAGACGCTGCCCTGAACCCGCAGGTCCCCCAGCTGTGCGCCCGGACCCCCGCTGCGGCGAGTGCCGTCCGGGTGAACGACGCTCGCGGTGCTGTGGATGAAAGGAACGGTCACGGTGGCGCTGAACCGCCGGGTGATGCCATAACGGACAGACAGGTCGAAGGAGTTGACATCCAGCCGCGGCTCCCGTCCCGCTGCCTTGACCTGTGGCTGCTCGTCCGTCCCAATGTAGATGTCGTCCGAATGCAAAAAGCGGTAGGAGAGGGTCATCTCCAACTGGCCGGCATTGAGATATGAAATGTCGCGTGTCCCCAAACTGGGTGACATGTGCCTGACGGCCATTCAGCCCTGGGCAAAAGCCTGTGGATGAAAAGTGAGAAAGCCCAGGAAAACGGCGAGACCGCCCAATACTCTGGACGTTTTTCTATTTTTGTGCATTGTTTTTTTCTCCTGTTGGTTAAAGGTGCATGCGCCTCTTATTTACAAGTACAAGAATACCTCGCTAATGTCAGTAAGAATATGAAAACAAAATGGTGCCTATGAACACCACCCGCGATGCCGTCGATCATATCCAAAGCTATTTTCCTCCCTCTAAAAGCTTCTGAAAACGTGGATGGTCGCGCAGGGGCGCCCAGATTGGGTCGAGTTCGAGCAGTGGATAGAACTGTAGCATGGGGATCGATAACAGGTAGTCCAAGAGCTCAATGGCTGCGTCGTATTCGCCCACCATCACGTAAATGCGAGCCAGGTTCTCAACCCTGTAGGGACCCGCCACGGCGTCTTTGCTCACAGGAACCAGCTCTGTTGCCAGCTTCCCCTCCCGGATGGCCTGCTCTTTGCGGCCCAGGCCAGCATAAGCGATCCCGAATGAACTGTGAAACCGTGCTTCCCCAGGCCGTTCCTGGAGCCTAATTTCCATTAGGCTGCGGGCGGAGTCGTAATAGGCTTGCTCGAGCTGTGGGCGGTTCATGAGCCCATAGATTTGTGCATAGAGTAGCGCCTTTGGGATATAATAGTAAGATTGAAATTCGAAAGCCTCGGACGAGCCCAGAGAAAGCCGGTCGAGTGCCTCCTGGTAGTTCCCATCGAAGACATCCAGCATGACCCAGGGGCGGAGAATCGAGGGGCTTTCTTCCAGGCCGACTTTCTGCGACGCCTCCTCCAAAACCGCCCGTGCTTTCTGTGTGCTGCCTTGCCACCTCAGATATATCCAGGCCTTGCAGTAATAAGGGCAGGACCGGTCGGGAGTCAACGAAACGGCACGGTCATGGAAACGATTCGCCTCAGGATAGTTGTGCAAAGCCAAATTAGTTCCCCCAATGTGACAGGCGATGCTTCCGGCGCGCGGTCGCAGCTCGGCAGCCTTCTCGAGGTTGGGCAGTGCCTCGCGGAATTTTCCCTGATTCCATTGCGTACGACCAATAGCCAAAAAAACCTCGCTATGATTGGGCTGCTGTTCCAGGGCCATGGCAAACTCTTTTTGTGCCCGGTCATACTGGCCATAACCGCCTGCAAAATAGTAGCCGAGCGCCAGATGGGCATCGGCCAGTTTTGGCTCGAGCCGGAGTGCTTTGTCAATGGCTGTCTTTGTTTTCGCCAGGCGTTTTTCGCTGCCGTCGAAACGCAGGGTGAACATTTTGTAATGAGCCAGTGCAAGTCTGGCATAGGCCAGCGCGAAGGTCGAATCCAGCGCAACAGCCAGCTGATACTTTTGCAGAGCAATCTGAAGTTGTGGTTCAGACCATATTTCCTGAGCTCGATTGTAGTAGTCGTTGCCGCGCAGGTAGGTGTCGTATGCCTCCAGATTGTCCGTTGGGATGGCTTCCAGGGAGCGATGTTCCGACTCGAGCATGGCGATGTTCAAGACTTCGCTGACCCGTTCGGCAATGTCGGATTGCACCTGGAAGATATCGGTGAGCACCGCGTTGT
>JBHHXT010000291.1:0-6124 GCA_046757165.1 bacterium | reverse complement strand
GGGATACACAGTTGCAAACTGTGTAGGATCACTATTTCTCCATTCTTGAATTATCATCAGTCGAGCTAACCGTGCAAGAGTAGCCTTTGAACCGTAGCCCCGACCCCTTGTGGGTCGCTTCCAGGCGCTAAGTCCGAAAAAGGCGGGGTAGAAAAAAATCTTGCCAGGCGTGCCCCACCACCATTGTGCTTGCAAAAGTAATCTCACAGCGCTATATTGTGCGGCAGAAATCGACTGTCCAGAAAGGACACGCTATCCATCCAAAAGAAATCGAGTAAGGTCAGGACAATGGCAGCTCAAAACAAAGTCCCTCCTTTTGTGATAAAAGACTGTGCCTTGATCGCGATTGCTTCCGGACGCCGGGCCCAGAATCTCCGCGAGCTGTGCAACGTTCTGTCGACCATCGACGCCGGCAGTATCTACTACCATTTTTGGGGTGGGCGTTTGCGCCCAAGATTTGACGATCCGGAGTACCACAATGATTTTTCAATTTGGGCGCACCATGGCCTGCATGACAAAATTCTGGCCGAGCGTTTGAGCTTGATCGACCCAACGGATTATCCCAATCTGGAGGAGCTGAGGCAGGAACTGGTCGAGGTCGTCGAGGAGCGGTTGGATGAGCTCGAATTTCCTCCGCTGGCCAGGCACGACAACCAGTTTGAATTCATTCGCTCTCAAATCGTGATCTTTGACACGCAGCAGCAAGTCCAGGAACCCGGCGAGCTGGTGGCCCTCTTGCCGGGTCTGTCCGTGGGCAGCATCTTTTACCACTTCATCGATGCGCAACGTCGAAATGAAAACCATTTGAATGATTTTCAAAACTGGATCAAGGACCTGGGGGCGAAGTACAGGCGTCTCTGCCATGAGATAAATGAAATCGATCCCTATTTCTCCACGCTGACAGAATTACGCCAAAAACTGGCCGAGATATTTACAGCGTTCTTCGCACACAAAAAGAGAAAGAAGAAGTAATGGAGGACACACTAGCGAAATATGCACAGGCCGCCGGTCTGGATGTGATCAACCATCTCAGGCAACTGGCGAAACCGTTAGCCGGCATGCGGGTGGTGCATGTGAACGCAACCCGCGTCGGTGGCGGCGTTGCCGAGATTCTGCACAAAATGGTCCCCTTGATGCAGGAGTTAGGCTTGCAGGCAAGCTGGGAGATCATCGAGGGAAACGCCGAGTTCTACCAGTGTACGAAAAGTTTTCACAACGCCCTGCAAGGCGACCGGATTGAGGTTTCGGAGAAACTCCTGAGAACCTATGAGCAAACCAACGCTCAGACTGCCGAAAAGCTCGACGAGCAGCTCCGCAGCGCAGATATCGTGATCGTTCATGACCCGCAACCTGCGGCGCTCATACACCATTTCCCTGAGCGCACGGGCAAATGGGTTTGGCGGTGCCATATCGATGCCAGCAAGCCAATGCGCCAGGTCTGGAAATATCTGAGGAATTTTGTTGAAGATTACGATGCCAGCATTTTTTCGCTCTCTACCTTTGCACAGCCACTGCCGCATCCCATTTATTTGATTCCCCCCAGCATCGATCCGTTGCATGACAAGAACATCGAGCTCAACGGCAATGAAGTTCAATCCGTCTATGAACGGTTCAACATCGATTCCGACAGACCGATGCTCTTGCAGGTCTCCCGCTACGACCGGTTCAAGGATCCTGTCGGCGTCATTCAGGCTTATAAAATGGCCAGAAGATTTCTGCCCTCGCTGCAGCTCGTGCTTGCCGGAGGTGGGGCGAGCGATGACCCCGAGGGAGAAATTGTCTTGAATGATGTACGCAACAGCGCAAACGATGATCCGGAGATCCACGTGCTTCTTCTGCCTGGAGATGCTCACCGAACCATCAACGCTCTACAACGAGCGGCGGACATCGTTCTGCAAAAATCCATCAAGGAGGGGTTCGGCCTGACCGTGACCGAGGCGATGTGGAAAAGCAGAGCGGTGATCGGTGGAGATACGGGTGGCATCAGAATCCAGGTGATCAACCATCACACAGGATTCCTGGTCAACACCCCGGAAGGGGCCGCCCTGCGCATCCGCTACTTGCTGAACAACCGCGATAAACTGCTGGAAATGGGCGAGAAGGCAAGGCAGTTTGTCGGGGAGAACTTCTTGATCACGCGCCATCTCAGGGAATATCTCACCTTATTCGTGGCGCTTCTGCATCAGAAAGAAGAGAGAATCGAACTGTCCTAGCTACACGTCAGCAGTCATTACGCTTCGCTGTCATTGCTCAGGTGTTTTTTGCCACTATCCAAAATGACGCCGAAGGCAAATGACCTACTGACTTAATGACGGATTATTCCGCCAGGGTTACCGGCAACCCCTCCATCTGCATGATCTTCAACGCATTGGTCGAAGGACACGGCCCGGGACGTATCTGGTAGTCAAACACCATCCGACTGTCCACGACCTCTTCTCTGAAATGGTAGTTGATGATTTGCGGGATGGTGCTGGCCAGGGTTGTCAGCTCGAGGTCGTGTGTCGAGATCGCCCCCAGGCCGTGATGTCCGGCGAGCGTTTGGATGTATGACCGGCTCCCGATGAGCCGCTCGCGGTTGTTGGTGCCTTTGAAGATCTCATCGATCAAAAAGAAAAGCGGCAGCGAATCTTGTGCTTGCAACTGCTGCAGCAAGGCTTTGAGCCGCTTGACCTCCGCGTAGAAGAACGAGAAGCCATCTGTGACCGAATCCTTGATCTGGACGCAGGTGAACAAACGGAATATCCGGGTTTGCAGTGTGCGTGCGACCACAGGGGCGCCCGCAAACGCCAGGCACAGGTTGACCCCGAGCGTTTTCAGAAACGTACTCTTGCCCGACATATTCGAGCCGGTGATCAAAGCCACTTCGCCGATCTCCCTGAAGGTAAAGTCATTGCACTTCCGTTGCTCATCTGCAAGCAGCGGGTGTCCTATTCCCTCGGCGTGCAGCATGGTGCCGGTCTGCTCCCCTTCCGGCAAGATTTGTGGGAACACGGCCTCCGGATTGAGATAGGCAAAATTGGCCAGAGAGTTGAGCGCCTCCAGCTCCACGAGCACGTGCAGCCAGCCGGACATCTTTTCCGCCAGCTCCGCCTTGAGTCGATTGAGCACGCGCGCGAAGGCGAAATCCCAGGGCAAGGCAACATTCAAAACCAGCCGAAAGACCGGGTTCATCCGCAGTCCAATCGCCGCGCCGACCAGCGTGATGCGCTGCAACTGTTTTGAAGGTCGGTCGTCCGGCCCCCAGAATGGCCGGCATAGCTTCTCGAGGTGTTCATTGTCGCCATACGGATACGTCTCCAGCAATCTCAAAACCGCCCTGAACTTTTTCAGCTCCTCGGAGATGAAAACCGACTCATCCAGGAGCGGATCCAGATACTTTTGGTTGAGCAAGTAAATGGCCGCGTAGAGTGCCAGCGAATAGCCCCAGACGGCCGGCAGAACTCCCACCTGGTTCAACGCAAACAAAACCAGGTTCACGCCCGCCAGGATGGCCGAAGCAAGCAGAAGCCGGTCCAGAGAGCCCGACCCGTGCGGCTTTTCGAGAAAGTACAGGAGCTGCTTGCCCTCTAACTGCTGCTTCGAGACCAGCTTGAAAGCCAGGTACAATTTGTCCCGGAAGCGGGCCAGGGGTCTCAGCTCTTTGACGATTTTCTGCCGCTGCTCGATGACTTCAAGCTGCGGATTTGGATTCAAAAGCCACGCTTTCAGCAAATGACTGCCGTCCTGTGAGATGGCCGTATCGACGAGCTGGTGCAGGGAACATTTTCCTGTCATGTCCAGATCGACTTCAAACGGGTGCTCTGGTTGCGGGTCGTGCGCCGGCGGCAGGGGGAGAGCTGGCCAGTCCAGCGTCATGCGCGCCGCTTGTGTCGATTTGAGCTCGAGCCAGATCTTGTGTTTTTTGATACTCTCGTCGATTTTGCGGTGGAAGGCGGCCTCGATGTTGAAGATGACCAGTGTCGCAGCCAGGAGCGACCACCCCAGCCAGGCGGCGACCAGATAGTAAGCCGCGATCCCCAGGCCGAAGCCGGCAAGAAACGTCACGAGCCTGAGACGGGAGAGACCCCTGCTGCGGGCTTCATGTTTTTGCAGGTTGGCTTGCAGGCGACGAATCTGGCTTCGAATGAGCTTTAGTCTTCGGTCTTTCTGCACTTGCAGCATGCCTGTGTGGTTGTCGTAGATGTTTCGGTCAAGGTAAGCAAAATGAACTTGACATGCAATACCTACAAAACGGATTCAAGCGCCAACTGAACGGCATAAAGCTGCAGTCTCATCTGCAGATGCAAGTCCAGAGGCTGCAGGCGGAATTCGCGCAAGGTCTCATCGATTGTTTTGCCTTGCGCCGATTGCGCCCGCAAATCGAGCAGTTTCTCTTTGAACTCCAGGTAAGCAGCCGGAACTCCCGGCCGGGGGGTCTGTGTTTCTTTTCGAATGAGAAACAGCGGCAGCTCCGTCACCACACAGAGGGGCTCTCCCCCGAGCTTGTGGACGAATTCCATCGAGCTGTCGTGAAACAGGCGGGCTGTCTGTTCATCGCCGCGCGCCCGGAAGGACACACGCATGCCCTCGCCTTCCGGTGTGGTCGTGAATCCGGGGCCGATGTATTGGAACCCTTTGTCGCCCTTGCGGTCATGGTCGTGCAGAGGCAAGCTACACTGCTCAGCAAAGCGCGCAAATTTTTGCCGCAGAAGTTTTGTGCGGTCGAGCCAGTGTTTGTCGAGCAGCAACATGACCCCTTCGGAGAAGCCCATACCGTGCAGGCTCATGTGCAGGCAAACCGGTGCATGTGCCCGCATAAACTCGGAGACGACGCTGTTCTCTTGCCGCATCTGTGGAAAACCGAACTCCAGATCGCGGCCGGGGGGCTCACGGAAAACGTGCTGCAGATAGGCCTCGATGCTCGGCCACGCTTTGATCCAGACTTGATTTCGGGCCTCGCCATCGGGATTGATGTGCGGCACGACCACGAACCGAACCCGTGCGAAAAGGCCGGCCAGGCTGTCCCGGTGCTGCAAGCCGCTTAGAATGAAGTGTCGCAGGGTCTCGGGCCCGACGGGTTCATCTGCGTGCGCGCCAGCGATCAGCGTCACGACTTTGGCGCCAGACCCCAGAACCACGCCGTAGATGGGGCGTCCGGCTTCGCTTTTCCCCAGCTCATAATAGGTCGCCACATCCGCGTTTGCCATGCACGCCGCTTTGATGCGCGGCTGCATCTCTGCACTCGTGCTGAAGCGGCTCTGCGACGGTTCTAAATCCGCTAGCGTCATTTGTCGTGCTTTTGCCTCCATTCTTGCCTCTTTGGCTGCTTTCGAAAAGTATCAATTTATGAGCCCCAAAATCAAATGATAACTGAATTGAGCTGCCCGGAAGAAGACATCTATTGCTGCCCAATATTGACAATTCATCAGGGATTTCAACAAAAGATGGATGATAAGACAAATATTTGTTGACTTTCATGATTTTATTTCGCAAATTGAAATTGATTGTTGAATTAGGATCAAATGCCAGAATACTGATGGATAAAACTGACCATAAAATACTATCGCTTCTGCAAAAGAACGCTCGAATTCCCAACACAGAAATTGCCAGAGAAATTGGGATGGTACCTTCCGGTGTTCTGGAACGAATCAAAAAGCTCGAGCAAAACGGCCATATTATGGAATATGCGGCGCGCGTAAGACCGGAATCGTTGAATTTGGATCTGCTCGCGTTTGTTTTCGTTCGCGCCAACGAACCGGCCGGCAATATCGATACTGCCAAGAAACTGGCGGAATTCCCGGAGATTCTCGAGGTGCATCACGTGGCTGGCGAAGATTGTTACCTGCTGAAAATACGCCTGAAGGATAATCGATCATTGGCTGTTTTCATGCGCGAAAGAATCAATACGATTCCTACAATCATCTCCACAAGGACGGTTATTGCCTTGGAGACAATAAAAGAAAGTTCAAAGCTCTGTGTGACCGGTGGTTGATTAGCATGATAGCGAGAATCTGGCACGGGGTGGTTCCGGAATCCAAATCCGGCGAGTACCTGCAGAATCAAAAAGAACACGGAATTGCTTGCTCGAGCTTGAACCCCATGTGACACATTATGAAGTCCTGGAATTGAGACCGAAATGATGGGG
>JBHHXT010000290.1:0-6131 GCA_046757165.1 bacterium | reverse complement strand
TCATGCGGGATATGAAAAAGTTTACCTCGAAGCAAATCTCACACGAGCTCGAGCTGGATGGCGAGCGGCTATTTCTCTATGTGATGCGCAAGGCCGGAGAACGGGAGAAAGGAAATCGAAATTACAAGGTTTGGCAGGATGAGTATCATCCGCAGATCATTTATACGGACAAGGTTTGCCGGCAGAAGCTGGAATACATGCATGATAATCCTATTCACAAAGGGTTTGTCGATAAGCCGGAAGGCTGGCTCTATAGCAGTGCACGGAATTATGTTCTGGGAGATCATTCCGTGATTGAGGTTGAGTTGTTGCAGATGCTTTGAGGGTTTGTGAGAGTTTCGGAATGCAATTCCTGATTCATTGGTTCCGCGGGGAATTACCTGATGGGCTGAGCACGGGGGTGACAAATCCCCCGCGAACATGTGCCTTGCTCGTGTGCTTTGGCCAGTCCCTCACCGATTTGGATAGCAATGTCAACCGCCTCATCAATCGACAATCGCCGATCATCGATCATCAATTTCAAAGTTTCACCGTCGTAGTGGTCCATGCAGATGAATATCTGGTGGTCATCGGTTTCATCGATGTTATGAATCGTGCAGATGTTGTTGTGCTGTAGGGATGAAGCAGCCTGCGCTTCTTGCAGGAAGCGCTGCCTGGCGCCTGAGTCAGGAGTCAGCTCGCGCGCGAGGAATTTTAGAGCCACGGGTCTTTTCAGTCTGGTATCTTCGGCCTTGTACACGACGCCCATGCCACCCTCGCCGAGCTTCTCGATGATTTTGTAGTGGAAGATCTTCCTACCGATCATTTCAAATGCCTCGCTTCACAATTCAAGAAAGATTTATCAGTCATAGAATAGTACAGGAAGGAAAACCCCTGTGAAAACAATCTTAGTCAATCAGAATGATAGTTGCAACCTTTTCCTCAACCTTACTCAGTTGGGGCGGGAGGAAATTGAGGGCGATAATGGGATCCAGCCTGTGGGCGTTGCCGTGCACTTCGAGAACTCTGAAGAGAGAAATCCTTGATGAACCCACTGAAATTCACCGAAAGCACCGAGTTTCACCGAAGGCCGTAAGAAACAAAGAAAGATTTCGGTGCCTCTCGGTGCTTTCGTCGTCCTTCGGTGGCAGAACGCGCGTTGCCTCAGCTCTTGGCTTCTGACGTTTGTATTCCAACCTGTGTGCTGCCCTGTCAACTCTAGGCGGGATAGCCATACTCCTGACAGTAAATCGTTTGGATCAATTCATTCTCCGCGGCTTCGTGGGTGCGAATGTCGGAAAGGAGCTGCAAGACCTGGCTTCGAATCCCCTCGAGTTTCGACTCATTCCTGAACGCCATTGTTTTTAGAGCACTCAAGATGGCGTCCAAGTCCGTGACTATTTTCTCGTGCTCCATCTCGAGCTGTCTGAGTTTGCCGTGCACCTCGGGCGCCCGTTCAAGGATCTCCTGCATGAATCCCCCCTCCTCTTCCAGGTCAAAGTGCTTCAACAAATGCAATCGAAAATCCCTCAGGCGCCACATGTACTCGAGCCGCCACTCAGCGAACTCTTCTGCCTGCTCTCCCTGCGCAAAGGTCTCCTCGAGCAGGCGCATGTCACGCTTGATGCATTCATGCTCCTTTTCGACCTGAATGGCGATGTCCGATTTCTTGAACGACACGTTGTTCACCTCCTTTCCGGGGTTGATAAATACCCCCCCCTTTCGTCGAACCAACAAAGATTAAGCGCGCACGCAAAGGCGCAGAGCCGCAAAGAATACGCAAAGGAGTCTCTTTGCGATCCCTTTGCGCCGTCGCGTCTTTGCGTGAAATCTTTGGCTTTAGGATTCAGTTTTCATTTATGGCCAAAAAATGACAAAACTCGACTTGTCAGATACAAAAACACCTTTCGTCTCGCCGGAGAATCACCTCACCACCAGCAACTCACTCTTCTGCACCGGTTTTTTTACCGCACGTTTTTTGCCGTTGCTCAAGGCCTTCATGGCAGTCCGCACTTCTTCTTCTGTGACTTTCTGTCGCAGCGCCTCCAACTCCCGCATGACGCGGGCAAATTTCTGTCCTTCAGCGGCGCTGATCCACTCCAGTTGCAACCGCTCCGGCCGAATGCCCATCTTCTCCAGGCGGTCCCAGAGTTTCTCGACCCGCTGCTGGGTCCAGGTCACCGCGTTGATGTAGTGACAGTCGGAAAAGTGGCATCCGGAGATGAGCACCAACGGCGCCCCTTTCTTGAATGCGTAGAGCACAAAGTCTTCGTCCACGCGACCACTACACATGGTACGAAGCAGGCGCACGTTAGGCGGATATTGCAGCCGCGAGGTGCCGGCGTTGTCGCCACCGGCGTAGGAGCACCAGTTGCAGGCAAAGGCGACGATTTTTGACATGGGGTTGTCCGCCAGGATGGCGTCGATCTGCGCATAGTACTGGGCATCTTCGAAATGGCGCATGGTGATGCAGTCGGTGGTGCACTCGGCCGCGCAGGTGCCGCAGCCGGCGCAGGCAGCTTCGATGACCCTCGGATAGATGCCCTGCTTTTTGTTCGCCGGTGTGATGGCGTGAAATGGACAGACCCGCACACAGCGGCCACAGAAGTTGCACGATTCCTCCTCGATCACGGAGGTGATCGCTTCGACACGAACTTCGCCGGCGTTGAGCAAAATGTTGCTGCGTGCACTTGCGGCGCTGGCCTGCGTCACACTGTCCTTGATGTCTTTCGGTGATTCGACGCAGCCCGCAAAGAAGACCCCTTTGGTTGGCGCATCAACCGGTTGCAGCTTCGGGTGCGCCTCCATGGCAAAGCCATCGGAGGTCTGCGACAAGGTCAACATCTGGCGGATGAGCGCGTTGTCTTTGCGCGGCACCAGACCGACGGCCAGCACAACCATCTCCACCTCGTGGGTCTCGATTCTGCCGCTCAACGTATTCTCCACGGTCAACCGCAGATTTTTTGTCTCCGGGTCTTCTTCGATCTCGCCGGGCAGGCCGCGAATGTATTGCACGCCCGCTTCTTTGCTGCGGCGGTAGAGGTCCTCGAATCCCTTGCCGAAGGCGCGGATGTCCATATAGAAGACTTTGCTTTGGAGCTGCGGGTAGTGGTCGTTCAAAAGCAGCGTGTCCTTGATGGTGTTCATGCAGCAAATATTGCTGCAGTAGGGAACGCCGCGGTTGAGCGAGCGCGAGCCCACGCACTGAATGAATGCGACACTGCCGGGGGTCCTCCGGTCGGTGGGGCGGATGAAATGACCTTGCACCGGTCCGCCGGCACAGATGAGGCGCTCGAATTCCATACTGGTGATGACGTTCTCGAACCGGGTGTAGCCGTACTCATCCATCTCCGTGGGGTCGTAGGGCGCCATGCCGGTGGCGACAACAATGGCGCCCACTTCTAAATCGTAGGTTTCGTCCCTGGCGTCATAATCGATGCAGTTTTTCTCACACGCTTCGGCACACTTGCCACACGCGATGGGATTGGTGCCGAGACAGTTCTCGATATCGAGGGTGTACGAGGAGGGCACGGCTTGCGGGAACGGAATGTAGATCGCTTTGCGGGACGAGAGCCCCTGCTGATACTCGTCCGGCACCACGACGGGACAGACTGCGGCGCAGTCGCTGCACGCGGTGCAGGCCTCGGTGTCCACGTACGGCGCTTTCCTGCGCACGGTGACGTTGAAGTTGCCGACGAACCCCGTGACGTTCTCGACCTGGCTGTTGCAGAAGAGCTGAATCCTGGGATGCCGACCGACATCCATCATCTTCGGCCCGAGAATTCATATGCTGCAATCCATGGTCGGATAGGTCTTGTCGAGCGCCGCCATGATGCCGCCGATGGAAGACTGCTTCTCGACCAGGTAAACCTGGTGGCCGGCGTCGGCGATATCCAGAGCCGCCTGAATCCCGGCGACCCCGCCGCCGATGACCAGCGTGGCCGGGGTGACCGGAAAAACGGGCTCGGTTTGCGGTTGCAACAACCTGACCCGGAAGACCGCGCTGCGAACGAGGTCCATCGCTTTCAACGTGGCGGCCTTCTGGTCTGCCTGATGCACCCAGCTACAGTGCTCGCGGATATTGGCCATTTCCATGAGGTAGCGGTTCAGCCCGGCCTCGGCAACGCAGGTGCGAAAGGTGTGCTCATGAATCTTTGGGGTGCACGAGGCGACGACGACGCGATTCAGGGCGTGCTCGGCGACCGCCCGTTTGATCTCCTTTTGGCCGGGGTCTGCACAGGTGTAGCGGTTGCGCACCACTGCCACAACGTCGGGCAGGGTTTTGGCATAATCCGCCACCGCCTGCGTGTCGACCACAGATGCGATATTCAACCCGCAGTCGCAGACAAAAACGCCGATGCGGATCGTTTCACCTGTGTTGGTGGTGTTCATCTCAATACCTCCTCAGTAAGTGAGTGAGCTAGCTTGGACGAGAGCCGCCGTTGTCTGCGCCAAATGTCCATTCTGCCAGAAGACATTCTGGTTTGAATTCTTCGTCTTCACTCAGAACAATGCTATCCTGAGAACGAAGGTGCCGCCAGCACATCGCGGCGGTCGCTTCTCCTAAAGGACAGTCTCGTTCGACAAAAGGACACAAGGCGTTCGGGCTTCTTTTTTTGTGTGCTCCTGCCATTGTGCAATGTCTCCATTTGATAACCGCGAATGTCCAGGGCATGCGCATGGATTTCGTCCGACTCAGGACAATGCCTCTGCCGCCAGAGTGGCCACATCTTTGATCTCCATGCGTATGGCCTCGCCAAGATTCAAATCCTGCATCGCACACCTGAGGTGGATTTCGCATTTGGGACAGGCCGTGATCAAGGTATCCGCGCCTGTGGCCCGGGCGTGCTGAAGCCTGCGGACTTGAATTTGCTTGGAATAAATCGTGCAATTCATCCAGTGGCTGACCCCGCAGCACATGGCTCTTTTTCCGCTTTTGGGCATCTCGTGCAGATGAATGCCCGGGATCGAGGTCATGACTTTCCTGGGCGCCTCGACGACCCCCAGGTGCCGGCACAGCCGGCACGGGTCCTGGAAGGTGACCGTGGCGTCGCGACTGTCGGTCGGGAAGAAGAGCGTGTCTGATTCGAGCGCCTCGGCGACGACCTCTGAGATGTGGCACATTGTGAAGTCGAGTGCACCAAAGGTGGCGGCGTAATCCTCTTTCACGGTACGGTAGCATTCCGGACAGGAGAAAACGACTTTTTTTGCTCCGGTCCGCTGGATCGCCTGTAGATTGTGTTCCGCCAGTTTCACAAACGATTCTCTGTCACCGCTCCACAGCAGGTCGTGGCCACAGCAGCGTTCGTCTGGCATCAGGACAGGTTCGATGCCGAGCTTGTTGAGAATCTTGATCACGCTTCTGGCGGCATCGAGGGGACGGGCCGACAGGCGCGAGAAGAAAACCTCGAAATAGGGCGCGCAACCGACGAAGTAGAGCACCTCCCCCTTTTCAGCAATCTCGAGAGTGCTGCTGACCCAGTCCAGGCGTTTCTGTGTCAAATCAGCAGCCTTCATGATTCGCATGAGCGACTGCAGGGCGCCCCCGTGGGTACACCTTCCGTGCTGGCCATACTCGCCGGCTTTTGCGCGCAGCTCGAGCATCAGGTTGGTGTAATCGACCTCTGCCGGGCAGCCGGCTTCGCAGCTCTTGCAACTGAGACAGGCCCAGAGCATGGGATCACGCAGCGTCTCTTCCTCAGCGCGCACCACCGAGTGCGCGACAATCATTCTCGGCGAATAGCTGTTGTTCACCTGCGCAATGGGGCAGGAGGCCGTGCACTTGCCGCATTCCAGACAGAAGAAGGCGTTGTTTTTTTTGAGCAGGTCAGTAAGTGTATTCATGGGTTCAAATCCTGTTTTTTTACCTGACCAAAACCAGCTTCGCGCCTTGCTTGACCGTTAACGTGGTGGTCGAGCCGTGAAACCGGATGGTGGTGCCGGGCGCGATGGTGAGCGTGTTGCCGGGCTGGATTTTCAGGTTCTCGGTGATGGTGACATCGCCAGAGAGGGTGCCGCCGTAGTTTTCGAGGGTGTATTTGAGGGCGGCGTGGGCGTTGATGCGGCCGTAGCCATGTTCATTAGTAAAGTTAGCTCCATTCATCTCCGGCACCTTTTCCGTTGTATTGCGAAGTATGCTTCTTACATCTGAC
>JBHHXT010000289.1:0-6138 GCA_046757165.1 bacterium | reverse complement strand
AGGGGTGGGTCAACAAGGCCCGCCGCTTCAGCAGGCCGGGATTTCAAAGCAGATTCCTCTCAGCATCTCCACTATCGCTGAGCCGAAATCACAAGAAAACGCCCAAAACCAGCTCCAGGCAAACCCAAGATCCATTTAATAGTTGCTTTTTCTAAAGATAGTGATTAAGTTCAAAATCAGGACCGGAATAAACTCAACGCGAATACAGAATCATTCAATTTCCGCAAATCTGGCTGCTAAAAGATAAGATTTAGTGACATGATTATTGCAAGAATAGTCGGCGCCTACCTCAGGTTCAAGTCCAGGTGGTTTGAGCAACATCCTGCCATAAACATCTGTCAGCACCTGGCGCAGGCCAGAAAAGTGCTCATCTACATGCCCAGAAAGGTCGAGCAATTCGGCGCCGCTCTGAAATCCCTTGAAAGACTACGAAAGCTTCGGCCCGCCTGGAGAATAACGGTGATCAATAAGATGGAGATGGTAAACTTCATCGACACCAAGCTGAAAGTGGAGATTCTCCCTTACTCCAGTGACGATATCAATTTTGCCGGCATGCCCAAAGCCCAGATCAAGCAACTGATCCAAAAGTCTGAATTTGATTTGGCCCTTGACCTGACCTTGAAGTTCGATCTCTTTGTGATAGCTCTGTTCAACCTGAGCAGCGCGCCCATCAAGGTCTGTTTCGAGAACAGCGAAAAATCCCCGTTCCACAATGTCGAGATTCGTGTAAATCCTGCGGAGTCCCTGACGAACAAGTACAATGCCATGGTCAAGTACATCAACATGATTGCAGGCGCAGTTGAACCCCGGGACTCGCTTCGGGAAACGAGCCCGGGAATCAAATAGACCATCGCACTTCATTCCTGCCAGAACTCCATGCCGAAGAAACCAGATAATCTCAAAGAACGGCTGCAGTCCATTCAAGAGCAGTTCAACAGCATTGAACAGGCCTATCAGGAGTTGCAGGCGAGCTTTTCGCAGATGCAAATCGTCTACGAGTTTGCTTTTTTCCTGAGCTCCTTTCTCGAGCTCGAAGAGCTGCTCGAATTTGTCAAGAACAAGCTCAGACAAACCCTGGACCTCGATGCCTATGCCCTGCTTTTTCTCGACGAAGGAGGCGAGTCACTGACCATGCAAAGCAGCTTCGGCCTGCGGCACGAACTCTCCGGAAAAGATGGCGAAGGTGCGCTGGAAGAGGTTTTCCAAGACGTTGCCAGGAGCAACACTTTATCCTATATAGGAGACACGGCAACGGCAGACATTCAGTTCACCAAAACGACGGGCTCCCTCCTCTGCCTGCCGCTGGCAAAGCAAACGAATGAGGTAATTGGTGTTGTCGCCGTATTCAAAAGCGCGACGCATGCCTTCGTCCCCGAGACCATTCAATTGCTGGTCAAGATTTCACAGTTACTTGCTGTCGTTCTTGATAAGATTCTTGTTTACGAACAAACACGGGCGCTTTCATTGAGAGACGAGCTCACGGGTCTCTACAACCGCCGTTATTTCAACCAAACCTATGAACAGGAGCTGCAGCGCTGCAAACGCTACCACCGGCCGCTGGCGGTGCTGATGTTGGACATCGATTCCTTCAAAAAGTACAACGACATGCACGGCCACCTGCAGGGCGATGAAGTCCTGAAGAAAGTCGCGCAAGTGTTGGGCAATATCCTGCGTAAAGCGGACATTCTGGCGCGTTACGGCGGAGAGGAGTTCGTCATCTTGCTGCCAGAAATCTCCAAAGAACAGGCGAAGAAAGCCGCCGACAAACTGCGTCGAAGAATCGAAAAAGAGAAGTTTTCATTTGAAGAAGACCAGCCCGAAGGATGTTTGACCGTCTCCGTTGGCCTGGCGGCATTTCCTGAGGATTCAGAAGATCTGCGCAAGCTTTTGGAGCTCGCTGACCGGGCGATGTACTCTGCAAAGGCCGCGGGTAAGAACTGTGTCGTTTGGCCTGGCCTTGATACCACCAGCCCGCCACCGCACGCCCCTCCCGACAAAACGCCGTCCGAAAAACTCAAAGCGGGCGCGCTTCCGTAGAACCAGACTCAGGCCGCGAATAACTGCTTGAAAATGGTGAAGATGATTTTGTACCCGGCCCTGATCGTGCCGGAGACCGTGCCGCTCACTTTCGACACGCCGATCCGTTTGCGATAGCTAACCGGAACTTCCGCAATTCTGAGTCCAAGGCGGGCCGCTTTGATCTGCATCTCAATCGTCCAGCCAAAGTTCTCGTCCACCATATTGAGCGCCATCAGCTTGTCCCATTTGATCGCGCGAAAGGGGCCCAGGTCGGTATATTTCTGACCAAAGAACACCTTCACCAGCGTGACGGCCAGCACGTTGCCCCACCTCGCATGTGGCAACAACGCCCCTTTCTCTGCTTTTCCCATGATACGCGAGCCGATGACGAGGTCGAAGCCTGCGCGCAGTTTGTCGACAAGCTGCGCCATCTCGCCCGGAAAGTCGCTATAGTCAGCATCGAGAAAAACGATCGCATCCGGATTGTACCTCCCGGCGTGGGCCATTCCAGCCAAACAGGCTTTGCCATACCCGCGCTGCGTTTCCCGAACAACCACAGCTCCGGCAGCCCTGGCGACTTCTGCTGTCGCGTCGGTCGAATTGTTGTCGACGACGATCACTTCAGCAACGAGACCCGTAGGAATATCGTGCAAAACCAGGGGGAGTGAGCGCGCTTCATTGAACGCGGGGATGATGACGACTATCTTCATTTCTCTTGTTCGTTGTCTTGAAAAAAGCCTGTCCCCTCAGGGCCTTCCGGCTGTCTGCGCCTTCATTGAACAGCAGATCGATGATCGACAGGCCTGAGATAAACCCGCTAAATTGCTGATGATAAGCGGGTTCATCCATTTCGAAGAATCTCAGCTCGAATCCTTGCTGTTCAAACTCCGCTGGTCGCAGGTAGCCCTGCCAGGCCATATCGGCCAGGTAGGTTCCGCACTGCAACCGAGTCAGCATATTGAAAAGTTTTGTGCTGCCCGTGCCGGCCAGGTTCAATTCAGAGCTTCGGACCATACGGGTCGTGATATTCAGTACAGATGTTACGAAATCAATAAACGCAAGATTCAAATCAACCAGATAATGCCACTCTTTGTGGTAGAGCCGTTCCATCTGGTCGGCATATTGCTCAAAATAGGCAGCATACGTGTAGTTGACTTGCAAAGTGCGCCAGTGAGTTTTGCGCCAATTCTGTGCCTCATCGATACGGACCTGGTTGATGGCTTGTGACCCGCGCCCTCTGGTGCGAACCGGTACCGTCAGCCAGCTCGCCCCGCGCACGGTTTTGATTCTGGAGCGATTGATCGAACCGTGTGTGATGTACTGGAAATCATCAGCGATGACAAGAACATCCGCCTGGTGGAGTTTGTGAAAAAAAGAGAGAGGCGGAAGATAGCAGGGATGATGCGCGGCAAGAATCATGGATGGCTCTCTTACGGCTCCACACCCTTGTGCAGAAGAGAGGCAATACGCCCGCTCCGGTCATCTTTTGCCGCCCGGCGCAAGGTCGTGAGATCGTCCACGTCGTACCACTTTTCAAGCAGAAAACAGGACAATTCGAGTCGATTGGCGGCTGCGACCGTGGATTCGAGCACCGAGTCGGAGCTCCATGGAATGTCCTGAAACAAGGGACTCTGCACCTGATTGAGTCCGATAAGATAATATCCGCCATCCTCAGCGGGTCCAAGCACCAGGTCATGAGTCCGAAGCTTTGCCCGGGCTTCTGCAACATGTTGCGCAGGAAGCGTTGGGCTATCACTCCCGATTGCAATCACGTGCGCTGCGCCGTTCGAAAACGCGCTGGTGAAAGCATGCTCCAGCCGCTGCCCCAGGTGCGCACCTTTTTGAGGAAAACACTTTAGCCCTGCCGGAATCATCGCCAGGATTTCGGTTTCTCTTTCGGCGGGTTCAAAAGCGACGAATATCGCATCGAAAGAACATCGTTTTGCCAGTTGAAAGGTCTGCTCCACAAACACCCGATAGAACTCTGCCGCCAGCTCCATCCCGATGGTGGCGCCAAGACGGGTCTTGACTTTACCGGGTTGCGGATATTTCACAAAAATGATCAGAACGGTCATTCAGGCCAGGCAAAGGCTTGTTCGAGGTGCAATTACTTTCAAACTTCGAGGCAGAACGCTCAATTCCAGGCGAGCGCCCTCCATGACGGCCTCACCATCGATATTCACCACGCCTGCCTGCTCGCGCTGTATCAGAATACTGTCTGCGGTATCAAATTCCGCCTCAGCAAATGATTGGATTGTTCCCAAGAACAACTTCGGAAGCTGTGTAAAAACCTGAGCCAGGGAGAGACGGTGAATAATACAGACATTGAGCAGTCCGTCATTCAGCTTCGCTTGCGGAGCAATCATGGCGTTGTTGCCGTACTGCTGTCCGTTGGCAATGGCCAGCACAAATGGCTGTATCTCAACGGATTTGCCGCCAAAAATGACCTTGATTCTCTCGGGGGTGTAACTAGAGAACGCTTTTGCACTAAGATAAAAATACGAAAGCGGCCCTCTGCGGTGATAGTCATCGAAACTCTTTCCGACGACCGCGTCAAAACCAACACCGGCGACGACAAAAAAGAATCGTCCGTTCATCTTGCCAACATCGATCGCAGCGATATGGCCCTCGCTTATCAACTGCAATGCCCCCTCGCTATCCTGTGGAATCCCGAGGGTGCGGGCAAAGCCATTCCCTGATCCTGTCGGAATAATGGCCAGGGTGACGTCTGATTGCACCAATCCGGTCGCGACTTCGTTGATGGTGCCATCCCCTCCCAGCACGACGACCAGATCTTGCCGCCGCTGGACGGCCAGCCGCGAAAACTCGGTCGCTTCACCGCGCCTGCTGGTGTAGTGCAAACGGCAGCTCGCGCCGCTGGCAGAAAAAAACCGGCAAACGGAATCCACAACCCGTTCCCTGTTTCTGCGATTCCCCGAAATAGGATTGGCGATAACAGTAATATTTTCAAACTTCACGTGGTTTTCTTAATGATGATCGTCCGTCCCGATTCTGCGCCAGGACGAATTTCTACTTTGTTTCTCCTCCCCCCTGAGTGGCGGCTTGCCTTTCTCAACACCAGGTTGGGGCTGCACTTTAGACGTCGTAAGATATTGAACATTTGAGTCTTTGTCAAATTCTTTTTGTAACTATCCAGGTGTTTAGACTGGAGGCTATTAGGCCCTGACAAGTCAAGTTCTGAAGCGCCTACTTTGAAAAGTGCTTTAGTGATAATGATGTAATTTAGAATAACCAAAAAAATAGAAAATGAACACGGAGCAATTATGAGTTTAGTTTCAATGGGGTTAAGAAGTTTATCAAACGAAGATAAAGCAACAAAGACCGATAATACTATGCCGTTAAGAGTTATTACAGCATTCCAGAGTGAATACCGAATAAGGATTTAATGCGTAGTCGAGCCGTGCTATACCATCCGATTTCAAGCGGAGAACGAAACGCGACCCCACAGCAAAATCAAGAAGCATACACGCTCAATTACGCACAAAATTTTGTTGGACGAAGCCGCGGCCCCGCCTTATTGCTATGGGGATTTCATCCCTTTCGATTTCGGTTATTTGCTTTTCATCTGCCGCTAGTGTCCCAATGGTTCTCTGAAAGTAACCACTGCTTCGGGTTTTGCTTTTGTAATAATCGGCTTCCTCGAGCAACAAAGGCCATGTTTTCGGTTTCAGGGCATTGCTATCCCATGCCCCATGTCTTTCGATTCCACTCGGTCGGTTGGCAGGTGCGCCAGTGGTCGCGCAGCCGCATGTTCGCAAGCATGCGATCTCGTAAGGCGCCCATGATAAATCCTCCTTTGGTTAGTTTAGTTATCTCAAAACCAAAGGTAACCATCAAAACACACCGACGCAACAGTCATCAACGAATATTGTTAAAGAACAAGTGCGAAAACTACCGCGAAGCGGTTTCGTTCAACGGCCTGGCTCAGGCGCTGATTTAGCGCTTCGCGCCGTCATTTGGTCCTTGCTTGCTCAATGACGCCCGCAGGGCAAATGACAGCAAATGACGAGCGAAGCTCAAAATGACGGTTTTCTCAGCAAACGATTGACCCAAAAAAAATTATCGACAATACTTTGTCGATGTCTGGCGCCAAGCGCC
>JBHHXT010000288.1:0-6146 GCA_046757165.1 bacterium | reverse complement strand
ACTGAGCCGCGGAATTCATTCCGCGGCGGTCTGCAACGACGAACCTGAGCGGCGACAACACGGCCACAGACCGTGTTGGATCACTTCTGGCCATCTGGTTGAATACTCCCTTCGAACCGTTTTCCTACCCGTCTCTCAATAATTCTCAAAAAATCTCTCTTGAAAGTGAAAGGATTCTTGTCCTTGTGCAATAGTATGGATGTGGGCGCCTGTAGCAAAGAATACGTCATATTACATGAGTTATCAAGTAACGGTTTTACGAATAAGGAGTAAAAAAATGAAGAAGTTTTCCTTGTTGTACATGACCTTATGGCTGGCCGTGTTGGGATGCTCGTCAGAAGAGAAAACGACAGCGCTCTGTCCGGGTGAAACAAGGAACGGACGCGTCAATTTTGTTCTTCCTGATGACGCAACCAACATCAACGTCCGCGTAACCAATGGAGATGCTCCCTTTGTGGAAGTCAAAATAACCGAAATCAACATATCAGGTTCTTTTATTGACATATCTTATCAAATCGTCGTATCCGCTTCGGTAGAGATTGGAAAAACATATCGTTCGCTGGTCATTGTGCTCTTCAATAGACCCGGTTCCTCATCCACGCTGGAAGACAACGCTGAAATAAAGGTGGAGATAAAGGATTGCACTGGCACCAGTGTACTTGCCCCATGAAGAGGTTGTATCGCTCCATGAAATGCGCTGGCAGCCGTTATCCGGGGCGCAGGCAAAACCTACAGAACCTTCGAACCTATCTCAAGTCAGGCAGATCAGATGCATTCTGGAATCAGGGACGCGGCAAATCATTCAGGCTAAGAAATCTCCGCAAACGTATAATAGACCTTTTCTGACACCTCCGCCCAACTGGCAACGTCGCGACGGAACCGGTCGAACGATTCGAAAATCTTCTTGCTCTGCATATCGGTGGTGGTCATTTCATCGATGACCTCTTGTGCGTACCGCTTGAGCTGGTGCAACACCGCATCCGGAAATTTTCGCACCTTGACCCCTTCTTCGTTGACCAGCTTCTTCAAATAAGTGTTGTTCTTGGACTCGAATTCGGAAAGCATCCAGACATTGGCGCGGTCGGCAGCGAGACGGATGATCATTTGCAAATCCCGCGGCAGGCTGTCCCATCGCTGCTTGTTCACCGTCAGCTCCAGCACCGGCCCGGGTTCGTGCCAGCCGGGATAGTAATAGTACTTCGCGATGCGATGGAACCCCATCAGATAGTCGTGGTACGGCCCGACCCATTCGGTTGCATCGATGACGCCGCGTTCCAGGTTGGTGTAAATCTCGCCCCCCGCCGTCAAGATGGGAGAGCCGCCCGCCCGGTCGATGACATTGGCGCCGAGGCCGGGAATGCGCATTTTCAGCCCTCTCAAATCATCTGCGGTGTTGATTTTCCGGTTGAACCAGCCGCCCATCTGCATTCCCGTGTTGCCTGCCGGCATGGGCACGAGGTTGAACGGCTCGTACAACTCCTCCCACAACCGCAAGCCGCCGCCGCTGTAGAGCCAGGAGTTCATCTGCTGGGCATTCATGCCGAACGGCACCGCGGCAAAGAACTGGGCCGCCGGCACTTTTCCCGCCCAGTAGTACGCCACGCCATGCCCCATCTCCGCGATGCCCTGGCTGACGGCGTCAAACGTCTCGAGCGCAGGCACCAGCTCGCCGCCGCCGTAAACCCGGATTTTCAGGCGGCCGGCAGACATCTGGTCGATCCATTGCGCCATCATATCCGCACCTTCGCCCATCACCGGAAAGTGCGGCGGCCAGGTCGTGACCATGTTCCACTGGTACTTCTTTTGGGATTGCACGGCCGGCGCTTCGCCGCTTTGCTCCTGCCCGCAGCCGAACACGAGCGCTGAGCCGCCCAGCAGCGAGCCGGTCTTAAGAAATTCCCTTCGTGCGATCTTTTTCATCGGAACCCTCCGGTTTGCAATAGATATTTTCCTCTGTAAGCAAGTAATTGAATCAAAACTTTCGCTGGAATGAACATCGTAAACGCCGTCAGGAGACGACCCTGCCGGGAATAATCAGGCTAACTAGACTTCTTCGGCGGCAACCAATGTACGTCTATTTCATGTTCAAGTGCCTTGAATTCTGGATCGCCGGTAAGCAAATGTCCTCCCACTCGCAAACAGGTGGCGGCAGAGAATCCATCTGCGTAAGAAATCGGATAGCGTGCTTTGAAGCGAGCGGCGGCCAGAATCATTGGCGAATCAGGGAGAACCCATTCTATTGTCAGGGCTCTGACTTCAGAAATTTTCTGTTCTGCCATCCCCAGGCCATAGGCTTTGCCTATCCTGTAGAAGACCTCACCAAGGTTGACTTCATTCATATAAAGGAAGAGTTTGTTCTCCTTGCCAAGGCCAAGTATCTCTGTCACTTCTTCCGAACCTGGTTCATCGTTCAGGTACATCAGCAAGGCGTAACTGTCGAACACAATTCGCTCGCGGGGTTTCATCTACCGGGCTTCCATTTTTTTTCTTCAACCCTGAGTTCATCTTCCCGCATTTCTCGTTTCATCTGCAAAGCTGTCTCTTCGAATTTCAAACTCCCTCTAAGGGCCTTAATTGGGTCTTTGGGGACCGGAATAATGCGAATGGTACCGTTACTATCGATGACCGTCACTTGTGAACCCGCTTCAATTCCAAACTTTTTCCGAATCTTGGCGGGTATAACAATGGCACCTTTTGCGGAAACTCTGGATGTATACATCACACTTCTCCTCTAAAAGGTAAAACTTTATTCAAGAAGTTAAACGAATATAGGAAATGAAAAGAGATTAAGCAAGAGAGAAGTTGAGTTTCCAGGAGTCATCCAGGTTAGAAATCGCCCGGCACCTCACCTCACCAGAACCATCTCGCCAAAACGCAGCACCCTGAACTGCTCTGCCCCGATCCCCGCATCGTCCAGGGCCTTTGCCAGATAGACCGGCGGCTCGGCCAAACGCTCATCGGTCAGGTTGAACGTGCCCCAGTGCATGGCAAGAGAGTTCTGCGAGCGCACGTCTTGATGAATCCGGACTGCCTGCGGTGGGTCAACGTGTACCGGACTCATAAACCAGCGTGGTTTGTAGGCGCCTATGGGAATCATGGCGACGACCATGCTGCCAAAACGCTCGCCAATCTCACGGAAAGCAGGCGAATATCCCGTATCGCCGGCAAAATAGATATTCCCGAGCGGGCTTTCGATGACCCAGCCGCACCAGAGTGTTTTGTCGCGGTCAAAGGGGGACCGGCCGGAGAAATGTTGTGCGGGAACGGCGTGAAAGCGCAGCCCGCGGAACCTACACGACTGCCACCAGTCAGCCTCGAAGACCCGGGCAATTCCGTGCGCTCGAAACCACGCGGTCAGGCCCAGGGGGACAAAATATTGCGGCCTGCTGCCCAGCCTTTCGATGGTCGGCGCATCGAGATGATCGTAGTGGTTGTGGCTGATCACCACCGCGTGAATCTCAGGCAGCTCATCGAAGGTCAGGCCGGGCCGGGCAACCCGTTCCGGCCCGGAGAAGGACACCGGTGAACAGCGCTGGCTAAAAATCGGGTCGGTCAGGAGATTGACGCCTGCTACCTGAACCAGAAACGTGGCATGGCCAATCCAGGTGATCTGAATCTGGTCCGGGTCTGGAGTCTGAATGCGCTCGTGGTCCGGTGGCGCAAATTCCGGTCTGTAATTGGGAATGTCCACCGCCGGCAACGCCGGCGGCTCATACGGGCCGCGATGCAATTGCCACTTGAGAAAGGCCAGCAACCCGCGGTCGCTGTCGTCGTGCGGATTCCGAAAACCGCTCGTTCGGTGATGTGCCGGTACATTAGTTGCTGGTCGGGTGGCTTCGATACTTTTGCAGGTCATATTCATGGCTAAAATGGCTAAGATGCTGGACAGAATGAGTCTGGAAATTTTGTCTTTTGCAAGAAACATGGTAAAATAATTCATTCACCGCGAAGACGCGAAGAACGCGAAGAGAAAGATTCAAAAATGATAACCGACCGAAAAGTTCCAATTTCGCAGACCCGCAAGGTTGCCATTAAGATCCACAAGCGCAACAATCCCGGATTTGTGTCGCAGCGACAACCCAAGATAAAAATGTTTGGAGGAGTCGAAACGGCTCTGTTTGGTCGTTTCAGACAGGGCAGCGGTCTGAGCCGGGACGCCGTTGGCCGTCAACGTATGCGTGGGCCGCAAATCAAGATCATCATGGTGATAGACAAACGAATAATTCACGCCCCCATAAACCGACCCCCACTTCAAAGGGGCGTAGTCGAAATAGAAAGGAACGGTGATGCCAGCGACCAGCGCCCTGTCACGGCTCACCAGAAGCTGCCCGGCCCTCGACGGCGTCCCGACTCTCGAATCGGAAATATCTTTTGTTCGCGTGTAGGCCACGCCTGGATTCAGTCCGACAAGTACGTACAAATCCCGCAGATTTCTTGCCACAACATAACCAGCAGAAAACTGCACATCCCAGAATTCGCCCTTTCGGACGCCAGAATCGAGGAAAACGAGCGTATCGCCAAGAGTCGGGGTGTCGCTGGAGGAGGTGGTTTGTTCCTGGACATTGCGGAATTCGAAGTTCAGTTCGCTGTCAATCACATAATAGGCGTTGAGGGACAAGAACAAGTTGGCATCACGGCCAAACCAGCCGATCTTTTTTTGGTAGTAGGATTTCCACCCAAGCACGGCAGGACTCTGGTCAATTCTCGAAATCAAAGCCTCATCGGTGACCGTCAGAGAGGTGGTGGGCGGCCGGCCGGCAGAAAAAGAGGTGTCGCTGCGAACCTGTCGAACTTCCACGCGGTTATTTCGGTCTTCACCGGGTCTTTGAAAACTCACCGCGGCGACGAAATCCCAATCGTTGCCTGCCAGTCCAATTTCCGCGCCCAGGGCATAGCCGGCTTGCCTGACAAGAGCGTCCTGCAGAACGCGGCTCTGAGAATTGCTGCTCAGCCGGTTCTCTCCCTCACCACGCAGCGTGTGGCGTGACTGATTCGAGTGACTCAAGCCTGCGTTCTTTTCAATGTTCTTTGGCGATGGACCGGACGGCTTCGCAAAGAATGACGCTGGCGGTTCTCAATCCTCCTTCGGGCGGTGTGACGGGGACATGTGAAGGTATTCCCCGATGTGTGGAGGTAACGGGTAAAATGATGATAAGGCCGGCGGGTCCCCGGTTAAACATATCCTCGGAGATAACCAGAACGGGCCGGCGACCTGCTTGTTCATGTCCCCTGGTTGGATTCAAATCTGCCAGCCAAATATCGCCGCGTGCAGGAACACCGGGGGTCATTTCTTTTTCCCATCCTCACGAATAACGGTACCATCTCCAGCCCATTTCTCGCCTGGTTGCAGGCCATCACCAAGCGTACCCTCCCATTCCGAACGTTCTTTCTCCACTTCAGACCATGTCTCGCCATCCTGGCGCAGCGCTGCGTACGCGTTGTTGACATCAGCAAGGAGTCGTTGCCGCCGATAGAGCTCAATCGCCTTCTCGATGATAGCCTGCATTGAGGCGCCCTCATCAGCAGCGATTCCCCTGAGTATTTTCCGGCTCTTATCGCTAATTCTGACCGCGCTCTGGCTCATCTTCTTACTCCCTGGATACGGTTAATTGACTTTATATAAAATATACAAATACGTACTCAATAATGTCAACATTTTTGTTAGCAATTTGGTTTATTGCGAAGGGAATATGACGCTCCAAGAAACTCCATCAGGTCGTCGATGAACAAGTGCGGTGGCAAAATCCCTGCTGCAAGATACTCCGGAGGCACGACCACGTAGAAACCTTGCCGGACAGGCGCTATTTTCTGCTTCCTGACCAGCCGATACAGCGCCTTCTTTAGCGCCTCATCGCTGAGCTCAAAAGCACGTCTCAGTTCAGCAAGTGTGAAAGAATAGCGTCCTTGTGATTGCAAGCGCTCAACAAAACGAGCCAGGTAGTTTTGAGTTCTCTGATTCATTCGCCAGCGCACCTGTCAAAAGCCAAGAAGGGAGCCACGGTATATTGACCACTATTTGTTGTAATCTTCAGGACGCGGCAGCTACTTGTTTCAATTTTTCAAGAATCGTTTTAACCTTTACTTCGTCTAAATGCTTTCGAAGAAGGCTCTCTGTCTCGTCCAATAACGTATGCTTTTTTGTTTCC
>JBHHXT010000287.1:0-6212 GCA_046757165.1 bacterium | reverse complement strand
CGACAAACAGACTTGCTTGTTGCAACTTTTTCGCATTCTTCCTCGCTCCAGGTTGCCATTTGATGAACATACGGAAGGTAGAGACATTTTTCAAGGAAAGAATCTTACACTAACCTGAATTGAGCGATCTAGTTAGCTTTGAATCTCCGATCAATGGGTTCAGGTGTTCAGAATTAGGGTGTTCACGCTTTAGCGTGTTTCCCCCCCCCAGCAAGCTGAAGCTTGAACACCGAAGACCCCCGGTCAGGAATCGTTCAATATAGGGATAGAATCATCTCGGTTGAGTTAGGTAAGCAAGTACGACGCAGAACCAACAAGCGGATCGCCAGCCCCCAGTTTCACTCATCCTCTGTTGTGACGCGCACATTCCGCGGCGCTGCCGGCGGCCCGGCATCATCCTGAAGCGCTCTTGCGGTGAACAGCACCGGGTCGAGGCCGGACACGGTGACGGTCACCACATGGTCGCCGGTCTCGGAGCCAAAGGTCAGACGTGTCGAGGCGCGGCCGTCTGCAGCGGTCACATCCTGACTGTTGGAGAGGCGGCCATCTCCAAGCGTCAGATCGAAGCTGACGGTCACACGCGGAACCGGCCGGTTGTTGGCATCGCGCACCTCGACGACAAACGGGTCCGGCAAAGCGGCCCCGACTGGCGCACTCTGGTTGTCGCCAGAAACCTTGATGAGCTGCGCGGGCGGGCCGGCTTGCGCGCCGGAACCTTTGATGATGGTGAAGGTATCGCGAATTTCCCCGCTGTCATCCAGAAAGGTCGCATCGAGGCGGTTGCCATCGATGTCGAGCACCAGGGAGCCCAGCTGCTTCAGGGAGGTCACCATGATCGGGTGGTTGAGGCGAGCAGAGCTGGTCTTGCCCGAGCAGCCATTGACCAGGTAAACCGCGCCCTCGTGCCCCGCCGGACCGAGCGTCGGCTTTTCGTACGCACCGTTGCCGCTTTCACGGCCATCGCCGCCCGAGATAATGTTGTCGTTGGACAGAGAACGGGACTTGCCGTAATGGCCATCGACCAGAAATGAGCGCTCATAGGAATGGCTGTGGCCGCCCAGGACCAGGTCCACGCCAGCGTCTTCCAGCCGTGGCAGGGCGCGCTCGCGCATCTCGATCAGCTCATCTTCCTTGTCCGAGTCATGCGAACCCTTGGAATATGGCGGGTGGTGCCAGAAGGCGATGGTCCACTCCTTGTCGTTGGCAGCCAGGTCCTCTTCCAGCCAGGTCCACATGGGACTGTTACTTTCGCGCAAGCTGCTGGTGGCAGAATTCAGATTGATAAAATGGATATTACCGTAATCAAACGAATAGTACGCCTCGGTTCCGGAGGCCATGCCGCCGGCTTCGCCATTTTTCGGCAACGTAAAAATATCATAATAGGGGTACGGACCAGGCGATGAAGAGCTGTTGTCATCGTGGTTCCCCAGCGTCAGCCAGAGCACGGATTTGACGAGCATCTCCCCGAACATGTCAAACACGGCTTTTTGGTACTGCTGGTCCGTGCCGTTCTTGTAAGCGTTGTCACCCAGCATGAGCCAGAGGTCGGTGTGCCGACTGCCCGCAAACTGATAGTACGCATCGCGGACGGCGCGCGCACTTTTGTCCGCTGTTCCAGAATCTCCAAGAATCCAGATGCGAGTCCGTTTTGCCACCCCGGGCGGCGGGGCGGTCACGAAGAAATGTTGGTCGTCTCCGCCGGCCAGGATGGTAGCAGAGGTGCCGACAGCATAATAATACTTCGTGTCCGGCGCCAGTCCGGTCACGCTCATTTCGTGCTCGGTGGTCTGCTGTGAGCTTTCCACCACCCCATTCAAGCTGCCGGGTGAGGGGCCATACACCACCCGGCTGTCAACGGACTCATCTGTCCGCCAGCGCACAATGACACTCGTTGGCGTGCCCACTTGCAGGTACGGACCACGGGTCACACTTTGACCGAACAGCAGATCGACGATGAGAAGAAAACTCGAAATCGCAAGCAAGAGCAAGAATCGCCTGTCATGAACCATTGCTGTTCTCCAGGGTTTGCTGACGCATGACTTCGGCAAGCGCGGCACGGATGCGCCCTTCCAGCACCGCCGTCGTTTTCAAATTGCGTACGCGCGGAGCCAGGGAGGCAATTAGATCGAGCGCTTGCACGAAGCTATCCCGGGCCGCTTGCAGCCGGCCTGCCTGTCTCAGAATCTCACCCCGGCGGAAGAGCCACTTTTCTTTTCTGGGCGCCTGCTGGGAGATCAGCTCGAGTCTCTGCAGGGCCGCGTCGGTGTCACCCAGGTTCAGATTCAGCTCGATGGCATACAACTGCAGCGTCACGATTTGGCCCAGGCGCGCCAACCCTTCATCGAGGCCCCGGATCGCGTCCGGGATGTGGTCACGGCCGGCGTTGCTCAGGGCCCGGGCGCGCTCAATATAGACCTCCGGCGTGGGCTCGCTGGCGTGGCGGATCGCTTGCGTGAAATCTTCCGCGGCAGCAAGATTTCCGCCCAGGTGCGTGAGCACGCGGCCCCGCGTCAGCAACGCTTCCACGTTGCCCGGCTGCTTCGCCAGGAAGCGGTCCAGAACGGGTTTGGCCCGGTCATACCACCCGGCCTGGTACATGGTCTTGCCGCGACCCAAATCTATCTCGTCCAGCTCAGGGTCGAGACGTGCCGCACGTTCGTAATCTGCCAGGGCGGCATCCCACTCGCGATGATAGCGATAGAGCTCACCGCGTTTGAGGTAGAGCAACGCATCGGTAGAATCTTTTTCAATTTGCTCAGTGATTTCTACGATCTGCTCATGAATCGCGCCATGGCCTTGCGCATTGTTATAAATGCCCAGGTAATGCAGGAAACAAATGAAAGCGGAAGTCAGACTGATGATCTTTCCGGTTGACACACACGTATCCTCTTTTTCGCTGCTTGTGCTTGTGATGTTCGACACGTTCGGGTTTAGTCGTTTTTTCGGTCTACGGTGACTCTGACGTTTCCCGGAGGAAGTGGGGGCGTGCTATCCACCGTAGGCGCCAAAAAGATGTCCCGGTTTTGCAACTGCTGGCCGTCGGACACGTCGATGGAGCTCGACCACGATTCGAACCCGTCTTTGGAAGCAAACAACGTGTAGGCTCCTGACGCGATGTTAACAAAGGTGTAAAACCCCGATGCATTTGACGTGGTTTCATACTCAACCTGTGCGCCAACTTGCAACTGGACTGTCGCATCCGCAAGGGGCGCGTTCGTGCCGGCGGTCAGGACCAGACCTGAAACCGCCGTTGCTGAACCGCCGTCCCCCCCGTCGCCGAGGCCGGTGGCGTCAAAGATGGCGTCCCAGCCCACGCCGACCGTGGTGCCATCATCGTTGATGCAAACAAAAAGCCCGAGCGGATAGTCCGGCAACGCGCGCTGTGTGGAGGCAATGCCATCGGTGTTGGAGACGCCGTCGATTTGCAGGGACCCAAGGTGTTCCCATGTCTCCCGGTCGAAGAATTCGAAATCGGTCGCACTGCTCTTTTGGTCGGAGACGACAATGTATCCGGAGCCGTCGTCACCCACGCCGCTGGCAGGAAAGGTATAGAGCAAGATGCCTTCTTCATCAGATTGAAAAACGCCCTCGTCGCCGAAATTTTGCCGTCCATTGCGGGTAAATGGCGTGCCGTCGGGATTGAAGACGAAAATGCCCTGATGGGTTTTTTCGTCCGGAACATACAGGAGGTTGTAAAATTCGTCGGCAAGGACGGTCTCGACGCTGGTGGCAGGCTTGAAATTGAACAGCTCCTCACCTGTTTCGCCGTTGTAGACGTAGACGATGTTGTCCGCTGTGACATAGGCCCAGCGCTCGCCGTTGTCTCGAAAATAGAGATCGATATTTGGCTCAGAGCGCAGGTCACGGGCGCCGTTGATAAACTCGCGCACAAACTGGCCGCCGGGATAGGAAAACACGCTGACCGTTGAAGCGGGCTTGGAGGTAGCCACATAGAGCTCCCCTCTCTCCTGGTCAAAAACGACGCCGTTGACGCGCGTGCCGCTGCCAAAGCTGCTGTGCCGCAGCGGCTCCTGCTCATTGTTGACAAACGGGACTTTCCAGACCTCGACGAGCTGGCTGGCCTTGGCACTGACAAACATGAGCGTTTCGTTGGGGTCCGGCGCTTCCCAGAACGTGATGGTATCGATATCGTTGCCGGCGCCGTCGATCTCGAAAGCGGGTGAAATGGTTGCAGTCCCAAAGTGGGTTTGTGCCAGTATGCGTCCCGCCATGACCACCAGAATCAGCAGGACACCTGGCCATCGATAAAGTTGTTTACCTGAGAACATAGTTGCGTATCAAACCCTGTTTGTTGTTGCTCAATCACCTGCCGAGACGCGCACATTTTGTGGCGGCGCCGGCGGTGTGGTATCTGCGATGGGCACTAAATTGATGTTCTGATCGGATAGCGTCTGGCCCTCGGAGACGCTGACCGTGGTCGAGAAGTCGTCAAACCCGTCCTTGCGGCAGAAGAGCTCATAAGTGCCCGGAGTGATAGTGCTGAAACTGTATTGCCCGGCGCTGTTCGAGGTGGTCTCGTAGCGCACGCTGTTTCCGTCGCGCAATTGCACCGTGGCGCCGGCCACGGGGTTGTTGTCCAGGCTATTGCGCACCTGGCCGGAAATCGCCGTGGTTCCACCGCCATCACCGCCGCCGCCTTCGCCACCGTTGACGCAAATCGTCAGGTCGCTTTCGGCAACCGCTGCCCAGTCGTAGACATGGTAACGGGCCGCGCCGTCATCATGTCCAACCAGGAAGCCGTTCGGGAAATTGGGCGGCGCCGCATAGGACGTCACATCCAAACCGTCGGTGCCGAGTCCGCCGCTGCCCTTGTGGTCCTTCGGCTCAATGGTTTTGACGAACCGGTTATCCCCCTGGCGCTCATAGACCTTAAACGTTGAATTGCCTTGACTCGACAGCACCAGGTAGCCCGTGCCGTCGCTGCACGCGTAGAGTGCCAGCCCTTCTCGGTCGCTGGCCGTGCCATCGCCTTCCGCAAAAAGCAGAATGCGGGCGCTGCTGAGGTCCGGGTCGGCGTGGTACTTGTGGATGCCTTTGGATTCTTCGGTAATGTAGACATAGCCCAGCTCATCGTCGGCGCAAAACCCTTCGGCCGTACCGCCGCCGTAGTCCAGGTCGCGTACCGGTGTGACCACGACGCCGTTTGGTGTCCCGTCGTCCTGCACCAGGTACTGGCGCACCGCCCCCCCGCGTTTGGGCCGGTCAAAAACGTAGAGCGAACCATCCGATTTCCTCTTGTAGAGGGTAAATCCGTAGCTGTCCTTCTGAATGTCGTTGTTGCTGCTATTCTTGTCGGCGATTTGAACCAGGACATCGCCGTTGCTGTAGTTAGGATTGATTTTGAAGACCGCCAGCTTCCCGACTGCACGCAAATTGGCCGCGAGAATGTCGACCACCTCTCCGGCCAGGTTGATGCCGTAGCGGATATCGATGTTGTTGGTGCGGGTGCCCTGCTCGATGTGCTGAATCTCGTGGCCGTTCATATCATAAACATAAACCCCCGCATCTTTGTCGGAGCCGATGATCACGCTTCTTTCGGGCTGGGTCGGATGTATCCAGATGGCAGGATCGTCTGCATTGCCTGCAGTGGGCTCCGTACTCACCACCGGATTGACCACCACAGATTGACTGAAAACGCTCCTTGCTGTCAGGACAAGCAGGACAGCAGCAAGCATGAGTCTTCTAAGCAGCATTTTCAGGGTCCTCCTGTTGTGTGATGTAAATCCCTGTTCGAGGCGCGAAAAACCAGAATTGATCGCACACCTACTTCAGAATTCGACTGTTTCTTATACGTAATCAGGATAGTGTAATTCTTACAATAAAGTAAGTCGCGTCCGTTCTGAGGTGATTTTTCTGCCTGGAACCTGATGTCTAAATAATGATTGCACGAAATAGGGGCAATTAGTATGCCACAATCGAAGTCGTTGGGGTTTCGTCAGGCTTACACGTGAAGGGAGTCGTTGCGGCGCAGAGACGCCGTGTGAGCAGTGGAAGGAAATCAAAAGGTAGTTGTTCAGGCCGATGGGCTGTAGACTTTTAGGCTGTAGGAAGATGAGACGATCTGCTCAGGTCGGGAATATCGTGGTCACAAGCATTGTCTGATCATCAAGCACCCTGAGTCGACACATTCATCCAAAACAAAAGCATAACCTGCGCTGCCATTCAGGGCACTTAACTTGAAAAAAGATGAA
>JBHHXT010000286.1:0-6248 GCA_046757165.1 bacterium | reverse complement strand
TATGAGTGCTTTACTTTATTACTGCTAACGACCGGCGTCAGACGCCGAAACCGCAGCGGATCAGCGCTGACACAGAAAACGAACCTTTCGAATCTCCGCCAAACTCGCCAAAAACAAGCGGCGGTTGAGGTCGGCCTGCACGCGCTTGTTATGGCCAGGTGCTTGACCCGGCGCACGCCCACTTGCTGCCCCGAACCAACCTTGTCAGCCAGCTCCCCGGCACACGCCCACCCGCTGCGCCGGGGCCGGGGGCCGACCGGGGTTGGGCTCTGGGGCTCAGGGGCCGGTTGGGGCCAGGGGGACCGAAGTCGACCGCCCCACCGGTGCTTCTTTCCTTGATTGTTTTCAGCCATAACGATGCGGCTAACCCGCCAAAGGGCGAGGCCGCACCTTACCTTCAACCCTCCCAAAAACGTCCGAGAGAGCACGTAGCCAACTCAAAAAAACGGCGCCCTTTGGTCGGAGTTAAGCCGCTTGTTATACTTCTATCCAAGAACCAAGGCCTTGTGTCGAGCAGTCGTAGTCTCTCGGGATCGATCAATATTTGTCGTCTATGCTACTGTATTACTTTGCTAAATGCATTCTCATCTTTATGCCAAACAATCGCGGGATGTTTCGGATCGTCGTTACGGTAAAACCAATGGCGTCTTCGGCATGAACGAGGTAGTTTTGGTCGGTCAGATTGTACCCGTATAGTATAACATCGAGACGATTGCCCCACAGCTTTTCGAGTGCTACGTAAGCATTGAACAGGCCGTAGCCATCTTGCGACAGATCATCGCGATTGGATCTATCGAAGTACACTTTTGACTGGTAGCCGTAATCAGCCCTGACCACCAAATTTCCCAAGCCACGGATTGGTTTCATATATTGAGCGATGAGGCTGAATGTATTGTCCGGGCTTCTATCCGGTGTGTTGCCTGAGAAATTATCTTCTCCGATTTTGTAATTCTTGTATCGCGCCTCGCCAATTGCGGCATTCGCTATGATGCTTAAACCGCTTTTGAAATTTGCCGAGGTCTCGATTTCGATGCCTTTGCTTTCCACATCTGCCGCATTGCTAACGGCAATGATCGTGTTGACAATGCTTTGAACTTGCAGGTTGGCATAATCAGTGAAATACCCGCTGACGTTGAATTTGTAGTTGCCATTCCCGAAACTCGATTTTAGCCCCAATTCATAAGCATTGGAGGTTTCTTCATCAAAAGAAATCGCCGTGATGTTGTTGTAGCCGCCTGCCTTGTATCCCCTGGCGTAGCTGGTGTAGAGCATGATGCCCTTTTGGGGCGTGTAGTCGAATGCCAGTCGGGGTTGTAAGCCACTCCAGCTTTTGTCATCTTGAATTTCACCATTGCCTGTATTTGGGCCCAGGAGATTATCCCCGAAAAGCGTCCGGGTAACGCCCTCGCCGGGAGGTAGCGAGGTTGTGAATTTCTTGTTGTCAATCGAATACCGCATACCAGCCGATACATTGAGCTTTTCAGTCAGCGCATATGTCAAATCTCCGTAAAGCGCATAACTCAAATACTCTCCATTGCTCAATCCGTCCTCTCGCGCGGCTGCATTCAGGGGACCCAATAACCGATCCGAGATCGAGTCACCTACTGCAAAGGCAGGGTGAGCGAAGCCAAGCCCGTTTTCTCCGATTGGCATGCCGCCGACCCAAATGGCGTCATCGATGACGATTGACTGGGTCGTTTCGATGTCTTCATAAAAAATACCGGTCGCGATGAGCCAATTTATCTTATTGTTCTGGCCTAAAAGCCTGAAATCCTGCGAAACGGTTGTCGATTTTTCGGGCTGAATATAGATCATCACATCGGTCGGAGAGCCATCTGCATCCACGTACACAAATGAATCGTTAGTTCTCAATCCCGTAAGTGATTTTAGATGCAGAGTGCTACTCAGTAGCCTGTCCATTTGCAACCGAGCACCGAATAGTTTTTTGTTTTCGGCGATCTTTGTACTGAGCTCTATTTCGCGATCAAAGGGATTGCCGGTAACGCCCAAGTCAGTATTGATTCCGTAAAGCCCATAACCACCGCCATCATCGTCCTGATGTTCCAGGCTAAGTTGAACTGACCAGTTGTAGTCGGGCTGGTACAAGAATGAAATCCTGTTGGCGATGAGATCGAGTTTGCCCATCTCTTCATTTTGAAAATTAATGACATTACGAACACCGTCACGATAGCTCAGCCGGCCAGCTAATCGCGCAAACAAACTCTTCGAAAGAGGATAGTTCGCAACATATTGCACTTCTGTCTGCCCCTCATTGCCCATGCCCAGTGACAAACCCAACTCTTTTTGATTTTTCGGTTTGTTCGAAATCGCACTGATAATGCCGGCGGAAGCATTGCGTCCAAACAAGGTGTTTTGCGGCCCTTTTATCACTTCAAAACGCTCGACATCGAGAAAAGCGGCGAGAGCCGTAATTCTTCCGGCATAAATGTCATCAATAAAGACACCCACGCTGGCTTCAAGACCAATTCCAAAGGAACTGCTGCCAATCCCCCGAATGGTTAGATAAGAACTTGAAACCCCGAGATCATTTCCTGAAAGTCCTGGGGTGGAGGTTGTAAGCAAGCCAGGACGTTCTAACACATGGGTTCTTGCAACCGATTGTTTGTCTAGAACTATGACGGAAACTGGCACTTCTTGCAATTCTTGCTCTCGAAGCTGTGCTGTTATTACAATTTCATTGCTGCCAAGTGCTTGTGCTTCGAGTGCAACATCGATATCCGCCTGTGCGCTAGTACTTGTGACTTCAACTTCGTGTTTGCGATAGCCAATGAAAGAGAAAACAATCTTGAAAGGCGCTGCTGGTTTGACGGTCAGAGAATAACTGCCATCCAAACCGGAGGCTGTGCCGGTGTAAGAGTTTTTAACCAAAATATTTGCACTCGGCAGCCCTTCACCTGTTGCCGCATCGGTTATTCTGCCTTTAATCGTGATTTGCCCATACGCTGGAATTGAAGACAAGAATAAATAGATTAGCGAGAGGCACATAGCGATTGATTTCAGACGGCGGATTCTTGTAGCCAAATGATTCTTTTTCACAAAGGACATCCTCTCTCCTCTCTTTTGTTTGGTTTTCGTGCCAGACGGGTATTTTCGATTAGGTGTTCACAATTTATCGTGTTTTGACAGCCTGCCCCGCTCCGCCTTTCCATAAAATATTAGGAAGCGGGGCGGAGAAGGTTGAACACCTGTCAATCTAAACTGCATTACTCAACCGGCCCCAGGTATTTGTCCAGCCAATCGAGGGCATGTTTCGTCAAAACAGCCTTTGGGACCGTGTGACCCGAAGAGAAAACGTGCAGTTCCTTGTCGTTCTTCGGTGTTCCCAGTAACTCATAAAACGGGCGTTGTGAAGTCGAATATGGGAAAAAGAAATCAACTTCTCCATTAATCATGAGTGTTGGCGTTTTGACGCGGGGAAGGTAATGCAACGGCTCAACTTCTGGCAATGCACGCTGGAAGTACAAACCAGCAACATTCAATACACTCGCATTGAATCGCTTTTCAACAGCAGTCAAAATTGCACCTAAATAGCCCCCCCAACTGAAACCATAGAAGGCCAACTTTCCAGCGTCGATATCGTCACGCGTCTCCAGATAATCGATCGTCTGGCTCAGGTCTTTCACCCACATAATGACGTGTTCTTTGTAGAAGATCGTCTCATCGGAGTAATCCGTTTTCAGCTCATCTTTACGCTCATAAGTACTTTTGTAAATCGGATAAACAAATGCACGTCCAGTTTTTGGAAACATCTGGCAACTTGCCAACTCCATATTAACCGGAAGATCTTTACTGGATGGTGTGTGAATAGCAATCGAGGCCGGGAAATAGACTACAGTCTGGAAAGGAGGCGTACCGCTCCTGGGTAGAAACACGAAAGCGCTCATCCGCTCATTTCCGTACGCAGCATCGAAGCTGACGATCTCTAAAATCCAATCTTCTTGCTCTTGTTTTCGCTCGATCACTGCATTGAGCTCGGTTTTGTCGTAAGCGAACTGGTTCAAAAAAAGTTTGAATATTTCGTCGGAAACCGGTTTCTCGATACTGAAATCACGGAAGGCCAAAGTTATCAACTTCTCCAGGTTCGGCCTGTTATTCGCTGATTCTCCCAGGTATTGTATACAGCGAAATCCATTCATCTCAGAGCGATCAAAGGCAGGACGGCCGTAAATGTCGGTAAAAGCGTACGAGGGATCATTCCAACTTCCACCCATAAGGAATCGCCCAACACGACTAGCCTCGTTGAAACACCACTCCCGTACGTTTCCCGAAAGGTCATGAACGCCAAATCGGTTCATGCTTTGAGAATGTCCGACAGGAACCGGGCCTTCATTTCCTCTCAGGTTACTCAATCGAACAATTTCAGGACTGGCGTAGGCCAAAGCGGCGCGATCCCAATGATAAATCGTTGGCAGGCTTTTGCCGACAAATTCCGCATAAGCTGCTGCTTCATACCAGCTCACACCGGTAACGGGAAAATCGTCCTGTCCATCCGGATAGTCCCCGACTTCCCAGGTTGCCGGGCCCGGCCTGCCGGTTTTGTCATGGAACAACGCCATGGCTTCATCCCATGAGAGCGTCCGGCCATCTTTGACAAAAGGCTGCTTCCAGAATTCCGGTTTTTTGTATCCACCGCCATCCACGAATCGTTTGTAGTCTTTGTTAGTGACCTCATACCGATCCATCAGAAAATCGCCAATCTCTTCACTCTCGACTTGCTCCAGACCAGGGAGATGGATATTGGCAGGGGCTGGATAAAGATCATACCAGTTGGAATTGTCAGGAAGCAGAACCATTTCCTTCGGGAGTATCCCTGATTCTGATAGGGTGTACCGCAGCGTGTCGCTGGTATAAAGATTGACCCATGCGATATCTTCCACCGTTTCAAATCCTTGCCTTTCTATCTTTATCCTGTAGAAGCCAATTGGCAGTCGAAAGCTGTCGGCAGGCGTCGTTCCCACGTACTCCCAGGCCGAGTCCGGGTCAGCGTATGGCTTGAAGTATAATTTCGCTTCGGTTGGCTTGGTATAGATCTTCATATACCGGGAAATCTGCGAGAAAAGACGATTCAGCAATGGGTCGTCGGGAATATGCTGTTCTGCCTGCAAAGCGAGTTTATAAGCTTCCCACGAACTCGGCCCCTCGCCCATATAGTTGACATCTTTGGCCAGTTGTTCGATTTGCGGCAGCAATTCCTGTCGCGCCCAATCAGCATCTGCATTGCGTTTGATCCAAAATCCAACCGTTGCCACAAGCGCCAGAACGATAGCCGCCAAAGGAATCGCAAAACGTGGCTGGCGTAATTGTTTCGTCAAAGGCAAATGTGCCTGGGAGACGCCTTCACTGCGCAGCGTTCTCAGATCGGCAAGAAGATCGGTGCAGGAAGGGTAGCGGACTTGCGGGTCTTTTTCAAGCGCACGGTGGATGACCTGGGCAAGCTTTTCCGGCACATCACTGCGCAAATCGGAGATGGCTTCCGGCGCTTCGTGGCAAATCGAATACAGCACCGCCTGGTCGTATTCGGCATCGAACGGCAATCTGCCGATGAGCATCTCGTACAGCACAACCCCCAGCGCCCAGATATCGGTGCGCCGGTCGGTCTGCTCGCCGCGCGCCTGCTCCGGCGACATGTAAGCCACCGTGCCCAGGGTCGTTCCTTCCTTAGTCAGCATGGTTCTTCCGGCCAGCTTCGCCAAGCCAAAATCGACTATCTTAACCTGACCATCATCCGTTAGCAGAATATTGGCCGGTTTAATGTCCCTGTGCACAATCTCTTTGGAATGCGCTTTTTCTAATCCTTGTGTAATCTGAATTGCAATATCAATAACTTCATCAATCGGTAATGGCCCGTGATCAATTCTCTCCTTAAGCGATTCCCCTTCATAACAGGCCATAGCGATGAACATCTGACCATCTTCAGTTACATCGATTTCATGAATCGTGCCAATATTGGGGTGGTCGAGAGCGGAGGCTGCCTTGGCTTCGTGGATGAAACGTTTTTTCTCTTCTTCGGCCTGGCTCAAGTGCTGGGGTAGAAATTTAAGCGCCACATGCCGGTCAAGCTTAGTGTCTTGGGCACGGTAAACAACGCCCATACCACCTGCGCCAAGCTTTTCAAGAATTTTGTAATGAGAGATTGTCTTACCGATCATTCTTTATTTTCCACTCCAGTACAGTATAACGTTAAAGCTGTGCGGCGCAAACGAAGCGCAGCGTAGTTTGCGTCCGAA
>JBHHXT010000285.1:0-6257 GCA_046757165.1 bacterium | reverse complement strand
GATCGAGCGCGGCAGCAGCACCAATCATCGATTATCGATCCTCAATCCTCGATCAGCTGAGCATTGTGGTTGAGGAAGTAGATGAATCTCTGTTTTGGCTGGAGTTTGTGATGGAAGAAAATTTAATCGAGAAAAACAAAGTGACTGCCCTGCACCAGGAGGGGACTGAACTCAAGGCGATATTTATCGCATCGAGAAAAACCGCGGCAAAGAATCGATGATCGACAATCGACGATTGAGGATCGAGCGCGGCAGCAGCACCAATCATCGATTATCGATCCTCAATCCTCGATCAAATGGTGGCAGCAAATTATCGTGCTGCGAATTTGGGCCAGTCGAAGGCTGTGTTTGTCTCAAAACTGAGCATTGTGGGTCAATCTGTCAGCGCGGGACTGACATCCCCCTGACTTGTTCGCTGGACGCTTCACAAATCGTCCCCCTTCGAAGGGGGATTCAGGTTATCTCCCTTTGAAGGGAGACAGGTTTTCGCTCGTCCAGAGCGAAAAGCAGAGGGATGTTGACTGCAAACAACTTTGAAAACTCCGTCTTAGCAGTTGAGCTTGAAATGACGATTTGTGAATAATTCAGAATAATTCTGTTATGGAAGAAAATTTGATAGAAAAATCGATGATCGAGGATCGACAATCGATGATTGGAGATCGAGTGGCGCGGCAGCCAATCCTCGATTCTCGATCCTCGATTCTCGATCAGAATCTCCTTTTCGGCCAGAACACATTGCAACGGCTGGGGGATGTGGTCAGAGCGCTCGAGGGGCGGCGGGTTTTGTTGGTGACGGACCCTGGAATCACAAAGGCCGGGCACGAGGAACGTGCGGTCGAGATTCTGCGCAAGTCATCGATTGAGACGGTGGTGTTTCAGGATGTTGCGGAGAATCCGACAACAGAGCATGTCGAGAACGGGGCGGCGTTTGCGCGCGAGACCGGGCCGTTCGATCTGATCATCGGGCTGGGTGGCGGCAGTGCTATGGACTGTGCAAAGGGAATCAACTTTTTGCTCACAAATGGCGGCAAGATGGAAGACTACCGGGGCTTCGGCAAAGCCAGCAAGCCATTGCTGCCTGCCATCGGCATTCCCACGACGGCGGGTACGGGCAGCGAAGCGCAGTCGTTCGCGCTGATTTCAAAGGCGGACACACACGAAAAAATGGCGTGCGGGGATCCCAAGGCACGCTTCAAAGCGGTCATCCTGGACCCCGCTCTGGTGAGAAGTGCACCGCGACCGGTCCGGGCGGTGACGGGGATGGACGCGATCTCTCATGCGGTGGAAAGCTATGTTTGTACCAAACGCAACCCGGTTTCGCAAATGTTCGCCAGGGAGGCGTGGTGGCTGCTGGCCTCCAACTATGAAACCGTTCTGAGCGCACCGGACAATCGGGACGCCCTGGCGAAGATGCTCATGGGGGCGTATTTCGCCGGGGCGGCCATCGAGCACTCGATGCTTGGCGCGGCACATGCCTGTGCCAATCCGCTGACCGCGCGTTTCGGCATCACACACGGCATGGCTGTCGGGCTGATGTTGCCGCACGTGGTTCGCTTCAACGGCGAGACGGTGAACACCGCCTATGGCGAGCTGCTGGAGCCGCTGAGACAGACGCGACAAAGCGACGACAGCGCCAGTAAGCTCGCCGCCAAACTGGAAGCGCTCAACAAAGGAAACGACTGGCCTGAAAGGTTACGTGACTTACAGGTGGGGGAAAGCGATCTGCCACATTTAGCGGAAGAAGCGGCCAGCCAGTGGACCGGCCAGTTCAACCCCCGCAAAGTGGGCAGAGTTGAATTCCTCGACCTATATCGGGCGGCGTACTGAGACATGGAAGGGCTTCGGCCGGGTTGATTCAGCCACGAATTTGCACGAATTGACACGAATGAGGTGTCGACTTTTAGGCTGCAGGAAGAACCGATGAGAAAGCTCACGCAGAGCCGCAAAACGCGCAGAGAAATGAAGGTGAAAAACAAGCAAACTCTGCGATCTTGGCGATCTTCGTGTGGGACTAAAGACATAGTATTTACGAATTCGTGTACTAACCTGGATTCTTCACAAGAGATTAGCAATTATTCATATAAGCGCTTGACTATGTTTAACTTAACGGGCCAAAGAGGAGTGCAACGCTTTAGCGTTGCATGAAATGCTAAAGCATTTCACTCCTTACGTGTTGCCCCTTGTTGGGCGAAATTCATGAATTATCCAGGCTAAGAGATTGGTCATGAAACTCAACCAGGTGAATGCCCGCCGGAGGCAGGGGCTTTTGGGGTTCGGATATGCAAGGATAATTTTTGTCCTGACGGGCCTGCTCCTCTGTCTTGCCGCAGCGGCCTCAGCCGAAGGCGATGATTCCAAGGCCAGGGCGGCGAGGGGCTGGCGCATGTTCCGCGGCAATCCGCAGCTCACCGGTGTGGCTGCGGGTACCGTGCCCGACAATCCGGCGGTGCTGTGGACGTTCCAGGCGACGGACGCCATCGAGTCTACTGCGGCGATTGACAACGGCAGGGTCTACGTTGGCTCGCTCGACGGCTATCTGTATGCGCTTGATTTTGCAACGGGCGAATTGCGGTGGAAGGTGAAGGTATCCGCGGCGATCAAAGCGTCGCCGACCGTGTACCACGATAGGGTCTATTTGGGTGACGAAGAGGGCGTGTTTCGGGCCTTCAACGCGGCGACCGGCGATAGCCTGTGGCGCTTCGTGACCGAAGGCGAGATCATCTCCTCGGCTAACTTCTTTCAGGACCGCATCCTGTTCGGCAGCTACGACAATTTTCTCTACTGCCTGTCCGCCAAAGAGGGGACGCTGCTGTGGAAGATAGAATCGGAAGGATACATTCACGCCACCCCCGCGATTCTCGACAACAAGGTCTGCGTCACCGGCTGCGACGGCTTCTTTCGCATTATAGACATAGAAAAAGGGCGCGAGGTCAAAAAGGTGGAGCTTGGCGATTATGTCGCTGCCAGTCCGGCGATTTTGAACGACCACGCCTTTTTCGGAACGTTCGGCAACCAGGTCTTTTGTTTGAGCTTGCAGGATTCGAAAGTCAAATGGCGTTACGAACATCCAAAGCGCAAACATCCGTACTATGCCTCGGCCGCTGTGACCGGGGAGGTTGTGATTGTGGGCGGCCGGGACAAGATGGTGCACGCGCTCAATCCGGCAACGGGCGAACCCTTGTGGACGTTCAGCACACGCTCGAAGATCGAATCCTCCCCGGTCATCGCCGGCAACCGGGTGATTTTCGCTACCACCCGCGGGAAAATCACGATTCTCGATCTGCATTCCGGGGATGCCGTCTGGGAATACGATAGTGGGGCCTCAATCGCGGCCTCAGTGAGCACCGCCGGGGGCAAATTTGTCATCGGCAATGATGACGGCGTCCTGACCTGTTTCGGAGAAAAATAAGAAAGTTATGACAGCGACGACTCAACGAGCAGAACCCGCGACCGCGCGGCTTGATTTGAAAGAAACCGAGGTCGGCAGTGTTTTTGTGTCGAACTACCCGCCCTATTCTTTTTGGCGGGATGAGACAGTCGAGGCGGGCTTGCAAGCGCTCAACTCTGCGCCTGTGGCTGGCAATACGCTGGGACTCTATTTGCACATTCCGTTTTGCCGGAAGCGGTGCAAATTCTGCTATTTTCGGGTGTACACGGATAAGAACAGCGCTCAGGTCGAGCAATATGTGGAGGCGCTGGCCAGGGAAGTGGAGATCTACGGCGCCCTGCCTGCCGTCGCCGGCCGACCGTTGCAGTTTGTTTACTTTGGCGGGGGCACGCCGTCCTACATCAGCGTCAAGCATCTCGAGAAGCTGGCCGCAGATCTGAAGGCCTCGCTGCCGTGGGACACCGCCGAAGAAGTCACCTTTGAATGCGAGCCCGGCACTCTGAGCCAGACAAAGCTGGAAGCCATCCGCGGAATCGGAGTGACCCGGCTGAGTCTTGGCATCGAGAATTTCAACGATGTCATTCTGCAGCAAAATGGCCGCGCACATCTGTCCGGTGAAATCTTCCGCGCCATGCCCTGGATTGAGGCGCTTGGGTTCGACCAGCTCAATATCGATTTGATCGCCGGCATGGTGGGCGAAACGTGGGAGACCTGGAAGGACAATGTCCAAAAGACGATCGACGTGAATCCGGACAGTGTGACCATCTACCAGATGGAGCTGCCGTTCAATACGGTTTACACCAAAATGATGACGGAAGAGGGTCGGGAGCTGCCTATTGCCGACTGGCAGACCAAGCGCGACTGGCATCAGTATGCTTTTGATGAATTGGCCGCTGCCGGCTACGAGATTTCCAGCGCCTACACGATGGTCAAGAAGAGCAAGCCGTGCAGATTTGTCTACCGCGATTCCGTCTGGCACGGTACCGATATGCTGGGCACGGGCGTCGCCTCTTTTGGGCACATGAGTGGCGTGCACATGCAGAACGCCGCTTCCTGGGATGACTATCTCGACCGGCTGGCGCAGGGCAGGCTGCCGCTCCAGCGGGCGCTGGTGACAACCTCGGAGGAGCGGTTGGTACGGGAGCTGATCTTGCAGCTAAAACTCGGCAAGGTCAGCGTGCGCTATTTTGAAAACAAGTTCAAGGTCAACATTATCGAGGCATTCGCACCTGCCTATAAGACGCTGCGGCAGGAAGGGATGCTGACTTTTGACGAGCAGGAAGTTCGCTTGACGACAAATGGGCTCTTGCGGGTCGACCAGTTACTGCCAGAGTTTTACGCTGAGCGATACCGGAACGCGAGGTACACGTAGGCGCTTGAGAAAAAATAACGTCGATTTGTTGTTCGTCTTATTGGGGAGGTAGATCAAACACTAATCTGGATTATTCACAAATTCTCACCGCGAAGGCGCTAAGGTCGCCAAGAAATAGAACTTACATATGGTTTGTAGAATAAAACTACTTTCAATCTCGATGAATGTGAGATCATCATAAGATATTGTTTTTTATACTTTGCGTCCTTTGCGTCTTGGCGGTTAATGAATTATTCAGGCTAATGCAGCAAAGCTGAAAATGAATGGAACGCGGATTGAGCGGATAGAACGGATTTACACGGATCTGTTCCGATCCGTTAAATCCGTCTTATCCGTGTTCCATGTCTTTTGCACTTTTTTGCAAAAGATGGGTGGTAACAACATCAATCAGCGTAATCGCTCAATTTAAGTCCGAGTTCCGTAGGCCTCGTGACTCGGCCTTGCATATAGAAAGTGAGGGAGCATCTGAATGTTCGCGCCGGCGGACGGATGAAGGTGCCGGAGCTTGACAGCACACCGTTACAGAGAGTGTGCTGCATCTGGCCTGGATTCTGAGAAAGATCTGCTTTTCACGCCGTCTGCTGAGTGTGCAAATCTCCAGCGTGGGGTCCGAAGTCCATGCGGGTCCCTGAATCGTTTGGTGCAGCAAACTTTGCGTTCACGCCGTTGCTCTTCCCGGCCACAAGAGACTCGTTAAACTAACCACCAAGGAGAGATGTTATGAAGGCAGTCGGTAAGTTTTCTCGCTACGGGGGAGCATGGGTCGTGCTTGTCCTTGCGTTTGCGGCCACGTTTGGTGCTGTTTCTGCGCACGAGTCCGGGAAAGATACGGATTGGCCGCGCTGGCGCGGCGCGAACCATGATGCCACGGCCCTGGAACGGGGCGTGCTCGACTTTGATACCGGCCAGGGGCTGAAGCTCGTCTGGAAGAAACCGCTCGGGTCCGGGTATTCCAGCATCTCAATCGCTGACGGCCGCGCTTTTACCATGTTTTCCGACAAAACCAATGATTACGCCATCGCCTTTGATGCCGGCAGCGGTGAAGAGCTGTGGCGTTTCGAGATTGGCGAGACCTACAAAGGCCACGATGGCTCGCACGACGGACCGATTTCGACGCCTCTGGTCGCGAATGAGCGCGTGTACGGACTCGGCCCCAATGGCGAGCTGTTCGCCCTCGATGTCGCCACCGGCTCGAAACTCTGGCTCACCCATCTGGTCGCCGACCAGCAGGCGAAGGCGCCGTTCTACGGCTTTGCCACCTCCCCGATTCTGGAAGGCGATGTTTTGGTCGTCGAAACCGGCGGCGAAGGCAGAACCATCTCCGGGTTCAACAAGGACACCGGCGAGCGGCTCTGGTCGACCGGAAGTGACACGGTCAACTATCAGTCGCCCATCGCGCTCGATGTCGACGGCGAGACGCACCTGCTTTGCGTCGGCGACAAGTACATTTACGGCCTCGAGCCGCAAACCGGCAAACTGTTGTGGGAGTACCGGCAC
>JBHHXT010000284.1:0-6274 GCA_046757165.1 bacterium | reverse complement strand
TCTTCCCCTCCGCCCCGCAAGCTGAAGCTTGTACACCGTCCCCGCCCGGTCAGGATCCGTTCGGTTTAGGAAAGAATCTTTTTTGGTTCCGGCTCGTTCAGCTCAGGATTTCGAATCTCCGGCTTCGGGTGTGAGATTGGCGTCGGGGAGGGCCGCAAAGAACCGCTGGCGCGCGGCCTCCCCTAGCAGAAGACAGGCCGCGTGGGTCACGGACAGGGAGGAGGCACTGCCGGGCGCCATCGGGATGCGGAGAAATCCATCACACTCCGCCCGCACGCTACCGGAAAGCCCGCGTTTTTCACCTCCGACTGCCAGGGCAAGCGGGCGGTTAAGATCGAACTCGTACAGGGATCGCCTGGCGTTTGCGAGGCACCCCCACACCTTGATGTCAAACCGCGCCAGTTTTTTCAGCTCTGAGGCTTCGGAGAGTTTTATGACCGGCAGGCGATCGAATGCGCCTGAGGAGGTGCGGGACAAAACGGTTTCGTCGAAGTCCCACAAATGCTTCTTCAGGAGCACCGCGTGCGTCCCCAGGGCTTCGGCAGAGCGAAGAACATAGCCCAGGTGGCGCACATCTTCGACCCCTTCCAACAGCAACAGAAGCGGCCAACCCGGTTTTTGAGACAGTATCTTATCCAGGTTGGCGAGCGCGTCCAGCCGCTTGCGCGTGCAGAGCGCGACCACGCCACCGTGCGTCTTGCCAAACGCTACCTGGTTCAACTTCTCGCCGGGCACAAATTCCACCGGGATCTTTTGCTGTTCTGCCTCGGACAGAATCTCACGAAACCGGTCCTGGTGGGCGCCAGACTTGAGCAAGATCAGTTTGAATTTTCTACGGCGGGCGTGCAAGGCAGAAAGAACGGATTGTTGGCCTTCGAGATGCATGGTCGTTTCGATCTGCTCGAGCTAAAGGCAATGAATCGTCCGAATGGAAGACGTTGTGCTGCCTTCAATTTGCTGCGCTTTCAGGCAACACCTCAGTTGCTCATCCGCATCGCCGGCCTGGGTTTTGCTTCTTCCTGCGGGTCGCTGACCTCGATTCTAATGTCATCAAACCAGGTTTGCGCTTCCTGAACCGTGTTGTCGGTATCGACCATCAGAGCGACGGCGGTCACCATCTCGGGAGGCTTGCCAAACGCCTTCTTGTAGTCAGCGATGAAGTCCCGTTGCTCTGATTGCCACTCGCCCTTGTTCTCCTTGCCACTTTGCACGACAACCATGGCCACGCTCAGGGCATACGGGCTGCGATAGATCGTTCCCGTCGGCTCTCGGGCGGCCCAAACATAACAAAGCGCCCGTGTTTTCCAGCTGACCAAATGAGGTTCGAACACGACATAAAGGCGGGCCGCGTAATCATCTCCCTGCTTGCTTTTTTCAATCGTGTTTTTTGTCAGCGGGATATCGATTTTCCAGCGCCAGAAGAGTTTGCCAATCCGCCCCGGACGGATTTGTAACGGACGCCAAAGCGCGGACGCTGACTCGATACTCATCGCCTGTAACACCTGGTTGCTGTCTTTTGCGACCTTGACGCGATACTTGGTCGGTCGGGCGCTGAGTTTTCTTTCGACCCACTCCTTCTGCCAATCCTTTTTGAAATCACCGAGCAGGGTTATCCTGGTCGGTTGTGCGACCCCCGGGGGGGCGTTGTACAGCAAGGCAGAAGTGAAGAGCGCCAGAAATAATGTCCGGCAATGAAGATTCATAGGTCACCTTCCATTTCCTTTTAGGTGAGTATCAGGGATACAGCAACTTGATTTCCCAGCCGTCGCCCTTGCGGAGGTAAGCAGTTCTGTCGTGGAGACGGTTGTCGCGGCGAAGCCAAAACTCGACTCGTTGGTGCACCAGCCGGAACCCGGACCAAAAGGGAGGACGCGGTACCATCCGTCCGGCAAACTCTTGCTCATGTTCTGCAAAACGGTTTTCCAACGCACTTCGGCTGGCCAGGATTTGGCTCTGCCGTGAAGCCCAGGCGCCGATCTGGCTGCCGCGCGGCCGGCCGGCAAAGTACTCGTCGGCTTCCTGCTCACTTACCGGCCCGACTTTGCCTTCGACACGCACCTGGTAGTGAATCGTTTCCCAGTAAAAGCACAATGCTGCCTTCGGATTTTGTCGCAGCTCGCGGGCTTTTCTGCTCTCGAGATTGGTGTAAAAAACGAAACCACGTGTATCAACGCCCCGGATCAAGACGATCCGTGCCGAGGGTTCCCCGTCGGAGGTCGCTGTCGCCAGGACCGCGGCGGATGATTCGGGCGCAGCCTGGCGTTGAAATTGCTCATAGAGGTGGTTGAATCGTACGATGGGATCCTGGTCGATCGGCATGGTCCTCAGGGTTGAGTTCTAGGCAGTGAAGCGTTTTTTTTGAGCCTGCCAATATAACGATTCTTTTGTTGTAAAGCAAATTATTCTGCCAGCAGATTCTGTAAGTTGAATTTGAGCTGCAAGTGCTCTCCTGCCTTTCCCTCAAAGTTCGTTCGCCACTCTCCAAGTGTTGGATGTTTCAGAAGCAACAGATGCTCTCCTGGCGGCACGATAAAAGGCTGCTTCTGCGGCGGCACCGTATCCATGTATTTGTGGTCGATAAAGACTTCTGCCCAGGGACTGACTTCGAGTGTCAATTGGCCGACCGTGGTCCAAAAGGAAAACTCCAGGTTGGTCACCTGGCGCGGCTGGATCTCCAGGGAGATTTCGTGATCCGGGAAGCGGTCGTTTTTGAACACAATCCGGTGCGTGCCTGCGGTGAGCGGCAACGAATCTTGCAAGGGTGTCAGTCCAACAGAATCCCCGTCGATACACACTTGTGCCCACGGGATGCATTTCAGACTCAGGTATCCGACCGGGCTGCTGGGCTGTGCGACTTCTGAACTGCCTGACTCCCGTGGCGTTTCTGATGCCTCGAGAACTGCCGTTGCAGTCGGGGGGAGTTTCCTGGCCGGGGCTGCCGGGGGTGTTTTCTCCTGCACGACCGGAGGCGGTTTTGACGCCAAGGCCTGCATGCTATCGAGACCGTCTTTGACGGCATGCGGCCGGTTCACGCTCGAATCCGGTGTGAGCTCGTTCGCATCTTGCACCCGGGGCGACACACTTTCCTGCCTCGAATAGAAGAGGAAGAACATCAGCGCCGAAAGGACAATTGCCAGCAGCGTCAACGACGTAGCCGGTTTGGAGGGAGGTTTCTGCGGCGGTGCCACCGGACGAAGCGTGACGGGTGCGTAATGAGATGGTTCCTTGAGAAATGTTTTCAGATCGGCTGTCCCCACATTCAGGTCATAGGTAAAGCGGAAAGTGTTTAGGTCTTGCAGAAGCTGCTCGCAGGTCCGGTAGCGCTGCTCCCGGTTCTTGGCGAGCATGGTTGAACAAATCGTGCACAATTCCTGCGGGATCCCGGTTTGTTTTTTCAGGTACGGGATGGGGTCATCGTTGAGAATGCTGTGCAAGAGCTCGTTGATATCCTTGCCGCGGAAAGCCGGCGCGCCGGTGAGCATCTCATAAAATGTCGCCCCCAGGGAAAAAATGTCAGAGTCTTTGTCGACCTGGTCGCCGCCGATGTGCTCTGGCGAGAAATAAGCTGGTGTGCCGCTGATGGCTTGTGGTCTTTGCTTGTCCGGTCCCCGCCGGTGGCTTGCGAGACCGAAGTCGCTCAATTTTACCTGTCCGTCGTGGGACACCATAATGTTTGCCGGCTTGATGTCCATGTGCAGAATCCCTTTCGAGTGCACAGCCTGCAGCCCTTTTGTTGCATCTGCCAGGATGAGCCATGTCAACTCAGGAGGGAGCTTACCGCCGCTGACAAGCTGCTGAAGATCGCACCCCTCGATGAATTCGGTCGCAAAATAGGTCAGGTCGTCTGATTGGCCGTAGTCGAAAACCGTGACCACATTTGGATGTTGCAGTTTGGCCGCGAGTTTGGCTTCGTCCAGAAACCGCTGGCGTGTTTTTTCATCGCGCACATACTCCGGGCGTAGAATCTTGACCAGAACCATCCGTTCCAGGGTCGTCTGGTATCCTTTGTACACCATGGTGGTGCCGGCCTGTCCGAGGGCCGCAAAGATTTGAATGTCGCCGACTTTTTTTAGAGTTGCCATTCTTTTAACTTGTAGTGCAGCCAGCGTCTGGAGACGCCGAGAAGTTTTGCTGTTTCAGAGATATTGCCGTCCTGCTCTTGCAGCGTTTTCTGCACCATCCGTCTCTCGATCTCTCGCAAGGTCAGGTCGGCAGTGAAAATATCCGGCGCTTCAGTTTGTGGCAGTTTTAGATCCCGGACCTGGATCAGCTCTTCTTTGGCCATGACCACAGCGCGTTCGATGGTATTCTCCAGTTCACGTACGTTGCCCGGCCAGTGGTAGCCACGCAGCGCCTCCAACGCCTGGTCTGAAAAGCCTCTGATCTTGTTTTGCTTTTTTGCCGCGTACTTGTCGAGAAAATGATGGGCCAGCAGCGGAAGGTCAGAGATGCGTTCGCGCAAAGGCGGCATGTCGATGGCGATGGTGTTGAGGCGATAGTAGAGGTCTTCGCGGAAGGTGCCCTCTTTGATCAAATCGGACAATGACCTGTTGGTGGCGGAAATGATTCGGACATTGACTTTGCGAATCTGATTTTCGCCCACCCTTTTGATTTCGCCCTCCTGGAGCACACGCAAGAGCTTACTCTGGATGTTCTGGCTCAAGTCTCCGACCTCGTCCAGGAAGAACGTGCCACCGTCTGCGGCCTCGAACAGCCCTTTCTTGTCTGTGACAGCGCCGGTGAAAGCCCCCTTCTTATGACCAAACAGCTCACTCTCCAGCAAGCTGTCCGGCAGCGAGCCGCAGAAGAGGGCCAAAAAGGGCTTGTCCTTACGGGGTCCATTGTAATGAATTGCACGCGCCACCAGCTCCTTGCCTGTGCCACTTTCGCCCTGAACCAGGACGGTCACATCGCTGTCGAGCACCTGGTTCATGATTTCGAAAATTTCGCGCATGTTCGCGCTCTGACCGATGATTTCGTCGAAGCTGTGCATGCGCTGTACCTCGTCACGAAGTCTCCGGTTCTCTTCGCGCAGCGACTCGTACAGACGCGCATTTTCAATGGCGATTGCCGCCTGGTTTGCAAACGCGGTCAGAAAAGGCAGGCTGGCGTCGGTGAACAAACTGCGTTTGGTGAGACTGTCGAGGTAGATGGCGCCGATCTGCTGGTTCCTGATCGACAGGGGGACACAGGCGATCGATTGGATTTTCTGCAGCACAATGCTTTCTGTGTTGCGATAGCGCGGATCCCTTTCTGTTTCGAACAAAATGACCGGCTCTCCGTTCGTCAACACCTCATGCACCACGCTGGTCGAAATCCGCGTCAAATCCGTGATCTGCTCGTCCGAGAAATTGAAACTGGTTTTCACCTCGAAGCCCTCCTGCCCCGAGGTGGACTTCAGCAGCACAAATCCTCTTTCCGCCGACAGCGTCTGCATGGCGATTTCCAGCACTTTTTGCAGCAGCGGCCCAATCTCTTGAAAGCTATTGATGGTTAGCGCGATTTCGGAAAGGGCCTGCAAAGATTCGCTGGCCTGTTTATCGGGTTGAGTATCCAGGGCTAAATTCCTTTCAATTGAGTCCTCGAGACACGACTGAAGAAATCACGTGAACGAGTCAACGTTGGCACTCATCTCTCCAATCCCCAATTATCGGAGAAACGCACAGGTTCCCAAAGTCGTTTCCTGCGCTGGCGGAACAAAACCAACCGCCGGCAGCATGTTCAAAATTAACACAAGAAACACAAAATGCAAACGAAAAACACGGTTTCTTGCGCAGTGCTCTCGAGCCGGACAAGCCGGAACCAAAAAGGTTTTTCCCAAACTGAGCTGTTTCTGACCGGGCGGTCGGTGTACAAGCTTCAGCTTGCAGGGGTGGGGGAGACACGCTAAAGCGTGAACACCCTATGTTCTGAACACCGGAGTTTACCGCTGGCATCCTGCACGTTGGAAACAGGTTGTGCAACGTGACAGCTCAGACACCGCTCCGCTGCCCGCAACAAAATGAGGAGGAAGCCCCCATGAGTTTTGCCAGACTTCAACTTGTGGTGGTTGCGCTTTTGCGACCATCAATCCGGTTTTGGGCGACGGTCTGCTGCAGACCATGAGCAACGGGCGCTTCCTGCGTTTGTCCACGACCATCGTGGAGGTGCAGGTCTTCGAGCCAGCCTGGAAAATTAATGAGCAACGGAGCCTTGTTGCTGGAATAGTTTTGAAACAATATTTGTACCCATTTAGGCTGAAGCATTCACAAATTGTCGCCACGAAGGCACTAAG
>JBHHXT010000283.1:0-6357 GCA_046757165.1 bacterium | reverse complement strand
TATTCCAACAGGCAGCGTCGCGCAGAACAGCGACCGGACGTTTAGAAGGTCCGCCATTCACAACGCCAACCTGGTCAAGACCGGGTTTGGCAACTGGGGCGTCATCGGCCAGCCAACCGACAAGCCTCGCGGCTCCTGGATTTTCGAGAACAATGGCTACATCGGCGATGTCAGCCCGATGATCGGGGCAGAGGGGTTCATAGACAGCAAAGTGTTTCATTCCGTCGTGGTTACGCCGGTCGCCAGGCCGACCCAAAACCAGGAAGAATCGTTTATTGGCAAGTTTTGGGGATTCGAGCCGGACGGCAGGTACTTCAACAACAGCCAGCAGCAGGTCGCGCTGAGTACGAACCCGTTCTCCTGGCCGCCCTTCTGGCCCGACAAACTGGATGATCCCGAAGACTCCGGCTGGCGAGGCGCGTGGAACGGCTTCTTTGGCAAGAACGTGTTCAACGCCGACCAGGAAAGCTACTATGTGATGGACGACAACAACGACGAGGAGTTCAATTTCGCGGACAACAACAAGCTTGCGATAAGCTTCAAACCGGATTCGCTCAATACCGCCAGAAATGGCCTGGGACTCATGGTAAAAGTTCGCGGGCTGCAGTGGGCACAATTCCTGGCGCAGGATGCCATCTTCTGGCTCTATGAGATCACGAACACCGGCACGACCGATTACACACGAACCGTGTTCGGCATGCTGGTCGGAACGTATGTCGGCGTGACCGGGTCCACGCCGAGTGGCAATGAGTTTGATGACGACTACTCCTTCTTCGACGTCGAAAAGGACATGACCTTTACGGCGGATTTCGACGACAATGTCAAGCGCAATCCGCTCTGGGTCGGGAGCGATGTCGGGGTCGTCGCCTACGCTTTCCTGGAAAGCCCGGGCAATCCATTCGATGGCATTGACAACGATGCGGATGCCGAGGAGTCACTCATCCCTACCGGCCCATTTTTCACCGAAGATGACTTTCGTCGGCGGACGATAAACGCCGGCGACAAAGTCGTCATCATTGACAACGATTTCAACCGCACCCTGGTCACGGTTCCTGAAACCGACACGGTTTTTGTGACTCGGGGAAGTGGCGCCGGTGAGAACCGGATAGCGATCACGCCCGGCGTGACGCAACTGGTTGAAGGCGACCTGGTGCGAATCGACGGCCGGGAAACGATCAATCCCAATGCTTCCGACGGCATCGACAATGATCTGGATGGCTTGATCGACGAGAACTTTCAGTTGCATTTCCGGCAAATCCGGAGAGAAGTGGATGGCACCATCCTGATCGATATTTTGCGACCGGTCAAGCACATGGACTATGTTGCCCGGGACGGGCTCAACAATCCCATGATCGATGAAAAGCGCAATGACGGCCTCGACAACGACGGCGACTGGGATGTGGAATTTGATGATGTCGGGGCGGACGGCCAGGCTGAGACCGGGGACTTCGGCGAGGGAGATGGGGTCCCGACCGCCGGTGAACCCAACTTCGATCAAACCGATGTGGATGAATCCGACCAAATTGGGCTGACCAGCTTCGAGTATTTTGTGCCCGCCGGCGACATCGATCTGGCTGACGACGAGGAGCTGTGGGGCCGAATGAGCCCCGGTCTTTTCGATGTGCCCGTTTCGATTCAAAACAACCGGCCGATCAATGGCGAAGATGGCGATTTTGTCTACGGCTCCGGGTATTTCCCGTTGCTGGCCAAACAGATCGAACGGTTCTCTTTGGCGTTGGTCTACGGCGATGGTGGCGGCCGCAACGTCATCATCGACGATCTGCTCAAAAACCGGATTACGGTGCAAAAGATATTTGACGCCGACTACCGTTTCCCGCAGCCCCCGCTGAAGCCGACGCTTACGGCTGTTCCGGGTGACGGCAAAGTCACCCTCTACTGGGACCGGCGCGCAGAGAATTCTCTCGATCCCGTGTTGCGCGAAAAAGACTTTGAGGGATACAAAATATACAAGGCCACGGACCCCGGCTTTATCGATGCCTTTCAGGTCACCGACGCGCTCGGCACCATCACCACCTTCAAGCCGATCGTCCAATTTGACCTGGACAACGACGTGCAGGGGTTTTTCCGCCCGAGCGCTGAGATTTTGAATGACGCGCAGGGATTGACCTTCTTTCTGGGGGACAACACCGGTCTGCAACATAGTTTCATCGACACGGACGTGGATAACGGCAGAACGTACTTTTACGCGCTGGTCGCTTACGACCGGGGGGATGAAGCTTCCGATATTTTCCCGTCGGAAAATACCAAGACCATCAACCGGTTGGAAACGGGAGAAATTTTCACCGATATCAACACCGCCGTCGTCGTTCCCAATGCCCCGGTGGCAGGATTTGTCGCGCCCGAGAACTCCCGGGAGCTGGAAAAGATTTCGGCGGTTGGCACGGGATCGGTGTTTTACCAGGTACTGGATGAGACTATTCAGACAGGCCACCGTTACCGAGTCGAGTTTCTCGACACCTCGAACGACGGCATCGATAACAACAACAATTGGGACATTGCCACCGACGACGTCGGCAGCGACGGCATCGCTGACACAGACGACCCCGATGGCAGCGAAGGAAACGGTCGCGCAGACCCTGGCGAGCCCAATGTGGACCAATTGGATGACGAAGAGCTGCTGGTTCCGTTAACGCATTCCTATTCTGTACGAGATATGGACGGCGTGACTGAACAGTTCACCGCAAACGACACCTTTGATGTCACGCTCAGCAATCAGAACCTCGTTGCAGAAACCGTGGAAGTCCGCGATGCCAACGGAGAAGTCGTGCAGCCGGAGGCCTTCGTCCTGGACGCTCGTCGGGGTCGTATCAAAGGAAACGGCTCGGGCAGCTTAGGCACTGGCGAGTTTACCATCAGTTATGAGTACTATCCTGTTTTCCAGAGCAGAAACATCCAGGGGAGTCCGTTTGCGCCCGAAACCAAAGATACAGATGTCTTTGATGGCGTGCAGTTGGTGTTTGACAACACCTCCAGGCGGCTTGATGTCCGATTAGACCAGGCGAATTCCGGGTTCAATTCGGAGACCCTTCTCCGGTTTACTTTTTCGAGCAACACGACGGTGCTCTTCCCGGACGAGGCTGGCCGGCTGACACCCGTTGGCCTGCTCCCGCATGCGGCCAATTATGAGATCCGATTCTTCGATACCATCGTCGACACGACCATGCCACCGCCACCTTTTCCCATTCCTCTGCCAGGGGTTCCCGTGAATTTTGAACTCTGGAATACCACTGAGGACAAACAGATTGAGGTTCTGCTCACGGATCTGGACCGCAACCAAACCATTTCCCCGCGCGACCAGCTCATCTTCTTCGAGCACGGCGCCGATGGAGAGTTGACGCCAACCTGGAATATGCTCTTTTTTGTCACCAGCGAGGATGACACGGTTTCTACCTTCACTGCAGGGGATACGCTGTTTCTGCGCACGTTCATTCCGTTTCGCGAAGGCGATGTCTTTGAGTTCACCACGATTCCCGCAGGGGTGGACCCTGAATCGGCGCGGGCGAGCAACGCATTGAACAGAATAAAGGTTGTCCCCAATCCATACATCGTTGCCACGCCATTCGAGGCGCCTTTGTTTACCGGTACGCGCGGCAGGGGGGAACGACGGATCGATTTCATCCACCTGCCGGACGATGCCAGAATTCACATTTTCACCGCCAGAGGCGAACGCGTGGTCACGTTGGAACACGATGGTAATATTCATGACGGTGCCCTTTCCTGGGACCTCAAAACCAGGGAAAACCTCGATGTCGCTTTTGGCATGTATTTTTATGTCGTGGAATCGTCATTAGGCATCAAAAGAGGGAAGATCGGCATCATCAAGTAGGAAAGAACTAACGTCTGGAGTTTTATGATGCTTCGTAACCATGTCGCTCATTCGATCGCATGTCTGTGTCTGGGCCTGGTGGTGTTGGTTGCACCGGAGGCGGGTCGGGGGCAGGACAAAGTCGGAACGACTGCTGCAAATTTTCTGGGCATATCGGTGGGCGCCCGTAGTGCGGCCATGGGCGGCGCTTACGCAGCCATGGCCGGCGATGCGACCTCGTTGTATTGGAACCCCGGCGCCGTCTCCCGGTCTGGTCGTTCGCATGCGATGTTTGTGCGGGCAAACTGGTTCCTCGACACAAGCTTCAATTGGGCCGGGGCCGTCGTGAAATTCGGCGACGCCAACACCCTGGGTCTGAGCTTCACCTCGCTCAACTACGGCGAGGAGCCGGTCACGACCGTCTTCCAGCCGGAAGGCACGGGCGAGCGTTTCTCGGCGCAGGACATTGCGGCCGGCGTTTCCTACGCACGAAATCTGACGGACCGGTTCTCAATTGGGGGGACGCTCAAATACATCAGCCAGGAGATTTTCAACGAATCTGCGACGGCGGTCGCATTGGATGTTGGGTTGCTTTTCATCACTGAGTTTCGCGACATCCGACTGGGGGTGAGTTTTTCCAATCTCGGGAGCGAAATGCGCCTCGAGGGCAAGGATCTCATCCAGCGAGTCGACCTGGACCCGACGGTCACCGGCGACAACGAAACCATTGTCGGGCTTTTGAAAACAGACTCTTTTCAACTGCCGGTCATCTTCCGGGTCGGGGTCTCCGGAGAGCTGATAAAATATAAAGAGAACAGCCGCCTGACGGTCTCCATCGAGGCGATGCAGCCGAACGACAACTCGGGAGTCGTGAACGTCGGCGGTGAATTCGCCATTCATGAGATGATCTTTGTGCGCGGCGGCTATAAATCTTTATTCAGAGAGGATAGTGAGGAAGGGCTGACGTTTGGGGGCGGCGTGATCTGGAACTTTCAGGACCGCGCCTCTCTGGCGGTAGATTATGCTTATGCTGACTTCGGCTTGCTGGACAATGTCCAAATGTTCTCGATTGGATTGAGTTTCTAGTTTTCGTGCAAGACAAGTTATGGAGTGGTGGAGTTATGGAGTAGTGGAGTGTTGGATTTTCGGCCAGCATTACTCCATCACTCCGTTACTCCATTACTCCAAATTATCGAGAACACTTTGGTAGATGATTTTTTTTAAGCGCATCGGCCCGGCGTCTGATGCATCGAGAGTTTCATTTCTATTTCATTGTTAAGAACTTGTCCTAATAACCACGCGACTCGATAAGGAGGTGAGGAATTTTTTCTGTTGTCACTTTAAAGTATTGTTACAGAGGATCTAACTTTCAGACTAGCGAAAGGAGACAGAAGCATGCGAAGATTTCTTTTGTGCATTTTTGTGGTGTTGCTTGCTTTTTCCATGGCGAGCGCGCAGACGAACGTCACCATCTGGCTGAACGCGTCAACCGTCCCGGATACGGTGACGGCTGGCTCTATCGTTCAGGTGCGGGGAGAGCCTGCGCCACTGACCTGGGATGATGCCACGGGCGGGGTGATGGAGCACGTTGATGGCGACCTTTGGCGGGTCACCCTGCCGTTCGACGCCGGCACGCAGGTGAAGTACAAATTCAACGTCCGTACCGATGCAGAGCTGAGTGGAGCGGGCTGGGAAAGCAACGTGCCCACGGGAAGCGGAAATCATGAACTCACCGTCCCCGCTGCAGACACGACGCTGCCGGTTCAGTATTTCGTGAAGATCGGCGGCACCGACCCCGTGACCCCACCTTTTGTTGAAACCGATTCCCTCGACATCTGGCTCAGGGTCAACATGCAAGGGTGGGACAATTTCAACGAGCTGAGCAACTTTGTTGGCGTCCGGGGTGGCTTTCCCGGCTCAGACTGGGGAACGACGATCCTCTTCTCTGAAGAGGTGGACAGCGACAACCAGGGCTCGTTTACCTATCCGGCCGGCGAATTCTGGTCCGGCAGTATCAAGCTGGATCCCGGCGAATTCAGTGCTGGCGATTCGATCTTCTACAAGTTTGTGACCGTGGACGACAACAGCCCGGGAGCGACAGTGATCGATTGGGAAGGCACTCCCGACCGCCTGCTCGAGGTGCCGACCAAGGATTCAACCGTCGTTTGGGATTTCTTTAGCAAAACCCCACCGATCAAGGCCTCGAATGAGGACACCGTAAAGATCACTTACGTTGCTGACATGACGCGCGCCATCAACTCACGCGGCTTCTCACCCGGGGACACCTTGATAGCACGTGTCGGTTTCCCGCCAAGCGGAAACCAGATCGTGGTCGACACGCTGTTCCAGGTCGTCGGTACGACCATTTGGACCGCCACCAGTACGGTTGTGACGACCATTGGCAGTGACGTCGAGTACGAATACCGCCTCACCAAGTTCGGTCAGGACATTCGGGAGAGCTATTTTGATTTTGATGTCGATCCGGAATCCTTCAGTGCCGAACGCCGGCGGGTGCTGGTGAGCGCCGATTC
>JBHHXT010000282.1:0-6365 GCA_046757165.1 bacterium | reverse complement strand
CGGATACACCGATTCAACAATTGTATTGACAATTTTTTTTGTAATACTTTTATGATTTTCTGCCTTCATTCAAACAGTCTCCCCTGTTTTACTTCTTTTTTTACCTCATCCTTTAAACGCTCTTTTCCCGACAAAAATCCATCCAAAAGCTTTTTCTCTTTGTTGTCGTTTGGCAAGGTCTCGGAAATGGCCTGCGCCACCCGGTAAAACGCCTCGCTCTGACCGTACCCGGTTTCCTGCAGCAGCGCCACCATTTCGTCCCGTTTGCTGGTCTCCCAGAGCAAGAGCACTTTATGCAGGACGTCGATTTGCCGAAGACCTCGATGGCCGAGCCGATGGCGGCGATGAAGAAGTCCGAGCCGCTGATGCCTTCCTGCCAGAGGCGCTCGAGTTTTTTGGCCAGGTACTGATTGAGTTCTTCTTTGACCTGAGTGTAGAAGCCGGTGGGTTGGCGTTCCATTTTGCGGGCGATGATGTAAATTGATGAAGCAAGTGCCGCAGATTCACTGGCTCGTAACCTGCTCCCCATTTCTGTGTTCAAAGGCCAAGCACCGGTCATAATTAAACCTGAATCAAGGAGGGAGTTGATTAGCGTTTCCCAGCCTTCCGTCGATTTGTGGGCATAGACGACCGTAGCAAAACCATTGGGTTTCAATACACGATTGATTTCCTGAAACGACTTCTTGAGCATGTCCTCAAAGAAACGCTTTCCGCCATCAAATCCAGCCGGGCCGTTTGAATAGGCAACAATTTCGTTTTTCTTGGGCGTGAGTGGGGTGGAAAACAGTTCCGGATAGGCTGCGCCCTGCGAGCGCTTGAGCCAGACATAAAAAAAATCGGACAAGTATGAATATGGTACATTGTCATAATAAGGTGGATCCGTCAAAACCGCATCGAAGAAATCAGCCGGGTATTCAAGGGCAGTTGATGATAAGTTTTTGAAACCGAACCATGATTGCAAATTCCATCTGAAGTATGTTCTATGACTTTAAAGTAATATTCAGAACCTGCCTCAAAACTGCCCGAGGAATTACTATATGAATTAACTTCCACATAATCCCAAAGCATTGGTAAGGCTTGCCTGGAAAAGAGTTGTTTTATTGCCTCTGAGGTATTCTCCCATCTAGGCCACGACGGGTTGGAACAATTTACGTGTCGTTTTGGCTTCCACCATCGAGCCGCACACAAGGCAGGTGGCCACGGCACGAGCCACGGTGCCTGCGGCAGGGTCAAAGTCGTCGGGCATGGGGTCGTAGCCATCACCAACGATTTTGAATTGTAGTGCTTTTAAGGCTAACAAGTCGTGAATTTACTCAAATCTAACACTATGCTTTTGGAGTAAACCCTTAAGATATTTTTCGATGCATTGTTGTGCATGAAAACCAGCAGCGTCAAAATTGGGAAGCTTTCGCGCGCGATATTCTCGCAACGCACTCACAAAATTGACTTTGTCTTTGATTTCCTGGATAGCAACGGTGCGCTCACCAGTAATCGTTTTTAATTGGGACATGCTAGGTCGTCGACGTGTTGTCTCGAGTTCTTAGTGGCTCCTACGATGTGAACGTAATCACCGGCTTCCTCAATGAGCTTGACTTCAACGGGTTCCGGCCAGTGCGGGCCTTTGATAGTGCTTCCTCGTTCGATGTTGTTCATCAATCGTGCGCCTCTCTTTTTTTGGTGGACTTCTTGCAACAAACTCTATGAAGGAAAAATCCAAAAAGCAAGAAGAATCGGTCTTCGTAAACCCTCACACGGCTTTTTCTGCGCCTACTTCGTGACCAATACGATTCTCCGCAAATGTCTTCCGCAGATTTTCAAATCATCCAGTACTTTATAGTTGATCCCTGCCCGGGGAATTGCCGATCCCAAAACCGGCAGCCTGTCACTCGAAGTCAGCTTCTAACCTAACCACTAATTGTCCTATGAATGCCGGACGTTCAATTGCTGTGCTTTTTATCCCGATGTTCACCTTTGCTTGCACCAGCAGGCCCCTGCGCGTCGAGCGGAACACCTGGGCGTTATCTGTCGTCACGAGCGGCTCATTGATGACGGGTGAGGTATCGGACGATGACTTACCGTTTGAGCTCAGGGCAATGGCAGCCGTTCTCAAAGCGGTGCCGGACAATCAAGATCTTCTCATCTCAGCGGCTTCGCGGTTTGTGCAGTTTGGCATGGCCGACATGCTGCTTGCGCCTACCAATCCGGAGTCTGCGGGAAGAAAGACGCATGCCAAGCAAGCTTTTCTGCGCGCCAGTGAATACGGCCTGCGGGTGTTGGAGCTGAGTCACCCCGGGTTTGGACAGGCCCTTGACGAAGACCCGCAACAAGCTTTGCTGCAAACCACGCACGACGATGTTGCAGCGCTGTACTGGACGGGCGCTGCCCTGAGTGCGGCTATCTCCGCAGATAAGAGCGACCAGGCCCTGACTGGCGTTTCACCGGTTGCTCAGGCACTCCTGGCGCGGGCACGGAAGCTTGACGAGACGTTTGGGAGTCCAGCGATTCGCGCCGGATTTAGCCTATTTCAGCAGTAGCAGCCGCTTACTCTCTTGAAACCCGGTGGCGTGCAGGTTGTAGAAGTAGATGCCCGAGGTGACCAGCTCGCCGCCTTCGTCCTTGCCGTCCCACGTGACCACATACCGTCCCGGGACTTTGTTCTCGTTGATCAGCGTCCGAACCAGTTGCCCCAGAATGTTATAAATCTCGAGCCGCACCCGGACCCCCTCAGCAAGACGCTCAGGAATGTCAAACCCAATCGTGGTGGTCGGATTAAAGGGGTTGGGATAGTTCTGTTGCAGCGCAAAGTGTTTCGGCAAGATAGTCGGCGCCTGCTGGAAGATGAGGGGGGCAACCTGGCCTGCTGCCGCCGTCACCAGCGAATCAGGCTTCAAGAATGTCAACCCCTCGATGTCGAGAGAATCGGCGCCCTGAGTCTGAAACTGCGTACCAACCGCGGTGACCCGATCGATGGTGATAAACTTCCCCGCGCCGCGCGCATCGCTGAACCCAAACAGTCGGCCGTCCGGAGCAAAAGTCAGGCTTTCGACCTGGGGAAAACCGAGTTTGTTGTCCGGGTGCACCAGGCTGCCCCTTCCGGTAGCCGTATCAATCGTGAGCAGCACGCCATCTCTGGAATCTGTGGCGCATAGAACGGGGTCGACATCGGGCGAAAACGCCAGCCCTTCGACATCCTTGAAGCCGACCTTCCCTAATCTGGTCGCCACGCCGGTGGTCTTGTCAATTCTGACCAGTCTATTTCGGCGGTTTTCCACACCGAAGAGTTCGCCTGTCACCGGATGCACCGCAATATCTTCGATATCGACCAGGCGCGTAGCGCCGATAAAGTTGGCCGGAATTCCGTCCGGCGATGGATGGCGTAACTGGTCAGGACTCAGCCAGTACAGGGGACCTCTGCCTTCATTTGAAACAAGAAAAACGCGGCGCGTTTGCGGGTCCCACGTCATGGACTCGACCTCTTTGATTCGCTTCGAGCCGTCGGTGAGGTGACCGAGAATCTCGACGGGTGGATTCAGGGCGTTGACCACCACTCTGATGAGCGTTCCGTTGTCCCCGTCGACCCCAAACAACTCCCGTTCATCTTTGAAGATAGTTCTGGTGTCTGCACAGACGGTCTCTTCGATGCCGCTGTCTTCGATTCTGCAGCTCGCGATGATAAAGTTTTCGCCAAAGGCCAGCGGAACGAGTGGCACCCTCGCCTTGAAGGTCGTATCCCGGACCGTGGCGGTGACCCCGTTGATGCTGCACGAGAGGGAATAGGGCGGTTTGCCGTGCTGGATGCTGGTGACGGCGCCGGTCACATCGATGCTGTCGTCTCTGACGATGGTCCCTTCCGGGGGTGAGAATATCTCGACGCTGCACATCAGCGGCGGTTTGAATATGAAGATCCGGTCGTCGCAAGTAGTGGTTACGCCACAGCTATCGACCACGGTGGCGGTGGCAACGATCTCGTTTTCCTCCGGCAGCAAGGGCACCGTTGCCGTGAACACACCGTTGACGCCGCTGGCAGCGACCCCATTCACCAGCACCGAAACCTGGTAGGGTCCGATGCCGCCTGCCGGTGTGACGGTCACCGAAATGTCGACGCTCTCCTCGGTGACCTCTGTGCCGGTTTCTGGTGAGATAATCGTGGCAGAGCATGTCAGCGGGAACGCCCGCTCGAGCCTGAAGACATCAATGCAAGATCGCGTGCTATCGGCGCTGGTGCAGACAATGGGAATGGTGGTGGTGCCAAAATTGAGCGGAATCTTGGCGGCAATGGTATCCAGCCCCACAAACTCCGCCGGCACCCCGCGGATGGTACAAACCGCACCCGGTCCCAATTGATTTCCCTTGAGTGCGGCCATGACCCGCACGCTGTCCACGTCGGAGCAAATGACTTCGTCACGTGGCGGTGAAAAGAAGTTGATGACACAGGCCGCGCCACCGATGCCCTGCACGTCGCTGATGACCTGGGTGACAATGTTTTCGACTGAGGTGACAATCACGCCGGCGATGGGGTCCCCCTGACCCGTAAAGAAATCGTCAACGACTTCGGCGCCAAAATTGAACACGTTGATACCGTTGACGACCGAAGCTGCTTCCGTGATGGCGCCATTGAGGGGCAGGGAGTCGTTCAGACAGGGCAAGCCGTCGGTGACCAGGTAGATGATTTTCTTGACGGTATCGTTGACCGCTTCTCCGTTCATCCGGAGCTCCTCAGCCGCAGTCGCCACGCCCACTCCGGTTTCGGTCAGCGTGCCCAGCTCGACTCTCGGGCGTAAGTTTTGGAAGGCGACGCCGAGTGACGCGATATTGTTGTTGGTGATGCGCGTCAGAGGGATTTCGACCTGCGCTCTGTCTGCAAACTGGATGAAAGAAACCGCGACCGTCGAATCTCGCGGCAAAACCACGCTTGGCTCCGTGAACGCGCGGATAAACCCCTGGAGCGCCAGGTTGTAATCACGCGGCTCCATGCTCCCGGATGCGTCGAGCACAACCGCAATTTCGATCACCTTGAACTCCTGAGCGAGTCCGGGCAGATACAGAAGCAGGGAAAGGATGAGCCACCCGATCCCTTTTGTCGCGATAGCCTTCATGGCCAACACCTCCCTCTTGTCAAAGGTTCTCTACTTTTTGGGTCGTTCGTTGAGCGTCGATGCAAAAACAAAATGGTATTTCACCGTAGCCATACCCCCTTGCCCCGACTCATCTACGATAGAATCAAGGAATCGGGGCTTGTGGGGTATCATCGAAAAAGCGACCCACAAGGGCCGGGGCTACGATTCGATGTTCACATGGCACTTTTGAAATGCCAAATGAATCGTGCCTAAGGCACGGTTGATCCTATCTTAGGAGCAACATTTTCTTGGTGGCAACAAAATCTTTCGTTCTCAATGTGTAGACATAAACACCTGAAGCCACGGCCTGGCCACGTGCGTCCACGCCATCCCACACCACCGCGTGGGTGCCGGGGAGAAGCCGGGCGTTGAGCAGCGTCCTCACCAGTTGACCTTGAAGGTTGAACACTTGCAGCGTCACTTCACTGCTGAGGCCAGATGGGAGGTCAAAAACGATCTTCGTTTCGGGATTGAACGGGTTCGGGTAGTTCTGCTCGAGGGCGAAATCCTGCGGCAGGTGATTTGTCTCATCCACACTTTCTACGATTCCGCTGACCGTAAACCTGCCGTCTCGAGTCTCCGCCGGCGGGTCTCCGGCATTGAAGCTAAACTTGATGAATTCTATGGTGGTCATCTCGCCTGCCTGCCCCACGGCCTTGAAGCTCAAATTGATCAAGGCCCCACTGCCACTCAAGGGCGTGACGCCGAAGCCTCCGATGAACACTGTGTCCGGCCTGCCGGCATTCACGGTCGGGTCCCCGAAGCCCTCGGACAAAGTCCCGCTGGTGGTTGCGTCGACAAATTCCAGCACGCGGCGATCAAAAGCAATTTCACTATCGTAGGCTATCACCAGTCTATCGGTCAGGTCGCCAACAAGGATGGGGATCGTCACCGAGTCCCCCTGTGCTGCCGTCGTATCCGGAATGGATACACCAATGACCTGCGCAAAACCTGAACTCGAGATCAGGAGCCAGAGCAGGCCGTTGATGACGAAAACGCAGCGCCCCAGGCCGCATCTGGTATGTTTGCCTCTCATTATTTTTGCACTTTCTTGCAAGAAATGAGAAATGAGTGCATCAAAACGTTTCATCCTTCGGCCCTCCTTTGTGCTTGAAATGAAACTAACCTGGATTATTCACAAGAGATTAGCAAGTATTCATATAGGCGCTTGATTATGGCTGACTTAACGGGACAAAGAGGAGTGCAACGCTTTAGCATTGCATGAAATGCTAAAGCATTTCACTCCTT
>JBHHXT010000281.1:0-6404 GCA_046757165.1 bacterium | reverse complement strand
TGTCAGAAATGTTTACTCACACAAATCGACCTGGCGCCCTGAAAAGGTTTCGCTGGCAAAATCCGATTTTCTTTCGTATCTTCGGGTTGCTCTATGCACGGCTATCAATCACACAACCCCTCTGCTGCTTAGATGAACCGTAGACAATTCATGACCGGCACAGGTGCGCTGATCGGATTGGGTCTGTTCGGCCCGATCTCGAGAAGCTCCGCTACTGGCCGGGCGTTCGATTTGCTCATCAGAGGCGCGCACGTACTCGACGGCTCCGGCGAGCCAGGTTTGACGGCAGATCTCGGCGTCATCGGCGACCGCATCGCCGCGGTTGGTAAGCTGACGGAGGCAAAGGCGTATCGCGTCATCGCGGCTGATGGACTTGCGGTGGCGCCCGGGTTCATCGATATTCACTCGCACAGCGAAGATGAGCTGCTGGTGAATCCGCGCGCAGAGAGCAAGATCCGCCAGGGCGTGACCACGGAGATTCTCGGCCAGGACGGGGCCTCGATTGCACCGCTGACTCCGGAAATGCAAGCAGCACTGGGGGACTCGTATCAACGAACGTATGGCATTTCGGTCGAGTGGCTCGATTTTGAGGGCTATTTCAAAAAGCTGCAAAAGCAAGGCGTGGCAGTGAACGTGGGAACCATGCTCGGCCAGGGCACCCTGAGAGAATTTGTCGCTGGCAGAGCAGACCGCCCCGCGACCCTGAGCGAAATCAATCAGATGAAATCCCTGGTCGCGCAGGCGCTTAAAGATGGCGCCCTGGGGGTGTCATCAGGTCTTGAATATCCGCCCGGCGCATTTGCCTCCAGCGAAGAGCTGATCGAAATCTGCAAGGTCATGCACTTCTCGACCGGCCTCTATGCGACACACATGCGCAACGAGGCGGATTTCGTGCTGGAAGCGCTCGATGAAGCCATCGCTGTGGCAAAGGGTGCGGACGTTGCGTTGCATATTTCTCACCTCAAATGCATGGGGAAACGCAACTGGAGCAAGCTCGAGACCGTGTTTGAGAACATTCAGCAGGCGCGCGCACGAGGGCTTTCGATCACAATGGACCGCTATCCGTATACGGCCTACAACACGAGTCTCAGCTCGCTGTTTCCCATCTGGGCCCGCTCAGGCTCCCAGAAAGACTTTCTTGCGCGCTTGCAGGATCCGGCAGTTTTACCCAGAATTCGACAGGAGACGCTTGACAAGGTCAAGATGATCGGCTCCTGGCAAGCGGTGATGATCACTTCAGTCGAGCTGGACAAAAACAAACACCTGGAAGGAAGGAGAGTCCCGCAAGTGGTTGGTAACAATGGCGCGGACGAGTTCGAATTTGTGCGCCATCTCATCCTGGCAGAGAACAACAGCATCGACATGTGCGGCTTTGCGATGAGCGAGGAAAATACGGCCCGGATTCTGACGCACCCGCTTTGTATTGTCGCCTCCGATGCCTCTGCCCGTGCCACCTACGGCCCGCTCAGCCAATCGACCCCTCACCCGCGCACGTACGGCACCTTTCCGCGCGTGCTGGGGAAATATGTGCGTGAACAAAGAACGCTGGCCCTGCCCGAGGCGATTCGCAAAATGAGTGCTCTGCCTGCTCGCAGACTGGGACTGCGGAATCGCGGCTTGATCCGCAAAGACTACTTTGCGGACCTGGTCCTGTTTGATCCCGAAAAGGTGGCAGACAAAGCGACCTTCACGGCGCCGCACCAATATCCGCAAGGTATAGATTACGTTTTTGTGAACGGCGTCGCGGTGATTGACCAGGGAGAGCATACCGGAATATTGCCCGGAAGGATTTTGAAAAGAATCCCGACGCTGCTGCCAACGAGATATTAAACCGTGCACACATTCAACAAAAATATTGCTTTTCGGGTGGGGTTTGCTTATTTTTCCGTTCAACAGCACGAGGCAGGATGTGCGCAAAATTGTCACGATGAAGCTACAGAATAGAATTGCACGCTACAGTTGGGCATCACATCTCGGGACCGACATCGCAAGGAGACGCACTTATGAAAACGTACCTGGTCACAGGAGGGGCCGGATTCATCGGCAGCAACTTCATTCGATACGTGCTGAACAAATACAAGGAGGTCAACGTTGTCAACCTCGATAAACTCACCTACGCCGGCAATCCCGACAACCTCACAGATATAGAGCACGACCCGCGCTACAAATTCGTCAAAGGGGACATCTGTGATGCAGCGCTGGTCACCGAGCTGGTTGAAGACGCCGACATCGTGGTCAACTTTGCGGCCGAGAGCCACGTCGACCGCTCCATCGGCCAGCCGGATGATTTCATCAAGACAGATATTTTTGGCGCCTTTGTGTTGCTGGAGGCGGCCAGGAGGCACCACGTCGACCGCTTTGTGCAAATCAGCACCGATGAAGTCTACGGCAGCATCAACAACGGCTCCTTCAAGGAGGACGATCCCCTCATGCCCTCCAGCCCCTACTCGGCCTCCAAAAGCGGCGCCGACCGGCTCACCTATTCCTATTTCGTCACCTATGGCGTCCCGGTTCAGATCACCCGCTGCTCCAACAATTTCGGCCCGTTCCACTATCCTGAAAAGCTGATCCCGCTCTTTGTCACCAACGCCCTGGAAGACAAACCCTTGCCGATCTACGGCGACGGCCTGAACGTCCGCGACTGGATTTACGTCGAAGACCACTGCGACGGCATCGATTTTGTGTTGCACCATGGTGAACTAGGGGAAGTTTACAACATCGGTGGCGATAATGAAAAAACGAACCTGCACATTACAGACTACATTCTAACAAGATTGGGAAAACCCGAATCGCTCAAAAGATTCGTCACCGACCGGCCGGGCCACGACCGCCGCTACGCCCTGGATTGCAGCAAACTGCACGGCCTGGGGTGGAAACCCAAGCACCCGTTCGAAGCGGCCATGGACAAGACGATTCAGTGGTATATTGAAAACAAAGAGTGGTGGCAGAAGATCAAGAGCGGGGAATATCTGGAGTATTATCAGCAGCAGTACAAAACCTGACCCGGAAACTCGAAATACCAAGCTCTAAATTCGAAAAAAGCGTCGTCACAAAAAATCTTGCCAAGAGATGTGCGGGAGTCTCCTTGTTCCGTCCATTTGAACTTCCGGCACCGCGCCAGTTTGCAGGAAAGAGAAACCGAAACCCGGAAGGGTGTGCAACAGCTCTCAATCGTCGATTATCGGTAGTCGATTGAACCTTTTGGCAAGTAGTTCTCAGCCAAAGGCCAGGAGCTAACGGCCAAACCGTATTTCAGGTAAGTAAAAAGGGATTTGATTATGAGCGGACTCGAACAAAAAATTCGTGATAAAAACGCCAAGGTGGGCATTATCGGGCTCGGCTACGTGGGTCTCCCCCTCGCCGTCGAGTTTGCCAGCCAGGGGATTTATACCCTGGGTATTGACCTGGACCGTGAGAAGATCGAGAAGATAAACAGCGGGGAAAACTATATTGCAGATGTCAACAGCAAGCGGCTGAAAGCACGCGTGGAAGAAGGCCGGCTGGAAGGGACGACCCGCTATGGCAGAGTGGGGGAGCTGGATATCCTTTACATCTGTGTGCCCACGCCGTTTACGCCCAACAAAGAGCCAGACATCTCATTCATTGAGGTTGCGGCCAAAAACATCGCTGAGCATTTGCGTAAAGAACAGCTCATCATCCTCAAAAGCACGACCTTCCCGGAAACCACCGAGGATGTTGTGCTGCCCATTCTGGAGTCCAGTGGGTTGAAAGTCGGCAAAGACTTCTATCTCGCTTTTTCGCCCGAACGAATCGATCCCGGGCGCACAGACTTCACGACCGCAAACACGCCGGTTATTGTCGGTGGCGTGACGGAGAAATGCACCCGACTGGCCTGCCTGGCCAATGAGCAAATCATCAAGACCATTGTGCCGGTCTCCTCGCCGCGTGCGGCAGAAATGGTCAAGCTGCTGGAAAACATCTTCCGCAGCGTCAACATTGCACTGGTCAATGAATTGGCACAACTGTGCGACCGCATGGGCACCATCGATATCTGGGAAGTGGTGCAGGCCGCCGCAACCAAGCCGTTCGGATTCATGCCCTTCTATCCCGGTCCGGGCATCGGCGGCCATTGCATTCTCGTCGACCCATACTATCTCTCCTGGAAGGCCAAGGAGTACGACTTCCACAGCGATTTCATCGAGCTGGCGGCGCGCACGAATGAAAACATGCCGTTTTACGTCATGGACCTGGTCATTCGCTCGCTCGGCACCAGCGGCGGCGCACCGCTGAAGTCGGCGAAGCTCCTTTTCCTGGGTGTCGCCTTCAAGAAAGATGTGGACGACACGCGCAATTCGCCCGCGCTCAAAGTGATCGAGCTGCTCCTGCAGCGCGGCGTGAAGAATATCTCCTACAATGACCCCTATGTGCCGGAAGTTCGAGTGAATGGCGCGACGCTGCGCTCCCAAAAACTCAGCGATGAGTTGGTCAGGCAGGCCGACTGCGTCATCATCACTGCCGCCCACACCGACTATGACATGGAAGCCATCTCCAAGCACGCCAGACTGATCGTGGATACGCGCAATGCCACCCGGGGCATCCGTTCTGGCGTAAACAAGATCGTTCGGCTGGGCAGCGGGTCCTAGGGGCGTCGCCCGACCTCATTTTGTTAGATTAGAAAGATTAGAATTAAGAACGGTCCGACAATCCCGCCAGGTCGGGACAAGCACACGACCAGATCCAACACGGTTTGTAACCGTGTTTTGTACCGCGAACAGCCTGCACGGTGCGCCCGCAGGGTGGGAAGATTCCCTCCTGGGAGCCTGGGAGGGGTTAGGGGTGGGTTTCTGCCAGCATTCTCCACAACTCTCTCTCAATTGTCTTCAAAACCTCGTCTGTCCCGACAAGTAGCCATGCCCCCTTGTGGGGCATAGATGAATGTCAATATGAAGCACGATGCGAGGAGATAACAGCAAAAGGGAGGAATCCTCTTGCGAGGGTGTGCAGCTCGAGGAGAGCTCAGTCGCTCCCAATCATAACGGAGGTTTTCCCCCCAATGCGATTTTAGACTTGCAAAAGTTAAACATTATTGATAGATTCGATGATTGTAGCACGGGATCTGACAACCGCCGAATGCAAAAAAGTGCACAAGATGAGATGTCCATAAGACCTTGCGAGGGTTTGCAACCTTCGCAAGGTGACGCGGTCACTTGCAGGAAACGCGCTGCTTTTCCTGGCACATAAAACCAGGGGCCACCGTTGAACATGAAAAAACTGCTCCAAATCATTCCGGTCATATTTTTCGCCAGCCTGGCCTCCGTCCTGGCTCAGACGCGCGAGATCCCGCAGCTCAAGCAACTCGATAAGGAGCGGGATTTTCGCCTGCCCACGCGCACCTCTCTGTTAGACAAAGATAAAAAAGACCTGTTCAAACAGAAGCAGCAGTTTCCGTTCGAGGGTGGAGAGCAGGCTCTGGAAGGGGCCATCGACCCCAGCACGTACCTGGTCGGGCCGGGGGACCGGTTCTGGATCACCATCTTGTCGACGCTGGAAAACAGCATCCCGGCGCAGGTGTCGCCGGAAGGGAAGCTGGTCATCCAGACCGTCGGCACCCTCGATGTGAATGGCAAGACGCTCGCCGAGGTGCAAACGCTGGTGGCACAGGAAGCGAGCGCCAAGTACCGGAATGCCGTGATTTCGGTCCACCTGGCTGGGGTGCGCCAAATCCGCGTGCACGTCACCGGCCAGGTTCTGCGCCCCGGCCCGTACGACGCGCTGGCGGTCTACCGCGTCGCCGATATCATTGCCCTGGCCGGCGGCTTGACCTCCTGGGCGTTCGAGCGCGGCATTCAAGTCCGTCATCTCGACGGCACCACGGACACCGTTGACCTGTACCAATACAAGAAACTGGGCGATCTGGACGCCAACCTCGTTCTGCGCGGCGGCGACCTGGTGCACGTACCCGCCATCAATCTGACACAAGCCACCGTGCGGGTCGAAGGCGCCATCAACGACCCGGGCACCTACCAGTTGGCGCAAAATGAAACCATCAGTGATTTTTTGCTCCGCGTCGATGCGCTCACCCGGCGCGCGGATTTGGCCAATGTCTATATTGAACGGAGGCGGGGAACAGAAGGGCACGTGGACATCATCGCGGTGTTTCCCTACTTGAGCGGCTATGGCAACGGCCACTCCGAACTGGCGCTGCAGGATGGCGATGTCATCATGGTGCCGCAGCGGCAGGAAGATGTCTACGTCATCGGCGCCGTGCAGTATCCCGGCACCTATCCCTACATGCCAAACTCGACCGTGCAGGACTATGTCGGGTTTGCGGGCGGCATGTTTCAGGCAGCCAATCCCTCGAAGGCGAGAGTGATCCGGCATGACAGCAAGAAAGAAGAACGGGGCAAAGACAAACCGGTCGGACCCGGGGATACGGTCTATGT
>JBHHXT010000280.1:0-6407 GCA_046757165.1 bacterium | reverse complement strand
TTGAATCTCGAGTACTCGATTGTCAATGAAGATCCCGAGTCGATTACAGCATTGCGCACCGATGTGCCAATGGAGCTTGAAAAAATCGTCAACAAATGCCTCGAGAAGGAGCCGTCTGAACGCTACCAGCAGGTGGACGAGCTGCGAACCGATTTGAGACCTGACAGTACGGAGCTTCGATCCGTTCCCACACGAGTAAAACTTAGTCGCATAAAACCCGGGGCTATTGTCGTGTTCACTACCATCCTGGTTTTGACAGCGATTGCTTTCTTCGGTTATTGGTTTAAGAAAGAAACGCCGATTGCGGGCAACAGCGTAGCTATCATGTACTTTGAAAATCAGACGGGTGAGCCGGCCAATGACAATCAAGTCAACACGATCATTCCACAAGTCTACAAGAAACTCTTCGCCTCTCACAAAAATGTCAGCCTCGCTTCGCCTGCTGTCAAACGGGAGCTTGAAACCGTGCAGAGAGCGGCAACCATCGACAAGATTGCAGCAGCCGGGATACTGGATGACGCCCGCATTAAATATCGCGTGGCGGCCATCGTGCAGGAATCAGAGGGCGGTCTTGATCATATTCTTGAGATGACCAGGCCGGGAGAGCAGCCCATTGTCTGGCAGGAAACATTGTTCAAACCAGATTCAATAGCGCAGGCAGGTTTCTCCCAAAAACTTGCGGACTGGATCGATGCCTGCATTTGGGTGGATCAGTTTGAACCGCGCCTGCACAAGGAGATGAATTTCCGCCATGAATATACCACACGAGAACTGTTCACGAATTGGCTCAAGAATGATGTGCTTGCCACGAGAGAGTTTTACAAAGGCTGGTACCATTGGTTGTCGTCTCCTTCTACCGGCAGCGAGGCAGCCATTCCCTATTTTGAAAGAGCGCTGCAAATCGATCCCGATGAATTGCGGCCATGTCTCTTGCTATGTGTTATGGTAATACTGGCCGTACACCGGAACTGAAAACGCTACTTCAGTACTGGAGTAAGAAGGTCGAAAGCATGAGTCGTGTAGAGCATTTCTTTTATCGCTACGTGACCGTCTACATCACCGGTATCTTTGAAGACGGTATCATTGGCCTGCGCGGCTCAATCAAAGAAGACGTCTATCCAGATCTTTGGTATTGTCTGCTGGGATCCCTGTATCACATGAGGGGGGATTATGAGAATGCAAGTTTAATTCTTGAAAAGCATATCGAAGTTAGACAGCCCCAAGGCATGAGCGTTTCGAAAACGCCCGTTCGAGTAGGCGAAGGAAAGGTTCGCGTGCAATGCGTCCCCAGCTTTTTCCTTGCTTCAGCTTTAGAAAATTGATACATTACCAAGAATCTAAATTGGAATTTGGAGTAAGGATCTATGCTATCTATAAGAGGCGTTTATGACGGTTCAGAAATCAAGCCTTTAGAACCCATTCCGTTTAAGGACGAAGTCGAGGTTATCATCACTTTTATCAAGGATGGGCACAGGAAAAGCGGCCAGAATTGGCGTGAGTTACGCGGTTCAGCAAAAGGTGAAAACCTCCTCGATTCGCTAATTGATGAACGCCGAAAGGACCTAAAGCGTGGAAGTTAAGTTTGTGTTGGATACTTCTGCCATCATCGCGTTCTTGGAAAACGAAGCGGGCGCAGAAACCGTTCAGGAAATACTAGAAAAGGCCGAATCTGGGGAAGTCGACATATATGTTTCCTTTATTTCCTTTATGGAAATCTACTATGTAACTATTCAGAAAAAGAACAAGCAAGCTGCCTCAGAGCGATTAACCGGCCTGAGTAAATTACCCGTAAATCGTGTAGAGTCAAATGCCCTACTTGGCAAGACCGCAGGCGAAATGAAAGCACGACACCGACTGTCTCTGGCAGACGCATGGATTGCTGCTCTGGCCAGTTCACGGAAGGATATTGCGGGAAAGAAACGGTGAAGCCTACGCTTTATCGAGACTGGAGATGTTAAGGGCGAAAACCTCCACGCAGCGATGGGGCAAACTGATGCAGGACGTTACATTATCATCACCTTTGTTTACAAGAAAACAGGTGAGGCACTGGTCATCAGTGCCAGAGAAATGACCAAGAAGGAAAAGAAGTCATATGGAAAGAACAAGAAATCGTAAAGAGCGAGATCCCATTCCCCTGCATCCACTGAAACGCTGATCAATGTTTGGTTGACTGAGAAATTGACTGCAGCCACGCAAAGCCAGTAGGCCGGACATTAATGATGCCGGTATTGATTTTTTATGTGTCACAATATGTCACCACAAATAAAGGAGGCCGCAGAGTTTGTTTACTTTTGTCCTTCATTTCTTTGCGCGCTTTGCGAACTCTGCGTGTGGAGTTCAACATATCTTCTTATCCGGGATCAAATGCAGCTCGGTCTCGCCTCCGTCCCCGCAAAAACATCCAACAATCAAAAACATCTTGACCTGGAGTGCTCAGGCGATTTTCAATTTGAGCAAGTTGACTGCGCGCTGGCAGCATTTCCAAAATTTCCTCTTGAGTTGATGCCGCTCTGAGTATTTCCGCCAACGACATAAAAGTTCTTGCAATTTATAAGATTTTTATCTATGCTTCAAACAAATCTATATAGAAAAATAAGCAGAATAGGAAACAAACTACAAGATGAGCGATCTAATCCATCGTGACATTGTTGACCAGATAACGCCCTGGCTGCGCGAACCGGAAATCCTGGTTCTCCTCGGCTCGCGCCAGGTGGGTAAAACCTCGATACTGAAGCTGCTGCAAGACTCTCTGAAAGACGCCCCGGTCTTTTATTTTGACCTCGAAAGTACGTTTGACCTCACACACACAGCGACCCCCGAACATTTCGTCGAATACCTTGCCAGCAAAGGCCTGTCGACCGAGCGCCGCACCTATTGCTTTCTAGATGAAATTCAGTATCATCCGGATCCGAGCAAATTCCTCAAGGTTCTGCACGATCACCATCCGAATATTAAACTGATTGTCTCAGGTTCCTCTTCATTTGGTATCAGGCAAAAGTTCAAAGACGCCCTGACTGGACGCAAGCAGGTTTTTCAGGTTTTTCCGCTCAGTTTCGCTGAATTCCTTCGTTTCAAAACGCATCCTGCCAGCTCGATAAAGGCCTCGCTTCAGCTCGACGCGATCCTGGACGATTTCGAAGCCGCCCGCAAGTTTCATACGTTAACTCCTGAGATGTTGCCACTCTGGCATGAGTTCGTAGTATATGGCGGTTACCCTCTGCCCTCGCTGACTGCCGACACATCGATGAAAGAAGCGCGGCTCAGAGAAATCCACAACAGTTATGTTCAAAAAGACATCAAAGACCTGGCTCGCATCGATAATATTCTGCAGTTTAATGATCTAGTCAATTTCCTGGCGCTTCAGATCAGCCAGTTGTTCAAGAACGATGAAGTCGGCAAAGAAGTTGGCTTGCCTTTGTCCAGATTAAACAACTATTTGTTTCTGCTGGAAAACACGTTTATCATCTCGCGTTTGCGGCCGTATCACAGCAATCGCCAGAAAGAACTCACCAAAATGCCAAAGCTCTATTTTCTCGACACCGGACTGCGCAATACGGGTCTGTCTGACTTCCGTCCACTCCATCTGCGCCCGGATGGTGGCGCGCTGGCTGAAAACCAGTGCTTCCTGGAATTGTTGAAGAAAGCTAAAGCCGCTGATCAACATTTCTTCTGGCGCACCTGGGATAAACACGAAGTCGATTTTATCGTCGCACGCGGTCGCGCTCACCTGCTGCCTGTCGAGGTAAAGTATAAAACCATGAGTCAGCCTCAGGCGCCTCCTGCCCTGAAGAATTTTATGCGCCTCTATGATTGTCCCACCGGCGTTGTCCTCACCAGAGACTACCTGGACATGGCAATGAACGGCGCGAAAAAAGTTTACTTCATTCCGGCCTGGATGACATGATGCAATCCTGACGTCACTCATTCACTCAACGAACTTCACGGACTCCTGCCGCGCGCTGGTTCCTGATTTGCATCGTGCAGCACATACGAGATGAATTACAGCAGATAGAGCCATTAGACGATAATAGGTAGCAAATAAATATGGTGTTGAAAAAGGAAAAAAATCTCCAGGCCCGCCAGCAGGAAAGATACGACACCCTGGGCGAAGAAATCGCGAACAGTGTGACTCATGGGATTGGAACGGGGTTGAGCATCGCAGGGTTGGCCATCCTGGTATTACTGGCGACATCGCACGGCGATGTTTGGCGTATCGTTAGTTTTAGCATCTATGGCACAACCTTGATTGCTCTCTATCTCGCCTCAACCCTATATCACAGCTTTCGGAATCCGAGGGTAAAACATGTCTTCAGAATCCTGGACCATGCGGCGATTTATTTGCTCATCGCCGGTACGTATACGCCCTTTATGTTGGTTAGCTTGCGGGGCACGTGGGGGTGGACTTTGTTTGGCATTATTTGGGGGCTGGCATTGTCGGGTATCGTCTTCAAAGCCCTCTATATCCATCGTTTCGAGAAGCTTTCCGTCCTGGTCTATGTCCTGATGGGGTGTCTCTGTGCCACTGCTATCAAGCAAATGGTGGTGAGCATTCACATTGGCGGCCTTGTTTGGTTGGTCGCTGGCGGAGCTCTCTATATCGCCGGCCTGATATTCTATGCCTGGCACGGGCTCAGATACCACCACGCCATCTGGCATCTGTTTGTTTTGGGCGGCAGTATTTGCCACTATTTTTCAATTCTCCTCTACGTTTTGCCCGGGGCTTAGCCTGGATTATTCACGAATCACGGTTCCTGTGAAACCCATTCACGGTTTTGGAAATTCTTGTTCGTTCTTGCCCAGCGTACGCTATCCAACACTTTAAGTCGATCACATGTCAGGATAGGCACTCCTCAGGGTGGTGGTGGCGATGAGAACCGTCCGCTCGAGTGCAGCTTGCCGCTCTTTTTGTACCGCCTGGAATTCCGGCATCTGCACCATTTTCAGGAAGGCCGCACGCGAGGGATACTCGACCAGCAGCACGCGGTCCCAACGGTCTTCCGGCCCTCCGATGATGAACTGATCCGCGTGCCCATACCACAGCACTCGCCCGCCAATTTTTGCCACAAATGTAGCGGCGTTTTGCGTGTAGCGGGTGTAAGCTTCTTCTCCTGTTTCGCCATCGCCGGTGTCTGTTTTGAACTTCAGGAGATTGACCATCACCACAGGGCTGGTGTCGGGGTGCTGCATGAGCTTTTGCAACTCTTCTTCATTGGGTGTCAAGGTGTTCATTCAGATGCTCCTTCGTCGTTATGATATTATCAAAATAAAGTTTGCATAACAGTGCAAAAAAGAAATAGAACGCGGATTTAACGGATCTGAACGGATTGGACTTAACGGAAGGAGTCGAAGTTCAGTGGAAGGTAACTTGTGTGGCTCATGATTTTTTTGGTTTTCACCCAAAACCAAATCCGTGTCAATCCGTTCTATCCGTTAAATCCGTGTTCCATTCATTTGCGGTTGTCAAATCCCGTGTTTTATACGGGGCTTCGCCGCGTTAGGGGTTATTGGGCATGACAGTTGCAATGACCTTTCTTTTGTTTTTTCGATAGAGCCTGAATCCTCCAAATGAGCTTTGTTTACCGAGAGATCAGGCGGGCCTTCGACCAGACCGGCAAGGTCCTTTGCCAACTCCAGAAACGTGCCTGAATCGTTTACCACGTCGCGTGAAAAATAGTCGGCGAGCGCATGACGAACGATCTCAGACTTGCTGACTCCTTTTTTCTCCGCCATCGCGTTCAACCGGGCTTCAAGAATTTCGGGCAGCTTTAGAGTGAGTGTCTTCATTTGATCAACCTGTTCGTATTACTCTTTTGACAGAAAGACAATACACGCTTGATTGAAAGTCAAGAATGAAATTGCATGACGAAGCATTAGCTATTAGCTGTTGGCCTTGTGCTGGACGACAAGGCTCGACTGCAACCCGCGGCCCGCAAATGACAGCGAAGCGAAATGACAACGTAAGTCTCAAGTGCCTTGAATGACGCCACGGCAAATGACAGTTTTTCCAGGCTTATCGATCATGCCGCACGAACCCGTACCGGCACGTCGCTGAGCGCCGCATTGCCGCACAGCGGATCGACCAGCCGCTCGTCGGTGAGGTCGTTGATGCTGGCGCCGGCATGTTTGCTGGCGGTCTGCAATTCGATGCCCGGCCGGTGGTGGCCCCAGCCATGCGGAATACTGACCACACCCGCCATCATTTCATCGCTGACTTCCACTTTGATCTCGATTTTGCCCACCCGCGAGCGGACTTCGACCATCTGCCCGTTTTCGAGGTTGCGGGCGGCGGCATCCCGGGGATGCATGAGCAGCGTGCAGCGCGCTTTCCCTTTCACCAGTCGCTCGCTGTTGTGCATCCAGGAGTTGTTGCTGCGAAGCTGGCGCCGGCCGATCAGCGACAAATCAAA
>JBHHXT010000279.1:0-6413 GCA_046757165.1 bacterium | reverse complement strand
TCAAGTTTTCCTTTGACATGAGCGAAACATTTTGTATATTCAAGCTTTGATTTCTATTTCGCTATGAGCGAAACAGCCTTGACATCGGTCGCCCCGAGTCTGCTCGACCTGTCCTGAGCCGGTAATTCGAGATAGGAAACTTTATGGTTCTGAGATTATTTTGCCTGGATAATTCATGAATTTCTCACAGCAAGGGCCAACACGTAAGGAGTGAAATGCTTTAGCATTTCATGCAACGCTAAAGCGTTGCACGCCTCTTTACCCCGTTAAGTTATTGCATAATCAAGCGATTAAATGAATATTTGCTAATCTCTTGTGAATAATCCAGGTTTGAACATTTTTTTTGAGTTTTGGTCTTATTTCGAATTTCGATATTCGAGTTTAGAATTTTACCGCCAAGTCAATCTACGACGTAAGGAGTAGAACCATGCAAAGTCCCCAAAAAACCGCATCTTCATCTTCCACACCACGCTACCCGGGAAAACGGGTCACGACCAATGGCAATCAGCTCGTTGCTGCTACCGAGGCCCTCATTGCTGAGGCCGGGGTCTTCTATCCCATCACGCCCTCGACCGAGATGGGGGAAAACTACCAGATGTTGTATGCCAAAGGACAGTTGACTGCGTTTGGGGAAGCGCTGACGGCTATCGAAACAGAGGGGGAGCACGCAGCCCAGGGGGGAGCCATCGCCATGTCGGTGACCGGCAAGCGCGTGGTCAATTTTACCTCGGGCCAGGGGCTTGTTTACGGCCTGGAGCAGTACTACCACGCCCCGGGCAAGCTCAGCACCATGGTGGTCGAAGTCGGTGCGCGTGCGCTGACCAAGCATGCGTTGAACGTACACTGCGGCCACGATGATCTCTACGCGGCCCTCGACACGGGCTGGAATATCCTGTTTGCGAAGGATGCTCAACAGGCCGTCGACCAGGCGATTATTCTGCGCAAAGTCAACGAGCTGAGTTTGAATCCGGGCATCAATGCTCAGGACGGCTTCCTGACCACCCATCTCGAGCGAACGTTCTTCAAGCCTGAACCCGGTCTGATTCGCGAATTCCTGGGGGCCAAGGATGATATCATCGAGTGTCCCACACAAGCGCAGCGGACCCTGTTTGGCCCGACCCGGCGCCGCGTGCCAGCGATGATCGACCTCAAGAATCCGGCGCTGCTCGGCCCGGTGCAGAACCAGGAACACTACATGAACGGCGTGGCGGCGAGACGGAACAATTTCTCGCAGAACATTCTGCCCTTCTTTGAACAAGCTTATGAAGAATTCGGGCGGCTGACCGGCCGCACCTACGGACTGATTTCGCAGTACAATTGCGAGCACGCGGACACGGTATTCGTGGCGCTGGGCAGTGCGGCAGAAAATATCGCCGCGGCCGTCGACTATCTGAAAGAGACCCGCGGGGTCGAGGTTGGCGTGATTCACATCAACGTCCTGCGTCCCTTCCCGGAAAATGCGGTCATCAAAGCGTTGAAAGGCAAAAAGAACGTCATCGTTCTCGAACGGACAGACGAAGCGCTCTCTGGCGACAACCCCCTGACGCGTGACATCGAGATTGCGCTCAGCAAAGCCGCAAGCAACTTCCGGGGCAACGCCTACGGCCATCTGGACAAACTCGATCCTGCCACCGAGATGCCGACGATTATCTCTGGTGTGTATGGCCTGGGCTCGCGCGATTTTCGACCGGAGGGGATCATCGGTGCGTATGATTTCGCTCACGGCACAATTGCCCGCCGGGACGGGAAGAAGGCCTGCGAAGGCGCCAACTTCTTTTATCTCGGCATCGACCATCCGTATGGTGTGGTTTCTGAAGAAACGCCATCGTGCCTGCCGGCAGGGTCGATTGCGGTGCGCTTCCATTCCATTGGCGGCTGGGGCATGATCACCACCGGCAAGAATCTCGGCGAAATTCTGGGTGAGTTTTCCAATTATGTCGCCAAACGTGAGAAAGTTTATGATGACCGCGGCGACCTGAAAGAAGTGATTCACATCAGCGCCAATCCAAAGTACGGCTCGGAGAAAAAAGGCGCGCCGACCAACTATTTCCTGGTGGCGGCGCCGGAACGCGTGCGCGTCAATTGTGATCTGCAACATGTCAGCGTCGTGCTCTGCTGCGACCCGAAAGTGTTCTTGCACACCGACCCCCTGGTCGGCCTGCAAGAAGGCGGGGCGTTTGTTTGGGAATCGAACGAGAGTTCGCCCGAGGCGGCGTGGCAGCGCATTCCAACCCATGCCCGCAAAGAGATCATCGAAAAGAACGTTCAGGTCTACATCCTGAACGGCTTTGATATCGCCAGGCGCGCAACAGAACGCGAGGATTTGCAGACGCGCATGCAGGGCAACTCCTTCCTGGGCGCGTTTTTCAAAGTTTCCTCCCTGCTGAAGGATTATGACATCAACGAGGAAGATTTCCGCCAGATTGTCAGGAACCAATACGAGAAAAAATTCGGGCGCTTTGGCGAAGCGGTGGTAGAGTCGAACATGACCGTCATGCAGGAGGGGTTCGACAGCGTTCGCAAGGTAGAACACGGGGCAATCGACGCGACGGACCGGTCTAGCTTTGTTGGAACAGTTGTGACTCCCTGCTCTATCCCTGTTTCGCCGCCAGCGAAATCTGGCTTGCTGCAGGTCCAGGAAACCGGTGGCAATGGGGCCGAGGCCGCAAGCAACGGCCACCCGGCCCACGCGTCTGCCAACGGCGCCAACGGCAACCATCCGCTCTTCAAGCTCTCGACATTTGCCAGCGAGTATCGCGCTGGGTATGGCTATAACCAGCCATCCAGTCCGCTCGCTTCGGTCGGCATTATGGCGGCGGCCTCGGGCGCCCACTCCAGCAAGTACGTCGCCCGGCGCGAGATTCCGGTGTTTATTGAGGAAAATTGTACCCAATGTATGGATTGTATCACGATTTGCCCGGACACGGCGTTGCCGAATACCGCCCAGGATATCTCCACCGTCCTGTCCGCCGCAATCCAGAACTACGTCTCTGATGGTGGGGTCCGCACCCTGCTGCTGAGCAAAGTGCCTGAAATTGAAGAATTTTGCCGTGCCAGGATGCTTGAGCTGGCGACAAACAAGGAAGACCGCACGCGCTTCAAGGATATCGTGCTCGATTATCTGCGGACGCTGCAGGAAGATTCCGTGACGCCACAGGCCATCGACGAGCTCGGGGCCATTTTGGACACGCTGCCCATCGCATACAAAAAATCGAAAGCGATCTTCTTAAACAAAGAAAAGAAGGAGCCCGGTTCGGGAGGCCTGTTCTCGATTTTCGTGAATGATTTGTGCAAAGGGTGTGCGGCGTGCGTGGAGGCGTGCGGTGACCACCAGGCGTTGAAGATGGTGCCGGAAACCGAGGAGATGCACGCCCGCTATGAATCCGCAACGACCTTTCTCGAATCCTTGCAAAACACGCCGCAAAAATATCTCGGCATTTTCGACGCCGCCGCGCCGCAAGAGTCGAAGGCGGCCGCGCTGAAATTCCATCTCATGCTGCAATCGAAGTACAAGGCCCTGGTTTCTGGCGATGGCGCATGTGCAGGATGCGGCGAGAAATCCGTTCTGCGCGCCATCGCGACGTTGACCGAAACATTGATGCGGCCCATCTTTCACGCCAAAGCAGACCGCTTACTCCAGAAAGCGAAGGCGCTCGAAGAAAATGGGTTGGACCATCTCAAAAAGCTCGAGCAGCGCGACGAGAAATCCTATCATACGTTCAGAAAAATGGCCTTGCACTTGCTCATGGGGTACGGCGGCGAGAATTCTGAAGACACCGAACAGAATATCCAGGCGGAGTTCAAAGGCACGGACAAAGAAATCATCGACGCCATTGCCGCGGTCATGCGCCAGGATGCCGCAAATCACAGGCAACTTCAGACCATCGAAGGCTTTACGCCAGAGGGCATGTCCGTCATGGCCATGGCAGCACACACCGGCTGTAACACCGTCTATGGCTCGACGCCGCCGAACAATCCACATCCGTACCCGTGGATGAACTCCCTGTTCCAGGACGGGGCGACCATCGGCTGGCTCATCGGCGAAAGCTTTATCAAGGACCACGCTCGCCACTCGGTGATTCCGGAGCGGCTGGCGGATGCCGCAATCGCCGGCTTCACCACACCTTTGACCGAAAATGAGTACTTCAAGTACACGCACTTCACAGACACACAGATGACCGACGACGAGATCATGGAGCTGCCAAAAGTCTGGGCGATCGGCGGCGACGGCGGCATGGGGGATATCGGCTATCAGAACGTCTCGAAAGTCGTCCTGCAAAACCGGCCGAATGTCAAGCTGCTCATGCTCGATACGCAGGTCTACTCGAACACCGGCGGCCAAAACTCCGACTCCTCTCCGATGACGGGGGGCTTTGATATGAACCAGGCGGGGGCCGCCTCGGAAGGCAAACTGACTGAAAAGAAATCCGTGGCAGAAACGTTTCTGGGCGGCCACGGCTCACCGTATGTGGCGCAGGTTTCCATGGCCAACACCGGGACGCTCTACAAATCGCTGCTCGACGGCCTGTGCTACCGTGGGACGGCCTTCTATCAGGTTTTTACCACCTGCCAGCCGGAGCACGGTGTGCCCGACTACGCCGCCCAGATGCAGGCACAACGCATCCGGGACAGCCGCGGCATGCCGGAGTTCATCTGCGACCCGCAGTTGGGGGAAACCTACCCGGAAATGCTCAGCATAAAGGGCAACCCCCATTCCGACCGGGACTGGTACATGAAAAAGGCGCCCGTGCACAAGACGCCATATTCCTACACCGTGGCGCATTGGGCCTTTACCGAGGCGCGCTTCCGCTTCCACCACAAAAAAGTCAAGCCAGAGGCGGTCGAAGGCATGATTCGTCTGGAAGATAAGCTGAAGTTGATCACGATGAACGATGTGGTGCACCGCCGGTACCTGGACCCGAATCACCGGTCTTTCGTTCCAGACCGCGGTGTCTACGCCGTCGACTATGCGGATGACGGCAGTCCGGTCTATCATGTGCTTTCACGGCAGATGGTGCTCTTCTGTGTGGAGCGGCGCAAAGCATGGCGCATCCTGCAGAGCCGGGCCGGCGTAGTCAACAAAGATTATCTGGAACAAAAAGAGCTGCTGGCGAAGATCGATAGCGGGGAATGGACCGTGGAGGAGGCGCTCAACAACGGCCACATGGCGCAAGCGGAATCTGTGGCTGTCCCGGCCTGAGCCGCCAGCTTCACGAACGAATTGAATGCAGGAAGAACAACAGGTGGCTGCACATCGCGGCCACCTGTTTTGCACCACTCACCGACTCTAACCAATCAGGTGCTTCGCCAACTCTCCGAGCTCTACAACGGCTTTTATATTCGAGACGCGATCAGCAACAACATCTTTTCCTATCCCCAAAGAAAGAACAAACGAATCTTTGTCCCGCCCCTGGTAGAGGGCACCCCCTCTGACCTGGCACTCGGCACCGAGATCGCGTTCAGCGAAATCGAAGACGGCCAGGAAATCAACAAATGCGGGCTCGAGCAAATGCTCTGCATGAACGGGGCCGGCAAGATGTTCTTCATTTTCGATAATCACAACCATGCCTTCTGCTTCTGGATAGCGGCTTACCGAGCGGGCTGGCTCGAGGCCGGGCAAATGCTCGTCCATGTTGATCAGCACTCTGATTTGAGGGAGCCAGAGGCGTACTTAGACGTGCCGGACCTCGACAGCCTGGACTTGCGGCGGGCCTTCGAGTACACGAATTCTTGCCTGAACGTCGGCAATTTCATCAAGCCTGCGCTCGCCCTGAATCTGTTTTCGAAAGTCGAGATTATCGACAGCAGCACGGCTTTCGAGAAGAGCTTTCAAAGGGAGGTCGTGCTCGACATCGATATGGATATTTTCTCCGACGACATGGCCTACATCCCGTTCGATGACAAAATGCAACGAATCCAGGAGCACATCGAATCTGCCAAGGTGATCACGATCGCGACCAGCCCATATTTCATGGACCAGCTCAGGGCGATCGATATCGTCAAACGAATGCTGCGGCCCTGGATTTGATCTCACGCAAAGCCGCCAAGCTCGCAGAGGGCGTCCGCAATGCGACATTTATGTCGCCGATTTCAAGGCTAAGTTCTCGACAAAATATCGAGTTGGGTGGAAGAAAACGGCGGCCTTTCAAAAAAATACCAGGAAGTGTCCAAAACGAGAGTGCATATGCGTCATAGGGTGTCGCTTGAGTTGACCGGCAGGAACCCAACAAAGGAGGTATCATGCCTAATTATCTGTGTATGCAACGAAGCCAGCCCGTGAAGGGAAAAGGCGAAAAACCATCTCCTGCCCAAATGGAGGAGATGTACGCCAAATTCAACGTCTGGAGGGAGAAGTTCCAAAAAAACATCGTCGACATGGGTGGGAAGCTCGGCGGTGGGAAACTCGTCACCTC
>JBHHXT010000278.1:0-6426 GCA_046757165.1 bacterium | reverse complement strand
CCCGGGAGGAGACAGAAAACGAACTTGTTCGTTTTCAGAGGTGGGTTTCGCAGGATCGAATAACCGTCCACCAGAGGACGAAGAACTGAAACAATTGAACAACCCCAACGCAGGGGCATCGATTTTGAGGAGTTTGCACAATGGCCGGTATCGGATTCGAGCTCAAGAAAATATTTGAAAAGGACACCTACATCGACACCTTTCGAGGCGTCTTTTACTCCACCTCCATCGCAGGCGGACCGATCTTCTTCTCTATCCTGAGCCTGGTCTTGCTGGGCATCTTTTCGACCAGTTTTCTGGCGCGCAAAGACCTGGAGATCTTCCTGGTCACCCTGGTCTACATTTTCGCTTTTTCGCTCATCTCGACCGGCGTGGGTCAGCTTCTGATCACGCGCTACCTCTCTGATCTGATCTACGAAAAAAAACTCGATCAAATCCTCCCCACCTTCACGACCGTGCTCGCCACCACCATCGTCCTGCAAACCATCATCGGTCTGCCCTTCTTTTTGACCTGGGAGTTTGATTTTCTGTACAAGCTCACGGCGTTGATGCTCTTCATCGCCGTCGGTTGTACCTGGCAGTTGATGATTTTTCTCAGCGCGGTAAAAAACTACCGGATCGTTCTGTGGGCCTTTCTGGCGGGGTTGATGCTGGGCTTCGGTCTGGCAATGGTGTTAGGGGCGCGATTTGGCCTGCCCGGATTCCTGCATGGCTTCGCCATCGGGCAAATCGTCTTGCTGTTCGTTCTGTTGTCGAGGGTTTTCATCGAATTCAGGAGATCGGAGAAGCCGAGCTTCGGGATTGGCGACTACATCAAAAAGATGCCGCAATTGATCTTCATCGGCTTTTGCTACAACGCCGGTATCTGGGTGGATAAAATCATATTCTGGTTCAGCCCGCATGGCAAGCAGGTCGAATCGTTCTTGTACGCGCAACCGGAATATGACACGGCCACCTTCTTTGCTTTCATCACCGTCATCCCCTCCTACACCTACTTCCTGGTGAAAGCCGAAACAGATTTTTATGCCCATTTCAGAACCTTCTTCGACTCAATCTTGCAGAAGGACACGTTGCGGCTGATCCATGCGCACAAAATCAGCATGGCGCAATCGGTAAAGGAAAGCCTGATCGGGTTGCTAAAATTGCAGGGGACAGTGACTTTGCTGTGTCTTTTCTTTTCGGATGAAATTGCCGCGCTGTTTCACCTGCCACCGTTGACCGCCATTATTCTGGAAAAGGCATTCCTCGCGGTCTGCTTGCAGATGCTCTTGTTGACGGTCATGATCTTCATGATGTATTTTGACATTCGCCGGCAACTGGTGGTGGTGGCAGGTCTATTCTTATGCGCGAACATTGTGCTCACGCTCGTCACCCTGAACATGAAGTATGTGTATTTCGGATATGGTTACGTCTTCGCCTGTCTGCTTGCGTTGCTGGTGGGCTACTTTCTTCTCAACTCCCACTTTCGCAAACTGGAGTACCGGACGTTTGTGAGCCAGCCGCTGTGAGCCAGCTTCCCCGGCGCCGATACTGAAATGGAAATAGTGATCCTGCACAGTCTGCAACTGTGTATACCTCCCTGATTTGTGCGTAAAACACGGTTGCAAACCGTGTTGGATCGAGCTTGAATGAATTGTCTCACCAAAAATGGGGGACATTCAACAGATTTTCACAAATTCACATAATTGGGAAGTCGGGGCTACGATTCAATTGTTCCTAATTGCACTTTTTGAAATTTAATAATGCGCCCTGAGGGGGGTGATGAGGTGGGCAGCAAGCGAAGAATCGGCACACAAGCCGTACTACAAGCCGACATTTTTGGGCCACGGATTTACACTGATTGACACAGATTCGTTCCAAACTCTGTGTTTTATCAGTGTAAATCTGTGGCTGCACGTCAGGTGGTCTGGTTTTTTGTCCGCGTGTGTCGCGTGATAATTTCCCCCGTCTTTCTGTTCAATCGTTTTTCGTAGTCTTTACAGGTCGTGCAATAATAGACTAACCAATCCCCATCCTGGTAGGTTTTGCACTCGTGTTGATTTGCCCGTTTTCTTTTTCTGGAAGCCATCATCCTAAGAGCCTCACATTTTGTTCAGGTAACTTCAACATCTATCAATACTTAGCAAAATATGATCCAATTCCTGGTAAAACGAACTTCAGGCGCGCATGATCCTTCTCCTTGTTCTTTATTGACTTGTATATGGCATGAACCCAATAATTGCACACAGGAGAGGAAGTGTGATGCCCGGACTTATCCTGAATTTAACCATTTGTCTTTATGGGACTTCTGACGATTATTCCATCATGCATCTGCAAGTTTCGTATCCTTCCCATGCTTCGTGGTCGTTGGGGCATGACAACCACGAGAAATAAGAAGATTCCTTAATAGTCTCATTCGCTCCCGTAAGACGCCCGGCCGGGTGGTCGAATATCACCCACATGGCGCAGAATAAAACGATATTTCGTAAACTGCCAATGGGCAGAAATCGGCCACCGCCGGCGCCTGAGCCCCCTCGGAAACACGTCGTGTGTGTGACCAACTCCAGTGGACGGGTGCTCGTCGGGACGACAAGATTTGCCAACGCGGTTCCGGTGCCAGAGTTCTCGCAAGAATTCCTTGCTTTTTTTGGGTGAATCCTTTATACTTGCAAACAATCCGGAGCATTTTTCCCACCATCATTAACCAAGAGAATGCTATGACTCGAAAACAGGGGTTGAGCCAGCAAGCGTACGAGCCGATTGCCGAAGGCGAAACTTACGAGCCCTATGTCCCTGCATCTGAAACTCAACTAGAATTTACCGTCAAAGCAGCCATTTTCGGGATTTTTTTCGGAATTCTGTTTGGTGCTGCGAATGCGTACCTGGGACTGCGCGTCGGACTCACGATTTCCACCTCGATTCCGGTGGCCGTCCTGACCGTGGCGGCGTTCAAGGCGCTCCAGGCGATGGGCCAGAAAGGCACGCTATTGGAAGCGAACATCTCGCAGACCATTGGCTCGGCTTCGAGCTCCGTGGCAAGTGGCGTGATTTTCACCCTGCCAGCGCTCTTCTTGTGGGGCATGGATCCGACCCTCGTCCAGATGACCACGCTGGCCATGTTTGGCGGCTGTCTCGGGATTTTGTTCATGATTCCGCTGCGCAAGTTTTTGATCGAGCGCGAGCACGGTCACCTGCCCTATCCGGAGGGCACAGCTTGCGCCGAGGTGCTGGTCGCAAGTGAAATCGGCGGAGGCCGGGCCAGGAATGTTTTCCTCGGCCTGGGGGCCGGCGGCCTGCTAAAGCTCCTGACCGGGTGGATTCGTATCATTCCGGATGACATCCATTTCAAGGTGCCTTTCCTGAAAAAGGGCCAGCTCGGTCTCGATATCTCGGCGGCGCTCTTTGGCGTGGGCTACATTCTGGGGCCGAGGATCGGGAGTGTCATGGTGGGGGGCGCGTTGCTTTCCTGGCTGGTGCTGATTCCGGCCATTGCGTATTGGGGCGAAGGGCGTGTCGAGCCCCTCTACCCGGAAACCCTCAAGACCATTGCCGAAATGACACCGGCCCTCATCTGGACACGCTACGTGCGTTACATCGGCGCGGGTGCGGTCGCCACCGGTGGCTTGATCACCCTGATCCGCAGTATCCCGACCATGATCGAAAGCTTCCGTGTCGGTGCTCGACAGGTGAAAGCCCGTCTCGGCCAGAAAGAAGCGGTCGTGCCGAGGACGAGTAGAGATTTGCCACTGACGGTCGTGGGCGTGGGCGCAGCCGTCGTTGCCCTGGGCATGGCGCTGGTACCCCATGTATTTGGCACGGTTGACACCTTTGCCGTTCGTCTCATCGGCGCCATTCTGGTCGTCATCTTTGCCTTCTTTTTCGTCACGGTTTCCTCCAGAATCGTTGGGCTTGTGGGCGTGACCTCCAACCCCACCAGCGGCATGACCATCGCGACCCTGCTCGGCACCTCTTCCATTTTTCTGTTCCTTGGCTGGACAGATCAAATCGGCATGGCAGCGGCCTTGACCGTGGGGTGTGTCGTCGCCATTGCCGCTTCCATTGCCGGCGACACCTCGCAAGACTTGAAAACCGGCTTCATATTGGGCGCCACGCCCCGTAGCCAGCAAATCGGGGAGCTGGCCGGGGTGCTCAGCTCCGCGACCTTCGTTTGCCTCGCCGTGATGCTGCTGGACAGTGCTTATGGTTTTGGCACGAACGAGCTGCCTGCGCCACAGGCCACCTTGATGAAAATCGTCATCGAAGGCGTTTTGCAGAATTCGCTGCCGTGGATTCTGGTCGGGATCGGGGTGGCGATCACGCTGGTTGCGGAGCTTTTCCGCATTCCCGGCCTGCCGTTTGCAGTCGGCGTTTACCTGCCCGTCGGCACGCTGACGCCGATTTTCCTGGGCGGCATGCTGCGCATGTTCCTCGAGAAACGCGCCGCCAACGCAGAAGAGGCGTCGTCCCGCAGGGAAAAAGGCGTGCTTTTTGGCTCCGGTCTGGTGGGGGGAGAAGGCTTGCTCGGCATCGGCATCGCGGCCGTAGCGTTCTCGCAAGGCCACGCGCCGGCAGGGCTGGGCTTCGAATGGGCTGGCGCGGCTGCCCCCCTGGTCGCTTTGCTGGTCATGGGATTCCTGATCGCCGGCTTTGTGAAAGTCAGCCTCACCCGGAAGTAAGCGATGCGGCGCGCACGCATTTTCGCCATCGTCGGCACCCTTGGCTTGTTGGTTCTGCACAACAATTTTTGGAGCTGGCAAGCAGACTTGACGCTGCTCTTCGGGCGTGTCCCTGTGGATCTGGTCTACCGGCTGTTGTGGGTGGTGGCCTCGGTCGGTGTTCTCTGGCTCGCGCTCCGCGGCTGGTGGGGGACTTCTGAATGAGCTCCTTCATTCTGGCCGTTGTCTTCTCGCTCTACCTTCTCGTCCTGGTGGTCATCGGGATTTTCAGCTACCGCCGCAGCCTCGGCTCTGCCGAGGACTATTTCATGGCAGGCCGGAGTTTCGGCACGCTGGTTTTGTTCATGTCTTTGTTCGGCACCAATGTCACGGCGTTTGCGCTCATCGGCATGCCCGGAATCGCCTACCACGCGGGCGTAGCGGTCTTCGGCTATTTTGGCGCCATCGGCGCCTTCGTGACCCCCCTGTCCTTCATTTTACTGGGGTATCCCGTCTGGCGGTTGGGCAAGCGCCACGGTTACATGACGCCGGCCGGCATGTTCGGTGACCGCTGGCAGTCAGAGGCGGTCTCCACCCTGCTGTTCGGTTTGCTGGTCTGGTACACCATCCCCTATCTCATCATCGGCGTGATGGGCGGCGGCATCGCCATCGAGGCGCTGAGCAAGGGCCAGATCCCCTACTTTGTCGGGGCCGTCTTTGTGGTCGGTGTCACGGTGCTGTACACCAGCCTGGGGGGCATGCGCGGGACGGCCTGGACCAACGTGTTTCAAGGGATGATTTTCATGAGTTTTCTCGTCGTCGCCTGCATCGGCATTTCCACCAAGCTGGGCGGCGTGCAGGTCCTGCACCAGCGGCTGGTGGCAGAGGCGCCCCACCTGCTCGGCAAAACGCACCCGCGTCTGGCGCCGGGCATCTGGGCCAGCGGCTTTCTCGTCGGACCGCTGAGCGTCATCGCCTTTCCTCACATGTTCATGCGCTTGATGACCGCGCGCGACCCGAAAGCGCTGCGGCGCACCATCATGATCTACCCGTGGGCCCTGGTCTTGCTCTTTGTGCCCATCACCCTCATCGGGGTCTGGGGCGCACTGGACCTCCCCGGCCTGGTCGGCAAAGAATCCGACCGCATTCTGCCGCTGCTGGTGGAAAGGCACCTGCCCATCTGGCTCAGCGCGGTCGGCCTGGCCGCCATTCTGGCCGCTGTCATGTCCAGCCTGGACGGCCAGATTCTCACGCTTTCCACCATGATCGCGGCGGACATCTTCGCGCACAAAAGCCACAAAGCGGCGCCACGGGTCGGCAGAATTGGCGTCCTCCTCATCGCGCTTGTCGCGTTCGTGGTCGCGCTTTTTCGTCCGGCTGGCATCTTTGACATTTCGGTCTACGCCTTCAGCGGCTACACGCTCATTGTGCCGGTCATGGCGTTCGGCCTGTTCTGGAAGCGGTCCACCGCGGCTGGCGCCGTAGCCGGCATGCTGGTCGGGCACACCCTTCTGGCGGCCAGCTATCTCGGCTGGCACTTCCCGACCTTTGGCGCATTTCCGGTGGCCGTGTGTTTGGTGGTGGAGGTCGCTGTGATTTGGGGGGTTTCTTTGGTAACTTCACCACCGGCAGCGGAGGTCGTGGCGCGTTTTGAGGCGCCGTTTGGGCCCGGGGACTGAGCCTGCCGTCCAAAACCTTGCGAAGGTTTCGAACCTTCGCAAGGTTACCCGCTAAGCTGAGCGCGCCCTGACCGGGGGAACGGTGTACAAGCTTCAGCTTGCGGGGCGGGGGG